>DATIZV010000133.1:0-24094 GCA_035516915.1 Usitatibacter sp. | reverse complement strand
CGTGCACATCGTTCCCGACCGCGGGGACCGCTACCTCTCCACCGGCGTATTCCCCGCCTGAGGGAGGCATGACGCCGATCCTCGTCTTCGACATCGAGACCGTTCCGGACGTCGAGGGACTCCGGAAGGTGTGGGACCTCGCCCCGGAGGTGAGCGAGGAAGCCGTGGTCGAGCTCGCCATGCAGCGCCGGCGCCAGGCGACCGGCACCGACTTCCTGCCGGTGCACGTGCAGCGCGTGGTGGCCATCTCCTGCGCTCTGAGGAGCGACGAGGGCCTGCGCATCTGGTCGCTCGGCAGCCCCGACGCTCCGGAACGCGACCTCGTGCAGCGCTTCTTCGACGGCATCGAGAAGTACACGCCGCAGCTCGTGTCCTGGAACGGGAGCTCCTTCGATCTCCCGGTGCTGCATTACCGCGCACTCGTCCACGGCATTCCCGGATGCTGCTACTGGGACGTGGGCGATTCGAACCGCGACTTCAAGTTCAACAACTACCTGAGCCGCTTCCATACCCGGCATACCGACCTCATGGACGTGCTCGCCGGGTACGTGAACCGCGCGTGGGCGCCGCTCGACGAGGTGGCCGCGCTGTGCGGGCTGCCCGGCAAGCTCGGCATGGACGGCTCGAAGGTGTACCCGGCGTGGAAGGGCGGCGCGATCGCGGCGATCCGTGACTACTGCGAGACGGACGTCGCCAACACCTACGCGCTCTACCAGCGCTTCCAGCTGATCCGCGGCGCGCTCACGCCGGAAGCGTACGCGAAGGAGATGCAGCTGCTGCGCGACTTCCTCGCGTCGCAGAACGCGCCGCACTGGAAGGAATTCGCCGCCGCCTGGAAGTGACGCGACCCAAGATCTTGGAAACGCAGATGAACGCAGATGGAACGCAGATGAACGCAGATGAACGCAGACAGAGCCGGGCGAGGTTTGTCCGAAATTCGCACGGCGCGACAACGTGCACCGAACTCTTCACGGGTTGCATCTGCGTTCATCTGCGTTCCATCTGCGTTCATCTGCGTTCCTCGCGTTTCGCCCGCCTGAAGGGACTCCGCTCGTCCAGCTCGTCGACGTAGGCCTCGATGCCGGCGCCCTCGCGGGCGAGGAAGTCGTCGATCGCGCGCGTGAAGGCGGGATGGGCCAGCCAGTGGAAGGAGTGCGTCGCCTCGGGGAGGAAGCCGCGCGCATGCTTGTGCTCGCCCTGCGCGCCGCCCTCGAAGAGCGGGATGCCGCGCTCGATGCAGAACTCCATCCCCTGGTAGTAGCACGCCTCGAAATGCAGCCCCGGCACGTGCTCCACGCTGCCCCAGTAGCGGCCGTACAGGGCGCGCGGGCCGAAGAGGTCGAGCGCGGCGGCGATCGGCCGCGCGTCGCGCTCGGCGATCACGAGGAGGAGCGAATCGGGCATGCGTTCGGCGAGGAGCCCGAAGAAGGCGCGATCGAGATACGGCGTCGACCGGTGCGCGCGGTAGGTGCGCCGGTAGCACGCGGTGAAGAAGTCCCAGTCGGCGCCGGTCGCCTCGCGCCCCGTGAGGCGCCGCAGCGTCACGCCCTGCTGCGCGACCTTGCGCCGCTCCTGGCGGATCTTCTTGCGCTTGTCGTGGGACAGCTCGGCGAGGAACGCGTCGAACGAGGCGTAGCCCGGGTTGCTCCAGTGGAACTGGACGCCGCGCCGCTCGAGGAAGCCCATCGGACGCAGCGTTTCGGCGTCGCGCCCGGCGGGAAAGAGCACGTGCAGCGACGAGAAGCGCGAATCGCGCGCCACGGCGAGCATCGCGCGCGCGAGCTTCGCGCGGCAATCGCCGTCCTGCGCGAGGAGGCGCGCGCCGGTCGCCGGCGTGAACGGGACGGCGCACAGGAGCTTCGGGTAGTAGGCGAGGCCGTGGCGCTCGTAGGCGTCGGCCCACGCCCAATCGAACACGTATTCGCCGAACGAGTGGGACTTGGCGTAGAGCGGAGCCGCACCCACCAGGCGCTCGCCCTCCCACAGGGTGGGATAGCAGGGCGCCCATCCGCTCTCGGGCGCGGCGCATCCGCTGCGATGGAGGCTGTCCAGGAACGCGAAGGCGAGCGTCGGATTCCCGTCGGCGAGCGCGTCCCATCGAGCCGGATCGATGCCGTCGAGCGAGTCTAGGATGCGGAGGGATTGCGCCACGTCGCTATAATTGGGGCCTTCCCCGATTCTAGCCGCCCCCGGCATCCCCCGCGCCTTCATGAAGATCGCCGTCGCCCAGATCAACACGACCGTGGGCGATTTCGCCGGCAACGCGGACCGGATCCGGCGTGCCATCGAGGCCGCCCGCTCGGCCGGGGCCGCTCTCGTCGTCACCCCCGAGCTCGCGCTCTCCGGCTATCCGCCCGAGGACCTGCTGCTGCGCGACGATTTCTGCGACCAGTGCCAGGCGGAGCTCATGAAGCTCGCGCCGTATTGCCTGGACATCGCCGTCGTCGTCGGCTATCCGCATCGCGAGGGACGCACGCGCTACAACGCCGCCGCGGTGCTGCGCGGCGGCCGCATCGAGAAGGTGTACTTCAAGCAGCGCCTGCCCAACTACCAGGTGTTCGACGAGAAGCGCTACTTCGAGACCGGCAACCGGCCCTGCGTCGTGGAGGTGCAGGGGCGGAAGATCGCGATCACGATCTGCGAGGACCTCTGGTTCCCGGAGCCCGCGGCGCAGGCGAAGGCGGCGGGCGCCGAGCTCCTGGTGAGCATCAACGCCTCGCCCTTCCATCGCGCGAAGCTCGCCGAGCGCTACCAGATCATGGGCGCACGCGTGAAGGAGACGAAGCTTCCGCTCCTCTACGTGCACTGGACCGGCGGACAGGACGAGCTGGTGTTCGACGGCGCGTCGTTCGCGCTCGACGCGGAAGGCATGCTCAGCTACCAGGCCGAGACCTTCCGCGAGGCGATCGACATCGTGCAGTTCGAGGGCGCCGCCGTGCGCGGCCCGATCGCCCCGCCGCTCACCGAGGAGGAGACGATCTACCGCGCGCTCATGACCGGCGTGCGCGACTACGTGCAGAAGAACCGCTTCCCGGGCGTGCTCCTCGGGCTTTCCGGCGGCATCGACTCGGCGCTCGTGCTCGCGGTGTGCGTGGACGCGCTCGGGCCGGAGCGCGTGCGCGCCGTGATGATGCCTTCCGACTACACCGCGTCGATGAGCATCGAGGACGCGCGCGAGATGGCGCGCATCCAGGGCGTCGAGTACCACGAGATCGCGATCAAGCCGATGTTCGACGCGTTCCGCGCCGCGCTCGCCCCCGCGTTCGCCGGCCGCGCGGAGGACACGACGGAAGAGAACCTCCAGGCGAGGATCCGCGGCACGCTGCTCATGGCCTTCTCCAACAAGCTCGGCTCGATCGTCGTCACCACCGGCAACAAGAGCGAGATGGCGACCGGCTACGCGACGCTCTACGGCGACATGGCGGGCGGCTTCGCCGTCATCAAGGACATCGTGAAGACGCTCGTCTACCGGCTCGCCAACTGGAGGAACTCCAAGGGCCGCGTGATCCCGCAGCGCGTGATCGACCGGCCGCCGAGCGCGGAGCTGCGCCCGGGACAGACCGACCAGGACAGCCTTCCGCCCTACGAGGTGCTCGACGCGGTGGTGGAGCGCTACATGGAGCGCGACATGTCGCCCGAGCAGATCGCCGGGGTGGGCTACGACATGCAGGCGGTGCGGCAGGTCGTGCGCCTCATCCAGTTGAACGAGTACAAGCGGCGCCAGGCCCCGCCCGGCATCCGCATCACGCCGCGCGCGTTTGGCAAGGATTGGCGCTATCCGATAACATCCGGGTTCCGCCCGTACGCCACCTCCCGCGACGCGCCATGAAGAAGATCGAAGCGATCGTGAAGCCGTTCAAGCTGGACGAGGTGCGCGAGGCGCTCTCCGAGATCGGCGTATCGGGCCTCACCGTCACCGAGGTGAAGGGGTTCGGCCGGCAGAAGGGCCATACGGAGCTCTATCGCGGCGCGGAGTACGTCGTCGACTTCCTGCCCAAGGTGAAGGTGGAGGTGGTGGTCGCCGACAGCCTCGTGGAAAAGGCGATGGACGCCATCGTCAAGGCGGCGCGCACCGGCAAGATCGGCGACGGCAAGATCTTCGTCTTCGACGTGGGCCAGGTGGTGCGGATCCGCACCGGGGAGACGGGCGAGGACGCCGTCTAGGCCGCGGAATTCCTTTCCTGTATCCTAGCGGCGACTACAGGGAGGAGATCAACAAAAATGCTTCTCGCCGCATTCTACGTATTCGCGATCGCCGCGATCATCCTGCACTACACGGGCCACCTGAAGCGCTGGAACTGCGAGTGGGTCCTCATCGTGCTCGCGATCGCGGTCTTCCCCGCCGTCCTCTTCCTCTGACTCTGCGCTTCGCGCGCGCGCGCGCGCTCGCGCGCGGGCCTAGGACGGCTCCTACGCGGCGCGCAGGATCCGTCCGATAAACCCCGCCTTCGGGGCCGTCCTATCGTGGGTTGAAGGTCGCCGCATCGAGGCGACGCGACGGAGCCCATTCCATGAAGATGCCACATCGAGCCGGCGCCGCTCTCGCGGCCGCGTTCGCGCTCGCGAGCCTCGCCGCGTGCGACCGCGGGTCCGCCGGCGCGCCCTCCGCGACCCCGGATCCATCCGCCCAGACCATCGACGTGAAGCCGGCGCCGCCCGAGGGTCAGGACCACAACCACTCGTCGGTTGCGCCGCTGCAATCCGAGAAGCCGGGGATGGGCTACGCCCCCTCGCAAGGCCGCAACGCGACGCCGGATGCGCAGCAATCGGGCGAGCCGCCAACCCAGCAAGGAAGGAGCCAGCCATGAACCGTTCCGAGGATCGCCGCGAATCGCCGAAGAAGGAAACGTCCTCCGGCCCCGCGGGACCGCAGCAGCAACGACGCGCCGGCGCCGACAAGCAGCACGGCGAAGGCAATTACCAGGCGACGCGCGACTACGTCCGCGGCCTGAAGGAGCACCTGCGGACGCACGACGTGGAGCGCGAGGCGCGCGACGCGGCGCCGCGTTCGCCGGAAGAGGCGCGCGAGATGAAGCGCGCCGAGGACCTCGGCAGGAAGAAGGCCGAAGGCATGCGCGATCCGAAGGACCGCATGGATCGCACCGACTCCGGCGAGGGAGGGGTCAAGTAGCGCGCGAGGCCTTCAGGCGCGCGAGCGGGTCCTGGCGGAAGAAGAGCCGGAACTGCCCGTAGACCTCGGGATAGGCCGGCGCGAGGAGCTCCGGCGTCTCGAAGAACGCCTCCGAGCCGACGGCGAAGAATTCCGCCGCGCTTTCGGCGGCATACGGATCGATGGGAAGCTTGTCGAGCGCCGCCTGGCCGCGCCGGCCCGGCAGCCGCTCGGCGGCCTCCACGCGCCGCACGAAGTCCTCGTATGCCTCGCTGAAGGCGCGCTTCCAGGCGCGCGCATCCATGGCGCGGTGCAGCGGCGGGAAGCCGTTGGGCTCGCCGTTGCGCATGTCGAGCTTGTGCGCGAACTCGTGGATCACGACGTTGTACCCGGCGACGCGCGCGCGCTTGTCGCCGGCGAGGGCCACGTCCTCGTAGGAGAGGATCACCGGGCCGCCCAGCCACGCCTCGCCCGCCATCGGGTCGCGCGTGACGTGCACGACGCCCGCCTCGTCCTCCACCTCGCGCTCGGGCATGAACTGGCCGGGATAGAGGATCACGTCCGACCAGCCGTCGTACCACTCGATGCCGAGCTCGAGGACGAGGACGCATGCCTGCGCCGCGATCTCCACGCGCATCGCCTCGGAGACCGCGAGCTCGTGGGTCCCGGCGAAGCGCTTGATCGCGAGGAAGCGCTCGCAGAGCGAGCGCAGGCGTTGCGACTCGGCCTCGCTCATGCCGCGCATGAAGAGCCAGGGCGCGGTGGCGCGCCGCCAGAGCTGCGCGTCGATGGGAATCGCGGCCGGACGGCGCCCTCGCCGCAGCCACGCGAGGATCACGGCGGCGACGCTCCCATGCGCCGCACGCGGCCGGAGCCCGCGACGCGCGAGCGCACGCCGGGATCGCCGAAGTAGCGCACCGAGCCCGACCCGGTGATCCCCGCTTCCAGCCGTTCGCGCACCCATACCACGGCGGTCGCGGAGCCCGCGATGTGCACGCTCGCGCTTGCCGCGTCGAGGCGCGCCGCGTTCATTTCGCCGCTCCCCGCCATGCCGAGCTCGAAGCGGTCGACGCGGCCGATGGCGAGCCCGTGCGCATGGCCGCTGCTGCGGATCGAGAGCGTCCCGAGGCGCAGCTCGGGCAGGACGATGCGTCCCGATCCGGCGAGGCGCGCGTCGAGGCGCTTGCCCTCGAGCCTCGGCACCTCGACGGTGACCGCGCCGGCAGTCTCGAACGAGTCGAGGGAACGCCCGTGCACGGTGTTGGCGATCGGCGTGCGCGGGCGCACGTCGACGCCGTGGGGGAAGCGGATGCGGAGCACGCCGGCATCGACGACGGTCACGATCTTCGGCAGCACGTTGTCGTCCGCGGTGAGCGTGGCGCCTTCGGAGGCGCCCTGGATCGCCGTGACGCGGCCGGGGACCGACACCGCGATGGCGTGGAAGCCGGAGACGCCGCGCTCCTCGGTCGCCGCGCGTCCCGATCCGCGCACCACCTCCTTCGCGAGCGCCTGCGCGTCGCAGAGCACGAAAGACAGCAATACCAGCAGCAGCCGAAGCACGCTTCCTCCTCAGCCCGGATCGGCGATGCCGAGCTCGCGGCGGATCCCGAGCGCCACCTCGAGCGCGCGCTCGGGCGTCGCCTCGCACACCGTCACGTGCCCCATCTTGCGCCCGGGCCGCGCCTCGCGCTTGCCGTAGAGGTGCAGGTGCGCGCCGGCGTGGCGCAGCACCGCTTCCCAGCGCGGCTCGCCGTCGCGCCAGATGTCGCCCAGCAGGTTCACCATGACCGCCGGCGTGTGCTGCGACGGGTCGCCGAGCGGCATGCCGCACAGCACGCGCACCTGCTGCTCGAACTGCGAGGTTCGGCAGGCGTCGATGGTGTAGTGGCCGCTGTTGTGCGGCCGCGGCGCGATCTCGTTGAGGAGGAGCTTGCCGCCCGCCACGAACATCTCGACCGCGAGCACGCCCACGTAGCGAAGCTCGGCGGCGAGGCGCGTGGCGAGCGCCGTCGCCTCCTTCGCCATCGCGTCGGGCACGCGCGCGGGCGCGATGGTGACGTCGAGGATGCCGTGCGCGTGGCGGTTCTCGGCGAGCGGGAAGACCGCCGTGGCGCCGTCGGCCGCGCGTGCGAGCACGACCGAGACCTCGCGCTCGAGCGCGAGCCGCTCCTCGAGGATGCACGGCACGTCCTTCCATTCGGCGAAGACGCGGGCCGCGTCCTCCGGCCGGTCGATGCGTGCCTGGCCCTTGCCGTCGTAGCCGAGGCGCGCCGTCTTGAGGAGCGCCGGCAGGCGAACCTCCTCGAGCGCCGGCGCGATGGCCGCCGCGGAATCGACGATCGCGAAGCGGCCGACCGGGAAGCCGTGCTCGGCGAAGAATCCCTTCTCGCGCCGGCGATCCTGCGCGATCGCGACCGACGAGCCGCTCGGCCGGACGACCGTCGCCGCCGCGATGGCTTCGAGCGCGTGCGCCGGCGCGTTCTCGAACTCGGTCGTGACGGCCGCGCACGTGGCGGAGAGCTCCGCGACCGCTCGCGGGTCGTCGAACGCGGCCCGCAGGTGCGCGGTCGCGAATTCCGCCGCCGGCGCGAAAGGATCCGGATCGAGCACCGTCACGCGATAGCCGAGCGTGCGTGCGGCGACCGTGAACATGCGCCCGAGCTGCCCGCCGCCGAGGAGCCCGAGCGTCGCGCCGGGGAGGATCACAGCACGTCGGGAAGCTGCATCGCCGCCACCTGCTCGGCGAGCTTCTCGCGGTACTCGGCGAGCTTCTTCGCGAGCTGGGCATCGGAGCCCGCGAGGAGGCTCACCGCGAAGAGCCCCGCGTTCGCGGCGCCCGCCTCGCCGATCGCGAAGGTGGCGACCGGGATGCCCTTCGGCATCTGCACGATGGAGTAGAGCGAGTCCTGTCCCGCGAGGTGGCGCGTGGGAATGGGCACGCCCAGGACGGGAAGGGTGGTCTTGGAGGCGATCATGCCGGGCAGGTGGGCGGATCCGCCCGCGCCCGCGATGATGCACGCGAGCCCGCGCTCACGGGCGCCTTCGGCATATTCGAACATGGCGTCGGGCGTGCGGTGCGCCGAGACCACCTTCTGCTCGAAGGGCACCCCGAAGTCGCGCAGGATCCGCGCGGCGTGCTGCATCACGTCCCAGTCGCTCTGGGAGCCCATCACGACGCCGACCTTCGGTGTCTCGTCCATGTTCGCTGCGCTCTCCTTCAGGTCCGGAACGCGGAGGTTGGCGCGTTTGCCGCGCCGCTCATTCGGCGAGCTCTCGGGCGCTCTCGAGCTGGCCGCGGTACGCGTCGAAAATGTGCCGCAGCGCGCTCTGCATGTCCACCTTGGGCGCCCAGTCGAGGTCCTTCATCGTGTTGGCGATGGAAGGCACGCGGTTCTGCACGTCCTGGTATCCCTTGCCGTAGTACTCGCCGGAGCTCACCTCCACGAGCTTCACCCGCCCGGCGCTCGCGCGGTACTCGGGATAGGAGCTCGCGAGCTCCAGCATCATCTTCGCGAGCTCGCGCACCGAGTAGTTGTTGTCGGGATTGCCGATATTGTAGATCTGCCCGCTCGCGACGCCGTCGCGGTTCTCGATGATCTTCATGAGCGCGGAGATGCCGTCGTCGATGTAGGTGAAGGCGCGCTTCTGGGCGCCGCCGTCCACCAGCTTGATCGCCTCGCCGCGCACGATGTGGCCGAGGAACTGCGTGATGACGCGCGAGCTTCCTTCCTTGGCGGTGTGGATCGAGTCGAGCCCCGCGCCGATCCAGTTGAAGGGACGAAACAGCGTGAAGTCGAGGTTTCCCATCGAGCCGTACGCCCAGATCACGCGGTCCATGAGCTGCTTCGAGCACGAGTAGATCCAGCGCTGCTTGTCGATGGGGCCCAGCACCAGCTCCGAGGCGTAGGGATCGAAGCGCTCGTCGCGGCACATGCCGTAGACCTCGGAAGTGGACGGGAAGAGGATGCGCTTGCCGTACTTCACGCAGCTCCTCACGATCGGCAGGTTCGCCTCGAAGTCGAGCTCGAACACCTTGAGCGGCTCGCGCACGTAGGTCGCGGGAGTCGCGATCGCCACCAGGGGCAGCACCACGTCGCACTTGCGGATGTGGTACTCGATCCACTCCTTGTTGATGGTGATGTCGCCCTCGAAGAAATGGAAGCGCTTGTGGTCCATGAGGTCGGCGACGCGGTCCGAGCTCATGTCCATGCCGAACACCTCCCACTCGGTGTGCTTGAGGATGCGCTGCGAGAGGTGGTGTCCGATGAAGCCGTTCACGCCGAGGATGCAGAGTTTCTTCATGGTGGGGACCGTCCGGGTGGGAGCGCCGTTCCGGCGGCGCGGGATTCGCGGCCGGACGCGAAGCGGGCGAGGAGGAACTGGAGCGGGCAGGGCGCCTCGCTCATGGAAGCGCTTCCGGGCAGAGCGGGCCGCGGCCGAAGCGGCGCACGAACGCGGCGGCATCGAGAGGCTCGCCGTCCTCGGCCCATTCGAGGATGCGAAGGATGCCGCCATCGCGGCAGCGCGCGACGAGGCGCCCATCGCCGTCCACCTCGAGGGACGCCGCGGCGGTCGCCGGGCCGGCCTCGCGCAGCACGAGGCTGCGCAGCACGCGCATGCGAGTCCCCTCGACCGCGGTGAATGCGCCCGGGTACGGCGGCGCGACCGCCCGCACCAGGTCGTGGATCTCGCGCGCGCCCTTCGACCAGTCGATGCGCCCGTCCTCGGGCCTGCGGCCGCCGAAGTACGATCCCTTCGACAGGTCCTGCGCGACCGGGCGCGCGCGGCCGTCGAGAAGCGAGGGCAGGGCCCGGTCGAGCACGATCTCGGCCGCCACCGTCACCTTGCGGAACACGTCGAGCGCGACGTCGTCGGGCAGGATCGGCACCGCCATCCGGTCCACGATGCGGCCGGCGTCGGGCTTGTCGACCATCTCGTGCAGGGTGGCGCCGGTCTCGCGCTCGCCCTTCAGGATCGCCCAGTTCACCGGGACCCGCCCGCGGTATTTCGGCAACAGCGAGCCATGCACGTTGTACGCGCCGCGCCGCGCGCAGCCGAGGATCGCGGGCGGAAGCATGTGGCGGTAGTAGAACGAGAAGAGGAAGTCCGGTGCGAGCGCGGCGAGGCGCGGCGCGAGGGCCGCGAGCTCGGAAGCCTCCGGCGCGATCGTCTCGAGGCCGTGCTCCCGCGCGAGACGCTCCACGCTCGCGAACCAGAGGGTCTCGCGCGGGTCGTCGCGGTGCGTCACCACGAGGGCCACCTCGACGCCGTGGGCGAGCAGCACCGAAAGGCAGCGCACTCCCACATCATGGTAGGCGAAGACCAGCGCGCGCGGCGCCATCTCAGTCGATCTTCTCGAGGAGCGCCTGGATCACGTAGCGCGGCCGCTCGCGCACCTGCTGGTAGATGCGGCCCACGTACTCGCCGATGAGCCCGAGCCCGAAAAGCTGCACGCCGGTGAGGAAGAACTCCAGGATGTCGCGGTCCCAGATCACCCAGAGGCCGTCGCCCACCCCCTCGTAGATGCGCCACGCGATCACCACGACGTAGACGCCGAGCGACGCGACGGAGACGAAGATGCCGAACAGCGAGAACGCCTGCAGCGGCAGCACCGAGAAGCCGGTCACCAGGTCGAAGTTGAGGCGCACCAGCTTGTAGAGCGAGTACTTCGACGCGCCCGCGTGGCGCTCCTCGTGCTCCACCTCGACCTCGGCGGGGTTGTGCGCGAAGGAGTAGGCGAGGGCGGGGATATACGTGCTCACCTCGCGCGAGGCGCGGATCGCGTCGACGATCGGCCGGGCGTAGGCGCGCAGCATGCAGCCCTGGTCGGTCATGCGGATGTGCGTGATGCGCTCGCGCAGGCGGTTCATCGCCTTGGACGCCCAGCGCCGCCATGCGGCGTCCTGCCGCGCGCGGCGGATCGATCCCACGTAGTCGTGGCCCTCTTCCATCTTCGCGAGGAGCTTCGCGATCTCCTCGGGCGGGTTCTGCAGGTCCGCGTCGAGCGTGACGATGCGATCGCCGCGCACGTGCTCGAAGCCCGCCATGATCGCCATGTGCTGGCCGAAGTTGCCGTTGAAGAGGATCACGCGCGTCACGTCGGGGCGCTTCTGGAACTGCTCGCGCAGCAGCGCCGCCGAGCGGTCGCGGCTGCCGTCGTTCACGAACACCACCTCGTAGGCGATGCCGAGCGCGTCGAGCGCCGCATAGAGCCGCGCGAAGAGGGCCGGCAGCACCTCCTCCTCGTTGTACACCGGGATCACCACCGAGAGCTCGGGCGCGGCGCTCATCTCAGGCGGCCTTGCGGCGCATCGCGCGCGCGAGGCTCACGCAGACGCGGTCGACGTCGGACTCGCGCATCTCGGGGAAGAGCGGCAGCGTGACCGTCTCGCGCGCGATGCGCTCCGAGACCGGGAACCGGCCCTCGCGCAGGCCCTTGCGCCGGAAGAGGCTGGTGAGGTGGATCGCCTCGTAGGAGATGCCGATGCCGATCCCTTCCTCGCCCATCGCGTCGATGAAGGACTTGCGCGTGCGTCCCATCTCCTCGAGCGGCAGCAGCACCGTGAACATGTTCCAGCTGTGGCCGGGATTGTCGTGCGGGGGCAGGCGCTCGGGCGTGAGGAGGTCGTCGCCGGCGAGGCGCTCGAAGTACAGGTGCGCGAGGCGCTCGCGCGCGCGGCACCATTCGTCGAGATGCGCGAGCTGCTCGAGGCCGAGGCGCGCGGAGACGTCGGAGAAGTTGTACTTGGCGCCCGCGCGCTGCACGTCGCGCGTGCCGTCGGCGCGCCTCACGATGCCGTGGAAGCGCAGCTCCTCGATCGCCGCCGCCTCGCGCTCGTCGTTCAGCACCAGCGCCCCGCCCTCGATCGTAGTGATGTTCTTGTTCGGGTGGAAGCTGAACGAGACGAGGTCGCCCATCGAGCCCACTTCGCGCCCTCCGGCCTTCGAGCCGATCGCGAGGGCGGCGTCCTCGACGATGCGCACGCCGTGGCGCTCGCGGAACCGGGCGAGGCGCGCCGGATCGAGCGGCGCGTTGTAGTGCGTCGGCATGAACACCTTCGTGCGCGGCGTCACGGCGGCATCGGCTTGCGCCATGTCCGCGTTGCGCGAGGCGAGCTCCACGTCGACGAAGACCGCCGTCGCTCCGGCACGCTCGACGAGGTTGCCGGTGACGAAGAAGCTCTGCGCGGGCAGGACCACCTCGTCGCCGCGTCCCACCTCGAGGAGCTCGAGCGCGAGCTCCATCGCGGCCGTGGCGGAGGTGACGCAGCGCACCGGCCTTGCGCCGAAGCGCTGCGAGAGCGCCTTCTCGAAGGCGGCGGCGCGCGGGCCGGTCGTGAGCCAGCGGCTGCGCAGCGTGTCGGCGACCGCGGCGATCATCGCCTCGTCGATCGTGGGCCGCGCGAAGGGAAGGAAGGGCTGCACTAGGAGCGCGCCACCAGGAAGACGCCCGCGATGATGAAGGCGATGCCGACCATCTTCTGCGCGCCGAGCGACTCGCCGAAGAGCGCCCAGGCGGCGAGCGCGTTCACGATGTAGCCGATGGAGAGCATCGGATAGGCGACGCTCACCGGCACGCGGGAGAGCGCGAGGATCCACACCACCACGCTCACCACGTAGCACGCGAGGCCGCCCGCGATGAACGGGCTCAGCGCGAGCCTCGAGCCGACGGGGACGAGGTTCGCGAGCGAGAACGCGAACTCGCCGACGCGGTTGGTGCCCGCCTTGAGCAGCAGCTGCGCCGTCGCGTTGAGCAGCACGCCGGCGAGGACGAGCGAGAAGGTGAGAGGGGTCACGGCTTGCGGACCAGGACGCGGCGCGGGTCTTCGTGCAGCACCTGCATGGGCAGTCCCTGCCGCCGGAATTTGTCGTAAGTGCCGGGCTGCATTATAGCCATCGCATCGCCCGGCCGCAGCCAGCGCGCGGCAAATTCTTCCGTGTCGGCGATCGCCTTCGCCGGCTCCGCCTTCTCGCCCAGCTCGAACTCGTCGTGGTAGTTCACGAGGGTGAGCGTGCGCCGGACGTAGAACGGCACCGTCTGCTCGTAGTGGTTGACGCTGTAGAGGCGCGTCCCGGGCCGGAGGTAGGGCTTCATCGCCTGCGCCACCTCCCAGCCGGACTGCCGCGGCGTGAGCGCCGCGTATCCGCGCTCGATGCCGCCGGTGAGCAGCAGCGAGGCGAGGGTGACCGCCGCGAGGCCGGGCCAGCGTCGCCCGGCGCGCAGCAGGAGCGCGCCGGCGATGCCGCCCGCGAAGAGCGCCGCAGTCCCGGCGAGCACCCAGGGCTTGGCCGCCGCATACAGCGCGAGCGTCCACGGATCCTTGCCGCCGCGATCCATGAGGAACGCGGCGATCGCGAGCGGGATCGCGAGCGCGGATCCGGCCGCCGCCGCGATCGCGAGCCGGCGCGGCGCCGCCTTCGCGAGGTAGCGCCCGAGGACGATCGCGAGCATCGGGAAGACGGGCAGCACGTAGGCGGGAAGCTTCGATCCCGACACGCTGAAGAACACGACCACGACGGCGGACCACAGCAGCGATACGCGCAGCGGCTGGAAGCGCCGGCCCGACTCGCTCGCCCATGCGTCGCGGATCGCCGCCGGAAGCGCGAAGCTCCACGCAAGGAAGCCGAAGGCGACGATCGGCAGGAAGAACCACCAGGGCTGCACGCGCCGCGCTTCGTGGGTGAGGAAGCGCTCGAAGTGCTCGTGGATGAAGAAGAAGCGCGCGAACTCGGGATTCGCCTTCGACACGGCCAGGAACCACGGTGCCGCGATGGCGAGGAAGACCGGCACGCCGTACGACCAGCCGAGGCGCTTCAGCACGGAGGCCTCGCGTCGCAGCACCATGTGGAAGAACACCGCCGCGGCGGGAAAGACGATGCCGATGAGCCCCTTCGAGAGCACCGCGAGCGCCATCGAGATCCAGGCCGCGGCGAGCCAGCCGGCATTGCGCGCGCCGCGCTCGGCGCGGTCCTCGGCGAGCAGGAACGCGCAGACCGCCGCGCTGATCCACAGCGTCACGCCCATGTCGAGCGTGACGATGGTGCCGAGCGCCATGAAGTAGGGGCTGCACAGCAGTGCGAGCGCGGTGGCGACGCTCGCATCCGCCGTTCCGAGGCGCCCGGCGGTGTACGCCGCGAGGAGCAGCGTGAGGAGGCCGCAGGCCGCGACGTAGAGTCGCGCCGCGACCTCGCTCTCGCCGAACGCCTCGAATGCGAGCGCGGTCGCCCAGTACTGCAGGGGCGGCTTCTCGAAGTACTTGAGGCCATCCAGGCGCGGCGTGGTCCAGTCTCCCGTCTGCACCATCTCGCGCGAGATCTCCGAGTAGCGGCCCTCGTCCGGGTTCGCGAGGCGGCGCTGCAGCCCGGCGATCCCGATCGCGATGGCGACCACGGCGGCGAGGAGGAGCGCGATGCGCGCGGCGCGGTCCACGCTACGCCTCGAGCAGCGCCACGACCGCGCCGCCGCCGCCATCGATCGCGTGCGGCTCGACGAACGCGAGCACCTCGTCGCGGCGCATGAGGAGCTTGCGGATGCGGCGCTTGAGCACCGGCTCCCTTCCGCGCGAGCCCAGTCCCTTGCCGTGGATGATGCGCACGCAGCGCAGTCCCCGCCGGCGGCACTCGGCGAGGAACGTTGCGGTTTCGAGCGCCGCGGCCTCCGCGGTGAGCCCGTGCAGGTCGAGCTGGTCCTGGATCACCCAGTGCGTGCGGCGCAGCTTCCTCAGGATGTCGCGCGGCAGGCCGGGACGAAGGAACAGCGAATCGTCCTCGAGCTCCGCGTCGTCGCCCTCGAGGCCGAGGCGCGCGAGCTCGTCGAGCACCGCCTGCTCGTCGCGCAGCCGCTGCGCGGGAACCGGCGCGGGGCGCGGGCGCCACGGCTCGACGCGGTTCACGGGAGCCGCGCGTCGCACGTCGCGCATCTCGGCGCGGAAGAGCTCGACGTCGTCGGGCGCCGGCGGGGAAACGCGCGGCGCGCCGCGCGCGCGCTTCCTCACCCGAGGGTTTCCAGGTACTTGTCCGCGTCGAGGGCCGCCATGCAGCCCGTCGCGGCGCTGGTCACCGCCTGCCGGTAGACATGGTCCTGCACGTCGCCCGCCGCGAACACGCCCGGCACGCTGGTCGCCGTGGCGTTGCCGTCGAGCCCGCTCTTCGTGACGATGTAGCCGTTCCTCATCTCGAGCTGGCCGGCGAAGATGTCGGTATTGGGCTTGTGGCCGATGGCGATGAAGCAGCCGGTGAGCTTGATCTCCTTCGTCGTGCCGTCGACCGTGGAGCGGATCCGCACGCCGGTCACCCCCGAGGCGTCCCCGAGCACCTCGTCGAGCACCCGGCTCCACTCGATCGAGACCTTGCCTTCCTTCTCGCGCTCGAAGAGCTTCGCCTGCATGATGCGCTCGGCGCGGAACTTGTCGCGGCGGTGGACCACCGTCACGTGGCGCGCGATGTTCGCGAGATAGAGCGCCTCTTCCACCGCGGTGTTGCCGCCGCCCACCACGCACACGTCCTGGCCCTTGTAGAAGAAGCCGTCGCAGGTGGCGCAGCCGGAGACGCCCTTGCCCATGAACGACTGCTCGCTGGGAAGCCCGAGGTACATCGCCGAGGCGCCGGTCGCGATGATGAGCGCCTCGCACGTGTAGGTGCCGCCGTCGCCGACCAGCGCGATCGGCCTTTCGCCGAGCTTCGCGGTGTGGATCTGGTCGAACACGATGCGCGTCTCGAAGCGCTCGGCGTGCTTCAGGAACCGGTCCATGAGCTCCGGTCCCTGCACGCCCATCGCGTCGGCCGGCCAGTTGTCGACGTCGGTCGTGGTCATGAGCTGGCCGCCCTGCGCGAGGCCGGTGATGAGGGTCGGCTTGAGATTCGCGCGGGCGGCGTAGACCGCCGCCGTGTAGCCGGCGGGACCGGATCCGAGGATCAGCACGCGGGAGTGTTGGGTGGCCATGCGGACGTAAAAAGGGACTCGCGGAGGCGGAAAAGAGGGATTATCGCATCCCGGCGAGGGCCTTATGTCCCTGTATTTAAGGGGATATATGAGGTTGGCGCCCTAACGGTTTGACAAATAAGGGCATTTTGAGTATTTAAGGGAGCCATGAACGCGACCCCCAAGCGGGCCATCGGCGAGCGCACCCAGACGCTCAAGGCCGTGCCCTTCTTCACGCAGCTCTCGGACCGCGAGCTCGACGTGGTGCGCGCGGTATCCACCGAGAAGAGCTACCCCAAGAACGCCGTCGTCCTCACCGAGGGCGAGATGGGCGATTCGCTGTTCATGATCCAGTCGGGCAAGGTGAAGGTCTTCATCGGCGACGAGGACGGGCGCGAGATCATCCTCAAGATCCTCGGCCCCGGCGACTTCTTCGGCGAGATGTCGATGATCGACAAGCAGCCGCGCTCGGCCTCGGTCACGACCATCGAGGCGGCATCGTTCCTCGTCCTCTCGCACTCCGCCTTCGAGCGCTGCGTGGAGCAGGCGCCGCGCATCGCGAACATGGTGATGCGGGTGCTCGCCACCCGCGTGCGCGAGGCCGACCGCAAGATCGGCACCCTCGCGCTGATGGACGTCTACGGGCGCGTGGCGAGCACGCTGCTCGAGCTTTCCGTGTACAGCAACGGCAAGCTCATGGTGGGCGAGAAGCTCTCCCAGCAGGACCTGGCGAACATGGTGGGCGCCTCGCGCGAGATGGTGAACCGCATCCTCAAGGACCTCTCCGAGCGCGGCTTCATCTCGATCGAGTCGAAGTCGATCACCATCATCAACCGGGAGCTGCCGCCATCGCTGTAATGGAAGTCCGTACGTCCCCGCGCTCCGGGGAATCGCAGCCTGCCTCCTACCCGCGCATCGCCCGGGCGCTGCGCGAAGCCGGTTGGATCCTGGTCCTCGCTCTCGGCGCCTGGCTTGCGCTGGTCCTCGCGACCTACCACCCGACCGATCCCGGACCGACCTTCGACGGGCCCGCGACGCAGATCCTCAACAAGGGCGGTGCGGCGGGCGCGTGGATCTCGGCCGCGCTCTATTTCGTGTTCGGCTTCTCGGCCTGGTGGTGGGTGGTGTTCGGCGCGCTCGGCATCCTGAGGCTCTACGCCCGCGTCGAGGAATGGCAGCTCGTCTGCCGCCGCTCGCTCGCGATCACGCTGCTCGGCTTCGCGATCGTGATGGGCGCGAGCTGCACGCTGGAAGCGCTGCGCGTGCACAGCCTCGTCCCGCAGGGCTTCGAGCCGGGCGGCGCCATCGGCGCCGTGCTCGCGCCGATCGTCTCCCACGCGCTCGGCTTCACGGGCGGCACGCTCCTCGTGCTCGCGCTGCTCGCCGCGGGCGTGAGCGTCTTCACGGGCCTCTCGTGGCTGCGCTTCGCCGAGCTCCTCGGCGCGGGGCTCGAGTGGTCGTTCGGTTTCGTGCGCACGCGCGTGGAGGCGCGGCGCGATCGCGAAGAGGGGCGCCTCAAGGCCCAGGAACGGGAGGAGGCGGTCGAGGAAGCGCGCAAGGCCTTCGAGGAGCACGAGCCGATCCGCATCGAGATGCCGGCGGTCGAGATCGCGAAGAGCGAGCGCGTGGTGCGCGAGAAGCAGGTGCCGCTCTTCGCCGACCTGCCGGATTCGCCGCTCCCGCCGCTCTCGCTCCTCGATGCGCCCGACACCCACGTCGAGCGCCCGACGCCCGAGACCCTCGAATACACCTCGCGCCTCATCGAGAAGAAGCTCCAGGACTTCAACGTGCAGGTGAAGGTGGTGGCCGCCTATCCCGGCCCCGTCATCACGCGCTACGAGATCGAGCCGGCGGTCGGCGTGAAGGGCGCGCAGGTGGTGAACCTCGCCCGCGACCTCGCCCGCGCGCTCTCGGTGACCGCGATCCGCGTGGTGGAGACCATCCCCGGCACCTCGTGCATGGGCCTCGAGATCCCGAACCCGAAGCGCGAGATCGTGCGCCTCTCGGAGATCGTGGGCTCGCAGGCCTACGCCGACATGCACTCGAAGCTCACGCTCGCCCTCGGCAAGGACATCACCGGCAAGCCGATGGTCGCCGACCTCGCGAGGATGCCGCACCTCCTCGTCGCGGGGACCACGGGCTCGGGCAAGTCGGTCGCGATCAACGCGATGATCCTGTCGCTCCTCTACAAGGCGACGCCCGCCGACGTGCGCCTGATCCTGGTCGACCCGAAGATGCTCGAGCTCTCGGCGTACGAGGGCATCCCGCACCTCCTCGCGCCCGTCGTCACCGACATGCGCCAGGCCGCTTCGGCGCTGCATTGGTGCGTGGCGGAGATGGACCGGCGCTACAAGCTCATGTCCGCGGTGGGCGTGAGGAATCTCGCCGGATACAACCAGAAGGTCCGCGACGGGATCGACAAGAAGCAGCCGCTCAAGCACCCGTTCTCGCTCACGCCCGACCATCCCGAGGACCTCGAGCCGATGCCGATCGTGGTGCTCGTGATCGACGAGCTCGCCGACCTGATGATGGTCTCCGGCAAGAAGGTCGAGGAGCTCATCGCGCGCCTCGCGCAGAAGTCGCGCGCCTCGGGCATGCACCTCATGCTCGCGACGCAGCGCCCGTCGGTGGACGTGATCACGGGGCTCATCAAGGCCAACGTGCCGACGCGCATCGCCTTCCAGGTGTCCTCCAAGGTCGACTCGCGCACGATCCTCGACCAGCAGGGCGCGGAGAGCCTGCTCGGCCAGGGCGACATGCTCTATCTTCCGCCCGGCACCGGGCACCCCGTGCGCGTGCACGGCGCGTACGTGGGCGACGCGGAGGTGCAGCGCGTCGTGGCTTCGCTCCGGAAGCAGGGCGAGGCGCAGTACATCGACGGCATCCTCGACGATCCGGAAGGCGCCGAGGCGGGCGGAACCAACGGCGAGGGCGCTGTCTCAGGAGAGGCGGATCCCCTCTACGACCAGGCGGTGCAGATCGTGCTCCAGAACCGCAGGGCTTCGATCTCGCTCGTGCAGCGGCACCTGCGCATCGGCTACAACCGCGCCGCGCGGCTCATCGAGGACATGGAGCGCGCCGGGCTCGTCTCGGCGATGGCGACCAACGGGAACCGCGAGATCCTCGTTCCTTCGCGGGAGAAATAGATGGGCGTCTTTCCCCCTCGGCGCCGCGGGAGGGCCGGGATGGCCGCGTGCCTCTTCCTCGCTGCGCTGGCGCTCGCGCCGTTCGCCGCCGCGAGCGGGCTGGACGATTTCCTCGCATTCGACGCCGCGACGCGGAGCGCCACGGCAAGCTTCGAGCAGCAGGCGTACGACCGCTCGGGACGCGTGGTGGACCGTTCTTCCGGCACCTTCGCGTTCGCGCGCCCGGGCAAGTTCCGCTGGGCGTACGAGAAGCCGCATCGGGAGCTCCTCGTCGCCGACGGCGCCAAGCTCTGGATCTACGATCCGGACCTGGAGCAGGTCACCGTGAAGCGCATCGGCAACGCGATCTCGTCGACCCCCGCGGCGCTGCTCGCGGGCAAGGACGACATCACCCGGCTCTTCACGTTGCGCGACGCGGGCACCCGGGACGGCCTCGCCTGGGTCGAGGCGACGCCGAAGGAGAAGGACACCGGCTTCGACCGCGTGCGCCTGGGGATGAACGGCAGGACGCTCGCCGCGATGGAGCTCTACGACCAGCTCGGCGGGCACACGGTGCTGCATTTCACCGACCTCAAGGCGAACGTTTCGCTTCCCGCGGACACGTTCCGCTTCACGCCCCCGAAGGGCGTCGACGTGATCGACGAGGACGCGGCGGCGCGCAAGTAGTCAGCGGTTCGCCTCGATCCAGCCCGCCAGCGCATCGAGCACGTCCTCGAGCACCTCGGCGTCCTTGCGCCCGGTTCGCGTGGGCACGTGGAACGAGTGGTCGGCCTCCGGGAACACGGCGAGCGTCGCGCGCCCACCGAGACCCGCCACCACGGGTTCGAGAAGCTCGAGGTGCGCGAGGTCGTCGCGGCTTCCCTGCAGGAAGAGCATCGGGATGCTCACGCCGGAGAGGTGCGCAGCGCGCTCGTCGGAAGGGCGGCCGGCGGGATGCAGCGGAAAGCCCAGGAACGCGAGACCACGAACGCCGGGAAGGGGCGACTCGGCCTGCGCCTGCGAGGCCATGCGTCCTCCGAACGACTTGCCGCCCGCGAAGAGGGGAACGCCCGGGAGCCGCCGCGCCGCCTCCGCGACCGCCGCGCGCACCGCGGCCTGCGCGACCTTCGGCGGATCGACGCGCCTCGAGCCGCGTTCCATGGCGGGGAACTGGAAGCGCAACGTCGCGATGCCGCGCTCGAGGAGCCCGCGCGCCGCGGCCTCGAGGAACGGATGCGTCATGCCCGCGCCCGCGCCGTGGGCGAGGACGTAGGCGGCCCTCGCTCGCGCCGGAACGAGAAGCAGCCCGGAGACGCGCTCGTCGCCGACGGGAATCGAAACGGTCCGGGCTTCCGCGGCTTTCATCCGGCTGCGTGCTTCATCAGCGCCTGCGCATAGGCGGGCGCCGTCGGCTCGTGCATGAAATAGACGAACACCTCGTTCCACGAGGTCGCCGCGAGCCGCCCGGCCCAGCGCTTGAGGTCGTCGTCCGAGTATTGCTCGAGGCGAAGGCGTACATAGCCCCAGGGCGCGGTCTCGACGAGCGGCGGCGGCCCGCCGTCCTCGCGCTCCGAGAGGCAGAGCGACGCGCCCGCATTGCGCAGCGCCGCGTACACCTCGTCGTCGAACCAGCTCGCGTTGCGGAACTCGAACGCCGCGCCATGGCCCGCGGGTAGCATGGCGAGGAAGTCCGCGAGGCGCGGCAGGTCCTTCTTGAAGAGCGGCGGGAGCTGGAAGAGGACGGGGCCGCGCTTCGAGCCGAGGGCGGCGAGGTTCCGGTAGAGGTAGGCGACCGAATCGGCCGCCGACTCCTTGAGGCGCGAGATGTGCGTGATGCGCCGCGAAGCCTTGATCGCGAAGCGGAAGCCGGCGGGAGTCACGTGCGCCCAGTGGTCCAGCATCGTGGTCTGCGGCATGCGATAGAAGGTATTGTTGATTTCCACCGTGGGCAGCCGCGCCGAGTAGAACGGCAGCATCTCCTCCGACTTGATCTTCTGCGGGTAGAACGTCCCGCGCCATTCCTTGAACGAGTAGCCGCTCGCGCCCGCGACGAGCTTCCCCCTAGAATCCGGCATGGCGAAGACTCCCCTCGACGAGTACTCGAAGAAGCGCGCGTTCGAAGCGACCCCGGAGCCGGCCCCGGCGCTCGCGCATCGCGCCGGCGGGCCGCTGCTCTTCGTCGTGCAGCAGCACTCCGCGCGGAGGCTGCATTACGACTTCCGCCTGGAGTGCGGCGGCGTCCTGCTCTCGTGGGCGGTGCCCAGGGGCCCTTCGCTCGATCCTAGCGAAAAGCGCCTCGCGGTGCAGACCGAGGACCATCCCTACGACTACGCCTCGTTCGAGGGCGTGATCCCGCCCGGGCAATACGGCGCAGGCGAGGTGATCGTCTGGGACTGCGGCGTCTATTCTCCCGACGAGGGCGGGACCGACTTCCACGATCGACCCGCCGCGCAGGCGCGCGTGCGCCGCGACCTGGCGGCGGGCAAGCTCTCGCTCGAGCTGCGCGGCGAGAAGCTCAAGGGCTCCTTCGCGCTGGTGAAGACGAAGGAAGCGAAGCAGTGGCTCCTCATCAAGCACAAGGACCGCTTCGCCGCGCCCCGCGGCGCGGGCCCGGACGCGCGATCCGTGCTCTCCGGCGTCGTGGTGGAGGACCTGGTGTCGGTGCCCGCGCGTCGCATGCCGGCGCAGCGCCTCGTGCCCTGCGGCGACGTCGCGAAGCTCCCGGCGAAGCTCGCCCCGATGCTCGCGGAGACGGCGGATGCGACCTTCACCCGCGACGGCTGGATGTGGGAGCCCAAGCTCGACGGCTATCGCGCGCTCGCGATCTTCCGGGGCGGCAAGCTCGAGCTTCGGTCGCGGCGCGGCCTCGACCTCGCCGGCGACTTCCCGGCGCTCAGCGCGCAGATCGAGCGCCAGGCGGTGGAGGGCAGCGTGCTCGACGGCGAGATCGTCGCGTTCGACGCGTCGGGCCGTCCTTCCTTCGCCGCGCTGCAGGATCGTGCGCAGCGCAAGAGCGCGCGCGAGCGCGCCGCGGCGGATGCCGCGACGCCGGCCGCCTTCTTCGCTTTCGACATCCTCTTCTTCGCCGGAGTCGACCTGCGCGGCGCGGCGTATCTCGACCGGCGGCGCTACCTCGCGCAATGCCTCATGCCCTCGCCGCTCCTGCAGCTCGTCCACGCCGGGCACGATGGCGCGGACATGCAGCGCGCGGCGCTCGCGACCGGCTTCGAGGGCGTGATCGCGAAGCGCGAGGCGAGCGCGTACCACGCCGGGCGGCGAACCGGCGACTGGCTCAAGGTGAAGCCGACGCGCACCGCGGATTTCGTGATCGGCGGATACACGCGCGGCAAGGGCTCGCGCGCCGCCCTCGGCGCGCTCCTCGTCGGGTATTGGGAAGGCCGCAAGCTGAGGTACGCGTCGCACGTCGGCTCGGGCTTCGATTCGAAGTCGCTCGCGGTGCTCGCCGATCGGCTCTCGCCGCTCGCCGTGAAGGACTGTCCCTTCGACCAGACGCCCGAGCTGAACGGTCCCACGACGTGGACGCGGCCCGAGGCGGTGGCGGAGGTCGCGTTCCAGAGCTGGACCGAGGACCAGCACCTGCGCGCGCCGGTGTTCGTGCGCCTGCGCGAGGACGTCGACGCGCGCAAGGTGCGGCGCGAGTCCGCGGCGGTCGTGGATGCGCCCCGCGCCGACCCGCCGTCGTCCGCCACGGGAGATCGCGCGATCGACGAGGTCGTCGCCCAGCTCGACGCCGCGAAGCGCGACTTCCAGCTCGCGGTCGGCCGCCATCGCATCCGCATCACCAACCTCGACCGCGTCTACTGGCCGGCGCACGCGGCGCTGGGCGCGCCCGCCGTGACCAAGCGCGACCTGCTGCGCTACTTCGCACGCGTCTCGCCGTACATGCTGCCGCACCTCGCCGATCGCCCCCTCACGATGATCCGCATGCCTTCCGGCATCGACGGCGAGCGCTTCTTCCAGAAGCATTGGGAGCAAGAGCGGCCGGATTTCGTCGAATCGATCACGGTCTTCTCCGGCCACAAGGACGAGAGCCACGAATACCTGCTCTGCAACAACCTGCCGACGCTCCTCTGGCTCGCGCAGGTGGGCACGCTCGAGCTGCACATCTGGCATTCGCGCGCGAGGAACGGACCCGACGCCCGCCACGGCACCGACTACGCCGCCTCGCTCGAGTCGCTCGAGGCGTCGATCCTCAACTTCCCCGATTACGTCGTGTTCGACATCGACCCGTACATCTACTCGGGCGAGGAGAAGCCGGGCGAGGAGCCGGAGCTCAACACCGTCGCGTTCGAGAAGGGCAAGGAGGTCGCGTTCAAGCTGCGCGAGCTCCTCGCCGGCATGAAGCTCGAGGCGATCGTGAAGACCTCGGGCAAGACGGGACTGCACGTGTTCGTCCCGATCCGCCGCACGATCGACTTCGACGCCGCGCGCCACGTGTGCGAGCTGGTGGGACGGCATCTCATGGCGAAGAACCCGAAGCTCATCACGATGGACTGGAGCATCCCGAAGCGCACCGGGAAGATCTTCATGGACTACAACATGAACGTGCGCGGCAAGACGTTGAACGTCGCGTACTCGCCGCGCGGGGCACCGGGCGCTCCGGTGTCGATGCCGCTCGCGTGGGAGGAGCTCGAGAAGGCGCATCCGCTCGACTTCCGCATCGGCAATGCGATGGAGCGGCTGGCGCGAACCGGCGATCGCTGGGCGCGCGCCTTGGACGACAAGCAGGACCTCGAGGCGGCGCTCGCACGGGCGAAGAGCTAGCTCCGTCTCCTGCGGCCCGTGCCGGAGCGGCCCGTGCCGGAGCGGCCCGCGCCGGAACGGCGTGCGCTGGACTTGCGTCGCAAGGAAAAAGCGCTTATTCTGCAAGGTCTTACGTGCGCTAGTTCAAGGAGCCACCCAACATGGCTGCGCGCT
>DATIZV010000132.1:0-15157 GCA_035516915.1 Usitatibacter sp. | reverse complement strand
TGCCCGCGAGGAGCACGACGTCCCCGGCGCGCGCCTGGTGCACGGCAGTGAAGATCGCGACCTGGCGGTCCTCGATCGATTCGGCGCCGCGCGTGCCGACGCCCGCCATCACCTGCTCGATGATCGCGCGCGGATCCTCGTTGCGCGGGTTGTCGCTCGTCACGATCACGTGGTCGGCGAGGCGCGCGGCGACCTCGCCCATCAGCGGGCGCTTGCCGGCGTCGCGGTCCCCGCCGCAGCCGAAGACGCAAAGGAGCTTTCGATCGCCCGCGCCGCCCGCGGAGCGCAGGACCGCGCGCAGCGCATGCAGGGCCTTGTCGAGCGCGTCGGGCGTGTGGGCGTAGTCGATCACGACGAGCGGCATGGCTCCGCCGCCGAGGCGCTCGAGGCGTCCCGCCACCGGCTCGAGGCGGCCCAGCGCGGCGCGCATGTCGTCGAAGGGAATGCCCGCCGCGAGCAGCGTCCCGGCGACGGCGAGGAGGTTCGATACGTTGAAGGCGCCGAGCACGCCGGCTTCGACGTCGCCCGCGCCCCAGTCGCTCTCGAGGCGGAAGCGCACGCCCGACTCGGAGAGGCCGATCGCGGCGGCGCGCAGGCGCGGGCGCGGATCGTTCGCGGCCGCGGCGCCGAAGGTGACCACGTCGAGCCCGCTTCCGGCGAGCCGTCCCGCGAAGCGCGAACCCCACGTGTCGTCCACGTTGATCACCGCATGGCGCAGCCCCCGGGCGGAAAACAGGCGGAACTTGGCCTCGGCGTACGCTTCCATCGTGCCGTGGTAGTCCAGGTGGTCGCGCGTGAGGTTGGTGAAGACCGCGGCGTCGTACTTGATTCCTGCGACGCGCTCCTGGTCGAGGCCGTGGCTCGAGACCTCCATCGCGACCGCGCGCGCGCCGCGCCGCAGGTAGTCGGCGAGCAGGCGCTGCACGACGATCGCATCGGGCGTCGTGTTGCGCGCCTCGACGCGCTCGCCCACGAGGCCGTTGCCGAGCGTGCCGACCACCGCGGAGCGCCGGCCGAGGCCGTCGAGCGCGGCGGCGATCCACTGCGAGACCGAGGTCTTGCCGTTGGTGCCGGTCACGCCCGCCATCCAGAGGGCATCCGATGGATCGCCGTACGCCGAGCCCGCGATTTCCGAGATGCGCGCGCGCAGTCCGGGGACCGGGACGTTCGGGATCGTCCAGCGCGCATCCCATGCGAAGCCTTCGCTCTCCCAGATCACGGCCGCGGCGCCGCGCGCCACCGCCTCGCCGACGAAGTCGCGACCGTCGCGCACCGTGCCGGGATAGGCGACGAACACCGAGCCCCTCTTCACCGCGCGCGAATCGGCGGTGAGGTCGTCGAGCGGCACGCCGAGCGCCTGCAGGCGCTCCACCACCGCGCGGGCATCGAGGAAATCGGCGCGCGCGTTCATCCCGGCGCCCTCGCCCCGGGCGCGTTCGCCTCGAGCTCGCCGCGCTCGAGCGCCTTCACGTTGAGCGTCTGCGGCGCGTCGGGCGGGATCGAGAGCAGCCGCAGGGCCGAGCCCATCACCGACGCGAACACGGGCGCTGCCACGTCGCCGCCGAAATTGCGCAGCCCCTCGGGCTCGTCGATCATCACCGCGACGATGAAGCGCGGATCGCTCACCGGGCCGAAGCCCACGAACGAGGAGACGTACTTGCCCTCGACGTAGCGGCCGTTCTCGGGCTTGAGCGCCGTGCCGGTCTTTCCCGCGACGCGATAGCCCGGCACCTGCGCGAGCGGCGCCGTGCCGCCGGGCGCGACCACGCGCTCCAGCATGCGCGTCACCTCGTGCACGGTGCGCGCGGTATACAGGGGCTTGCCGATCGGGGCCGAGTCGCGCTTGAGGAGCGAGAGCGGAAGGAGCCGTCCGTCGTTGGTGAAGACGGTGTAGGCGCGCGCGAGCTGCAGGAGCGACACGCTGATGCCCTGCCCGTAGGCGATCGTCGCCTGCTCCACGGGACGCCATTCGGTCCACGGCCGCAGCAGCCCCTTCGCGGCTCCCGGGAATCCGATCCTCGGCGCCACGCCGAAGCCCAGCTCGCGCAGGAGCGTGCCCATGCGCTCGCGCGGCTCGCGCAGCATGATCTTCGCGGTGCCGATGTTCGACGAGACCTGGATGATCTGGGAGACGGTGAGGAGGCCGTGCGGATGCGAGTCGTGGATCGGCCAGCCGTCGATGCGGATCCAGCCCGGCGCGGTATCGATCACCGTGTCCGGCTTCACGATGCCGTCGTCCAGGGCCGCGGCGATGGTGAAGGGCTTCATGGTCGAGCCGGGCTCGAAGAGGTCCGTCACCGAGCGGTTGCGCGTCTCCCGGGGCATGAGGTTCGCGCGGTTGTTCGGGTTGAAGTCGGGCATGTTGACGAGCGCGAGGATCTCTCCGGTGCGCGCGTCGAGGATCACGAGCGATCCGCCCTTCGCATGGTGCGCGGCCACCGCCGCCCTGAGCTCGCGATGCGCGAGGTACTGCAGGCGCTCGTCCACCGCGAGGTCGACCTCTTCGCCGTCGCGCGGGGCGCGCACGCTCTCCACGTCCTCGACGATGCGGCCCTTGCGGTCGCGGATCACGCGCCGGCTGCCCGGCGTGCCCGCGAGACGCGCCTGCTCGGCGAGCTCGACGCCCTCCTGCCCGTTGTCGTCCACTCCGGTGAATCCCACCACGTGCGCCATGATCGCCCCGGCCGGGTAATAGCGCCGGTATTCGCGCTGCTCGAACACGCCGGGAATGCGCAGCGCCATCACTTTGGCCGCGCGGTCGGGCGAAATCTGGCGCTTGAGATAGACGAACTGGCGATCCTTGCTGGCAATTTTCTGGCGCAGCTCGGCGCCGCCCATGTCGAGCACCCGGGCGAGCGCCAGGACCTGCGCGGAGCGGGCCTCCACGTCGTCGGGAGAGATCCAGATCGATTCCACCGGCGTGGAGATGGCGAGCGGGTTGCCGTTGCGGTCCTTCACCGGGCCGCGCGAGGCGGGCATCTCGATCACGCGGGCATAGCGCTCCTCGCCCTTCGCCTGAAGGAAGCTCGTATCCATGCCCTGCAGGTAGAACGCGCGGCCGACCAGCACCGCGAAGCCGAGCATCGCGAGCACCAGCACGAAGCGCGAGCGCCAGCCCTCGAGCTTCAGGCGCAGCTCCGGCGTGCGCTTCTCGTACTTCACGGCCGCCCCGGCGCGCCGGCGGCGGGGACGCCCGCGCGGTCGATGATCACGGTCGTGTCCGGATCGGCGAAGCGCATGCCGAGCTGGCGAGAGGCGACCGCCTCCACCCGCTTGTGCGTCGCCCACGTGCCCTGCTCGAGCTGCAGCTGCGTCCACTCCTCGTCGAGCTTCTTCGCGGCCGCCTGCTCGGCATCGAGCTCGGCGAAGAGCTTGCGCGCGCGGTGCTGCGACGTGATCACGCCGAGGGCGCACGCGATGACCGCGGCGAGGAGGAGCGCGTTCACGCGGCCCATCAGCGCACCTTCCCGGCGGCGCGCAGCACGGCGCTCCTCGCGCGCGGATTGCGCCGCACCTCGGCTTCCGAAGGCTTCACCGCGCGGCCGATGGCGCGAAGCTCCGGTTGCGGGAGCTCCGCGGCGCGCACCGGCACGCCGCGCGGCAGGCGATCGGCGCTGGAACGCTCGCGAATGAAGCGCTTCACGATGCGGTCCTCGAGCGAGTGGAAGCTGATCACCGCGAGCCGGCCGCCCGCCTCGAGGAGGTCGACCGCCTGGGGCAGCGCTACTTCGAGCTCCTCAAGCTCCTGATTGACGTGAATCCGAAGAGCCTGAAAGGTGCGGGTCGCCGGGTGCTGCCCCGGCTCGCGCGTGCGAACCGCACGACCCACGATCTCGGCAAGCTGCCGGGTGGTGCGAAGCGGTTCGACGCTCCGTGCCGCAACAATCGCTGCTGCAATCGGTTTAGCAAACCGTTCTTCCCCATACGTTCTTATGACCTCCCTGATCTCGTTTTCGTCCGCGCGGGCGAGCCATTCGGCCGCCGACTCGCCGCGCGTGGGATCCATGCGCATGTCGAGCGGGCCCTCGCGCGCGAAGCTGAAGCCGCGCGCGGGCTCGTCGAGCTGCGGCGAGGAGACGCCCAGGTCGAGGAGGACACCCGCAACGCGCGCGACTCCGCGCTCCGCCAGCACCTGTCGCATGCGAGAGAACCGCGCGTGGATCAGCTCAAGACGCGGATCTTCGAGCGCACGATGCGAAAGCGCCGTGGGGTCCTGATCAAGAGCGAAAAGTCTTCCGCGAACACCGATGCGGGAGAGGATGGCCGCGCTGTGCCCGCCGCGGCCAAAGGTGGCATCGACATAGGTCTTGCCTTCACGGACGTCGAGGGCAGCGATTGCTTCTTCGAGTAGGACCGGGACATGGGAAACCTCGCTCACGGGGGAAAGGAGTCGACGCTGGGCGCTGCGCTCTCCGGCGACACCGGGGTCAGACCACGTTTTTCGTTCACGGCAACCGCCATCGCGAAAAACGTGGTCTGACCCCGGTTTCGCTTCACAGAGAGAAGTTCTCCATCCCCGGAGGCAGGTTCGGATTGCCCCCGGTCCTCAGGGCCTCGAGCTGCGTATTCCACGACTCGAGGTCCCAGATTTCGAAGTGGGATCCCTGGCCGACGAACATCACCTGGCGCGTGATGTGCGCGAAATCGCGCAGCTCGGGAGGGATCAGCAGGCGGCCCGCGGAATCGGGCTGCGCTTCCTGCGCGAAACCGACCAGCAGGCGCTTCCAGAGGCTCGCCTGCTTGTCGAGACTGGGGAACGACATCACCTGGGTGCGGATCGGCTCCCAGGCGGGGGCGGGATAGAGCAGCAGGCAGCTATCCGGGTGTGCAGTGAGCACTAGCTTTACGGTGCCGCCCTGCGTGAGGGGCTCGCGGGCGCGCGTCGGGACCGCCATGCGTCCCTTCGCATCCAGATTGATCTGGTTTGCCCCTTGGAACACCCTCTCCCCCACGTTTTCCCACTTCCGCACACTGTAGAGAGGCAGCTACAGGCCGTCAAGAGGAGGGCGAAGCAATTTTTGCTTGCGCTACAAAGGGTTAGCGGCTATTTTGCGAGCGGTTTCGCAAGGCGTCTTTCCTTGCAATTCAGACAGTTATGGAAGTTACTTCAAGTGATGGGCGAAGAGTGGCTCACGCAGCGAGCCTGGCGCTCGCAGTCGACCGAACGGGCGAAAAGAAGAGCGAAGCGGGCCGATAAGCGGGATTCTGTTACGGCCCTTGCGGGCTATGACGGTCATTCCTCTGGGACGCGCGTTGCCGCGCGCCTCGAGCCACCTACCCGCAGACTCGGTGGGCCACGTCGTCGTCTGCCTACTTGGTGTTGCTCCGCGTAGAGATTGCCGCGTTTCACACCGGACTGAACCGGCTCGTCTCTGTGGCTCTGATCCTCGCCTCGCGGCGGACGGGAGTTACCCGCTACGCTGCCCTGTGGAGTCCCGACTTTCCTCTGCACGACGCATCGTGCAGCGACCGTCCGGCCTGCTTCGCCCCGCGATTCTACGCCTCGGCCTCGCCGCGCCGGGGACGAAAGTACTGCGCGTCGTCGTAGAACGAGCCGCTTTCGGCGCGCTCGTCCCAGCCCGGGATGCCGAGCACCGGAAGCGGCGCCATCGATCGCGGCGAGCGCCAGCGCGCGCGGTCGGCGAAGTGCGCGGCCGCGAGCGCATCCGCGCGCCCGGCCTGCGCCTCGGCCGGCAGCATGAAGAAGAGCTCGTCGACCGGCACGAAGACCGTCTTGGCGGTGATGCCGACGTACGGCTCGAGCAGCTTCTCGCAGAGCGCGTGCCCGAAGGCGAGGAAACGGACGCTGCCTTCCAGCTCGGCGCGCCGGTTCCAGAACAGCTCCTTCCATTCGTGCTCCACGATGCGGCGCAGCAGCGCAGGCGAGCTCGAAGCGACGATCACTCCGCCCTCGTCGAAGAGCGTGAGCGCGTCGCGCTCGGGGCCGCGGTGCCGTGCCTCCTCTTCGCCGCCCTGCCGCAGGATCGCCGCGTGCTGCGCGTTGATCGCGGCCTTCGCCCGCGGGAAGGCGATCCAGGCGAGGGCATTGAAGAGGTCGTGCCAGTTGCGCTCGCGCGTCTCGATCTCGCCCGTCGCGTCGATGCGCAGCTCGTAGGAACGATCGCCCGCTTCGAGCGCGCCGCGCGGGGGCACGAACCGCATCGGCCTCCCGTTCGCGGCCTCGAGCCCGCGCGCCGCTTCGCAGAGGTCCGAGTGCGCGGGCCAGCGATCCGCGGGAAGCCGCGCGAGCGCGGTATGCAGCGGCGCGAAGATCGGCGAGCGCAGGCGCTCCGCGGCCTCGGTCCACTCCATCGCGTCAGCCGGCGAGGCGCCAGCGAATCCTTTCTCCCGCGCGCAGCGGCACCACGGTCGCGTCACCGAAGCGGTATTCGCGCGGCACGTCCCACTCCACCTTCTCGAGGGTGATGCGGCCCGTGTTTCGCGGCAGCCCGTAGAAATCGGCGCCGTGGAAGCTCGCGAATCCTTCCAGCTTGTCGAGCGCGCCGGCGTCCTCGAACACCTCGGCGTAGAGCTCGAGCGCCGCATGCGCCGTGTAGATTCCCGCCGCGCCGCAATCGCATTCCTTCGCGCCGCGCGGATGCGGCGCGGTGTCGGTGCCGAGGAAGAACTTCGGATTGCCCGAGGTGGCGGCTTTCACCAGCGCGCGCCGGTGCTCCTCGCGCTTGATCACGGGAAGGCAATAATGGTGCGGCCGGAAGCCGCCCGAGAAGAGCGCGTTGCGATTGAGCAGCAGGTGGTGCGCGGTGAGCGTCGCGCCGACGTTCGCGGGCGCGCTCTCGACGAACTGCGCGGCCTCGCGCGTCGTGATGTGCTCCACCACCACCTTGAGCTCCGGGAAGCGCCGGAGCAGCGGTACCAGCACGCGCTCCAGGAACACCGCCTCGCGATCGAAGACGTCGACCGCGGGATCGGTGACCTCGCCGTGCACCAGCAGCGGCACCGCGGCTCGCTGCATCGCCGCGAGCACCGCCTCGCACCTGCGGATGTCCGTGACACCGGAGGCCGAATTCGTCGTCGCTCCGGCCGGATAGTACTTGACCGCCTTCACCACGCCCGACGCGCGCGCCCGGTCGATCTGCGCGGGGCTCGTGTCGTCGGTGAGGTAGAGCGTCATGAGCGGCTCGAAGCGCGCGCCGGCGGGAAGCGCCGCGAGGATGCGGCCGCGATAGGCCTCGGCCATGGCGACGTCCACCACGGGCGGCTTCAGGTTCGGCATGACGATCGCGCGCGCGAACTGCCGCGCGGTGGCACCCACCACCGACCCCATCGCCGCTCCGTCGCGCAGGTGCACGTGCCAGTCGTCGGGACGGGTGATGGTGAGCGATTCGGGCATGCCGCGATTATCTCATTCGCCGATCCGCGATCCGGACGGCGGCCGCGAACGGGCGCGCCTCGAGGTCCGCTCGGTTGGTGATGACGGGCCGTCGCGATCCATTCATTTGCTTGATTTGAGCTCGAGCGCCATCGCGTACAGCTCGTTGCGCGGCGCGTGCGTGAGCGCGACCGCCAGCGACACCGCCTGCTTCACCGGCAGCTCCGCTACCAGCTTCTCCAGCACCGCCCGCGGATCGAGCGCGGCCCCGCGCTCCACCGCCCGCCCCTCGAGCAGCAGCACGAACTCCCCGCGCCGCCGGTCCTCCTCCGCCTCGATCCAGTCCCGCGCCGCCGAGAGCGGCAGCCGCACGATCGACTCGAAGCGCTTGGTGAGCTCGCGCGCGATCACCACGTCGCGCTCGCCGAAAGCCTCGTGAAGGTCGACGAGCGTCCGCGCGATGCGGTGCGGCGATTCGAACAGCGCGATGGCCCACGGGCCGGCCGCGAGCGCGGCGAGGCGCTTGCGCCGCTCCGCGCCCTTTGCCGGCAGGAACCCGGCGAAGACGATGCCGTCGAAGTCGAGCCCGCTCGCCGAGATCGCCGTGGTGAGCGCGCTCGGACCGGGGATCGGCACGATGCGCAGCCCCGCGCAGCGCACTTTCGCCACCACCACGCGGCCGGGATCGCTCACGCCCGGCGTGCCGGCGTCGCTCACGAGCGCGATCGCCTCGCCCGCGGCGATCGCGCGGCACACGCGCTCCGCCGCCGCGGCCTCGTTGTGCTCGTGAACGGCGAGGACGCGCGCGCGGATGCCGAAATGCGCGAGGAGCGCGCGGGTGACGCGCGTGTCCTCGGCGGCGACCCAGCTCGCGCGCGCGAGCGTGTCGAGCGCGCGATGCGTGATGTCGCCGAGGTTCCCTATGGGCGTCGCCACCACATATAATCCGGGTTCCAACGCCGTGCCGCGCGCACTCACCGCATGCGGCGCATCGGAGCCCGCACCACCCTTCCCGATGTCGCGCTTCAACGCGATCCTCCTTCTCGCCCTCGCCGTCTTCGTTTCGCCGGCATTCTCGGACGACGCGCCGACCAGCACAACAACGCATGCGCGGATCGTGGGACCGATGGCCCCGCCCGAGGGGCAACCGGTCCTGCCGCAGAACCCGCCCGCCAACCAGGACATCGATCCCCAAACCGGGCTCGCGCGCAGCACGGTGGTGAGGCCGCTGCGCGAGTTCCCGCCGCCCCCGAACGCGTCGGGCACGCCCGCCCCGGGCACGCCCAGCACGGCATCCCCGGGCCACATCGCGCTGATCCTTCCCACGGCCTCGCCCACGCTGGGGCGCCTGGCGGAAGCCCTGCGCCAGGGCTTCGCCGCGGCGGTGCAGGTGGCAGGCAAGGACGGGCCGCCGGTCGACCTCATCGCCGTCGACAACGAAGGGCCCGCCCTTCTCGCCGCGTGCAAGGAGGCGCAGGCGGCCGGCGCGATCCTCGTGATCGGCGCCATCACGCGCGACGGCGCGAACGCGCTCGCCGCGAGCGAGTGCGCGCGCCAGCCCGTGCTCGAGCTGAACGAGCCGCAATCGATCGCTCCGCAGGACCTGCCGCCCAATCTCTACACCGTCTCGCTCTCGATCGAGCAGGAGGCGAGGCAGGTGGCGCTGATGGCCGTGGCCGATGGGCGCCGCTCCGCGATCGTCATCGCCTCCTCGACTCCGCTCGCCAAGCGCGTGGAGGACGCGTTCGAGCGGGAATGGACGCGCGCCGCGGGCCAGGTGCAGCGCATCCCGTTCGACGGCGATCCCGACGACGCGATGAAGCTGCGCGCGACGCTGGAGAACAGCACGACCGCGGACATGGCATTCATCGCTCTGGAGACCGCGCAGGCGCGCGCGATCCGGCCCTACATTCCCGCCACCCTCCCGCTCTACGCGACCTCGCTCAGCGTGAACCCGCGCGCCGAAACCCTGGTCAACCTGGACCTGCAGGGTCTGCGTTACGTGGAAATGCCCTGGTTCATCCAGCCCGACCATCCCGCCGTCATGGCCTATCCGCAGCCCGCCACGCCGATGGGCGTGGACCAGGAGCGCCTCTACGCCTTCGGCATCGACGCCTACCGCCTCGCGCTCCACCTGCTGCGCGGCGAGGCGCGCAAGGCGCCGCTCGACGGCGTCACCGGCAAGATCACGCTCGGGCCGGGCAACGCGTTCGAGCGCGCCCTCACGCCCGCGGAGGTGGATGGCGGCCACGTCGTCCCGCTGCGCGCGCCGTGAAGGCCAGCGGACGGCGCACCGCGGCGCAGGTGAAGGGCTGCGCGGCCGAGGAGGCGGCGGCACGCTTCCTCTCGCGAAAAGGCCTCCAGGTCCTCGCCCGCAACTACCGCACGCGCCTGGGCGAGATCGATCTCGTGGCGCGCGAGGGTGAGACGCTCGTGTTCGTCGAGGTTCGGCTGCGCTCGAGCGCGCGCTTCGGCGGCGCGGCCGAGAGCGTGGACCCGCGCAAGCGCATGCGCATCGCGTCGGCCGCGCGCCATTTCCTCGCGCGCCTGGGGCGCGAGCCGGCGTGCCGCTTCGACGTGGTGACGCTCGATGGCGACGACGTCGGCGAGTGGCTCCGCGGCGCATTCGAAACCGCTTAATATCGGCTCATGGACCTCACCGCGCACCTGAAGTCGCATTTCGAGGAAGGCATCGAGCTGCGCCGCCGCATGGCCGAGACGCTGCCGGCCGAGGTCGCCCGCGCCGGCGAGGCGCTCGCCGCCGCGCTCGGGACGGGCCGCAAGGCGCTCGCCTGCGGCAACGGCGGCTCGGCCGCGGACAGCCAGCATTTCGCCGCCGAGATCGTGGGCCGCTTCGAGCGCGAGCGTCCCGGCATGCCGGCCGTCGCGCTCACCGTGGACAGCTCCGCGCTCACCGCGATCGCCAACGACTACGATTGGGAGCGCGTGTTCGCGAAGCAGGTGGAGGCGCTCGGCAACGCCGGCGACGTGCTCCTCGCGATCTCTACCTCGGGGAGCTCGAAGAACGTGGTGGAGGCGGTCCGTGCGGCCCAGGCGAAGGGCCTCGTCGTGATCGCGCTCACCGGGCGCGACGGGGGCGCGATGGCGAGGATGCTGCGGCCGAACGATTTCCACCTCAACGTCGCCCATCCCCGCACGATGCGGGTGCAGGAGATGCACCTCCTCGTGATCCACTGCCTGTGCGAGGTCGTCGACAACCTGCTTTTCGGAGAGAAGAAATGATTCGCATGCCTCTCGTGTTGCTCCTCGCGGCGCTCGCCGCGGTCCCCGTCCTGCAGGGTTGCGTGCCGCTGGTCGCGGCCGGTGCCGCCGGCACTGCGCTCATCGCGACCGACCGGCGCACCACCGGCGTCTACATCGAGGACGAGAACATCGAGCTGAAGGCGCTGGGCCGCCTGCACGAGATCCCGGACGCGCACGTGAACGCGGCGAGCTTCAACGAGCGCGTGCTCCTCACCGGCGAGGTGCCCGACGAGGCGACGAGGAAGCGCGTGCAGGAGGCGATCCGCACCATCCCGAGCGTGCGCGAGGTCATGGACGAGACGCAGATCGCCGGCGCCTCCTCGCTCACCTCGCGCGGCAACGACACGCTCATCACCTCCAACGTGAAGGCGCGCATGCTCAACGACCCGCGCTTCAACGCGACGCAGGTGAAGGTGGTCACCGAGGCGGGCGTCGTCTACCTCATGGGCCTCGTCACCCACGCCGAGGCGGACGCGGCCACGGAAGTCGCGCGCACCACGAGCGGGGTGAGCCGCGTGGTGACCGAGTTCGAGTACATCTCCTGACGGTGCCCGACGCGCCCGCCTTCGAGGCGAAGATCTGCGCGCCGGGCGATCTCGCCGCGCGCGCGAAGCGCATCGAGCGGCCGGTGGTCTTCACCAATGGCGTGTTCGACATCCTGCATCGCGGCCATGTCACCTACCTCGCCCAGGCACGAGCGCTCGGCCGCTCGCTCGTGGTGGCGCTCAATTCGGACGCTTCTGTCCGGCGCCTCGGCAAGGGCGAGGACCGGCCGGTGAACGCGCTCGAGGATCGCATGACGGTGGTCGCGGCGCTGGAGAGCGTCTCGCTCGTCACGTGGTTCGGGGAGGACACGCCGATCGAGGCGATCCTCGCCTGCCGCCCGGACCACCTCGTGAAGGGCGGCGACTGGAGCGCGGATCGTATCGTGGGCGCCGACGAGGTGCGCTCGTGGGGCGGCGCGGTGCATTCCATCCCGTTCCTGCACCAGGCATCGACCACGCGCCTGCTGGAAAAGATCCGCAAGTGAACGACCTCTCCATCCCCGCGCTGCTCGACCGCCTGCGCTCCATCGTCGGCGCGCGCGGCCTCGTCGATCCCGTCGAGCAGGAGCCGATGCTCGTCGATTGGCGCGGGCAGTATCGCGGCAGGGCGGCCGCGGTCGTGAAGCCGGCGAGCACCGAGGAGGTCTCGCGCGTCGTGGCGCTCCTCGCCGCGCAAGGCATCCCGATGGTCCCGCAGGGCGGCAACACCAGCCTGTGCGGCGGCTCGGTTCCGGATGCGTCGGGCCGCGAGGTCGTGATCAACCTGTCGCGCATGAACCGCGTGCGTGCGGTGGATCCGGACAACAGCACGATGACCGTGGAAGCGGGCTGCGTGCTCGCCAACCTGCAGCAGGAAGCCGATCGCCACGGCCGCCTCTTCCCGCTCTCGCTCGGCTCCGAGGGCAGCTGCGAGATCGGCGGGAACCTCTCCACCAATGCCGGCGGCACGGGGGTGTTGCGCTACGGCAACACGCGCGAGCTGGTGCTGGGCCTCGAGGTCGTGCTCCCCGACGGCCGCGTGTGGGACGGTTTGCGCGGGCTGCGCAAGGACAACACGGGCTACGACCTCAAGCACCTCTTCGTCGGCGCCGAAGGAACGCTCGGTATCATCACCGCTGCGGTGTTGAAGCTCTTCCCGAAGCCCCTCTCGCAGGCGACCGCGTTCGTCGCGGTGGAGGATCCCGCGGCCGCCGTCGCGCTCCTCGGGAAGCTGCGCGAGGCGTGCGGCGAGCGCATCACCGGCTACGAGCTCCTCGCGCGCGTGTGCCTCGATCTCGTCCTCGCGCACATGCCCAGCACGCGCGATCCGCTCTCCGCGCGCCACCCGTGGTACGTGCTGGTGGAGCTTTCCGACAGCGCGCAAGGAGAAGCGCTCGCGGCGATGCTCCAGCAGGCGCTCGAGCGCGCGGCCGAGGCGGGCCTCGTGCGCGACGCCGCGCTCGCGGCGAGCGGGGCGCAGCGTGCGGCGCTGTGGAAGATCCGCGAGGACGTGTCGGAGGCGCAGAAGCTCGACGGCCCCTCCATCAAGCACGACGTCTCCGTGCCCGTGAGCCGCGTGCCGGAATTCATCGGGGGCGCCGACGCCGCGCTCGCGAAGCGCTTCCCCGGCATCCGCATCGTCGCCTTCGGCCACGTCGGCGACGGCAACATCCACTACAACTGCGGCAAGGCCGAGCGCCAGGACGCGGAGGCGTTCTTCGCCGAGTCGCCGCGGGTGAACCGCGTGGTGTACGACATCGTCGCCGCGCTCGGCGGCTCGATCAGCGCCGAGCACGGCCTGGGCGTCCTCAAGCGCGAGGAGATCCGGCGCTACAAGAGCGGGATCGAGCTCGAGCTGATGCGCGCGATCAAGGGCGCGCTCGATCCCGACGGCCTCATGAATCCGGGGAAGGTGCTCTAGGGCTTCGCGCCGGTATGCTCGCGGACGAAGGCCGCGATGGCATCCACGACGTCCTGCTCCATCCCGACGAAGCCGTGGAAGTACATCGGCTCGCAATGCGGCCCGTAGGCCGGCCCGCCGCCGTCCACCAGCAGCAGCTTCTTCGCCGGCGCATTCACGAGCTTGTCCACGATGCGGTGCGCTTCCTGGGGCGGCGTCACCGGGCAGAGGTCGAGCTCGTGGTGCACGACCAGCACCGGCACGCGAACGCGCTCGAGCGGCAGGTTCTCCACCGCGTCGGGCTCGTTCGGCGCGGTGATGCTCGAGGTGAGCACTACGCCCGCGACCGCGTCGCCCAGGCCGATCGCGCCCGCGGCCGCGGAAACCGTGCCGCGGCTCGTTCCGACCAGCCACACGGGCTTGCCGGAAACCGCGTGGACGCGCTCCACGACGTGCCGCAGGTCCTCCACTTGCGCGGGGCTCGCGCGGAACGCGAGGTCCATGTCCGCGTGGTCCGTGGGCTTGCCGAGGATCGCGACGTCGAAGCCCGCGGCGGTGAATCGGTCGCGGCTGCGCACCAGGAAGTTCGTCGAGGTCGGCACGCCGTTCTTCAGGCCGATTCCGCCCGCGCCGCCGGGAATGAGCAGCAGCACGGCCGTGGCGCCCGGGCGCTGCATCCACCAGTAGCCCGTGTGCACGCCGGCGCGCGTCTCGAGGCGCACCAGGTGATCGCCGGCGAATGCCGCGCACGCGGCGAACGCGAGGACCGCGGCGAGGAGCGCGCGCTTCACGCGCGTCCCTGCGCGGCGACGCGTTCCTCGCCCACGCTTTCCTTCCACCGCCGCGCCTGCAGCCGCACCACGTCGGGCATGGACTTGAGCTCGGCGTAGCGCTCGCGCAGCCACCCGGTGTCGTTGTGCGCGGCCTGCGCCATGCGCCACAGGGCCTCCAGCGCCGGCTTCGCCTCGAGCCGCTCGCCGTCGGGTGCGACGCGCTCGAGGGTGTCGAGCAGGTGCTCGCGCAGGCGCACGCTGGTGCGCGCGTACGGATCGATGAGCTGCGCCTCGTAGCCGAAGCGGCACGCCTGGAAGCGGTTGTAGCCGTACACGCGGTACTGCGGCTCGAGCGGCTCGCGGCGGCGGTTCGCGAGGAGGTGCGCGGCGAGGGTCTGCGCGTACGCGGCGAGGTGCGCCGCCCCTTCCATGGTGAGCGGCGTGTCGCAGATGCGGATTTCGATGGTGCCGAACTCGGGCTTGGGTCGGATGTCCCAGTAGAAGTCCTTCATGCTCGCGACGATGCCGTAGCCCGCCATCTCGTCGAAGTAGCGGTTGAACTGCGCCCAGGTCTCGACCGGCGGCATCTGGCCGGAGAGCGGGAATGCCGACACCGCGTGCAGCCGCGAGGTCTCGAACGAGGTGTCCACGCCCTGCGAGAAGGGCGACGCGGCCGAGAGCGCGATGAAGTGCGGGACGTACGGGGCGAGGGCGTGCGTGAGGTACACCGCGTCGTCGCCGTTCGCCACGCCGACGTGGATGTGCTGCCCGAACACGGTGAACTGCTTTGCGAGATAGCCGTAGAGCGTGGAGACGTGCAGGAAGCGCTCGGAAGGGAAGATGCGCCGCTCCTGCCACTGGTGGAACGGGTGCGCGCCTCCGCCCGCGATGGCGAGGTTCAGCCGCTCCGCCTCGGCGGTGATCGCGTCGCGCACGATCGCGAGCTCCTCGAGGAGCTTCGCATGGCGCCGGTTCACCGCGGAATTCACCTCGATCATGCTCTCGGTGATCTCGGGCTTCACCTCGCCGGGCAGCGCCTTCTTCGCGAGGCGCGCGAGGAGGTCGGGCGCGCCGCGGCTCAGGTTGTAGTCGCGGGTGTTGAGCACCATCAGCTCGAGCTCGATGCCCAGGGTGAGCGCTTCCGAGCGGTTGAATTCCAGCGGCACGCTCAATCCCCCGGCGCGGTCGGAAAGCGCGCGGCCATGCGAGTGGTCGCGCTCGCGTCCGTCAGCACGTCGCCCGCGAACGCGAGGCCCCAGCGCACCACGAACGGACCGGCGATCTCCATCACGAGGATCGCCTCGAGGAGGATCGCGGAAAGGTCCGAGTCGAAGGACGGGAAGAGGCGCGCGATGTCGTGCTG
>DATIZV010000131.1:0-17598 GCA_035516915.1 Usitatibacter sp. | reverse complement strand
CTTGTACGCCGCGAAGATCTCGCCCTCGTCCAGGCCCAGCGACTCGGCGATGTACTGGTAGGCGTGCGTGTGGATCGCCTCCTCGAACGCCTGCCTCAGGAGGTACTGCCGGCACTCGGGCGCGGTGATGTGCCGGTAGGTCCCGAGCACGATGTTGTTGGCGGCGAGCGAATCGGCCGTGACGAAGAAGCCGAGGTTGCGCTTCACGATCAACCGCTCGTCCTCGGTCAACCCGTTCGGGTTCTTCCAGAGGGCGATGTCGCGGTTCATGTTCACTTCCTGCGGCATCCAGTGGTTCGCGCACCCCGAGAGGTACTTGTCCCAGGCCCACTTGTACTTGAACGGCACCAGCTGGTTGACGTCGGTCTTCGCGTTGATGACGCGCTTGTCTTCGGCGCGCACGCGGGTGAACGCCGCCTCGCCGCCGCGAGATTCGAGGAACGCCTTCGCGGCCGATCCGGGTGCCGTCGGGGGCGCGGATTGCGGCACGGGCTGCTTCGTCGTGGTGGCCGGCGCCGGGGCGGGCGAGACACGGCCTGACGGAGTGGAAGCGAGGGTCTGCAGCCCTACTGTCGGCGCGATGGGGGTGTCGTCTTCGAAGCTCAGCACTTGCGGTCTCCTTCCATGCCTGGCGCTAACGGCTCGCCACTTTTTGTTGACGGGTCCCCGCCTGCGCGGGGACGACGTACCTGAATGGATTCCCGCCTGCGCGGGAATGACGTGCCTGTTCGGTAACGGCCTGCTCGATCAGTCCGCCATTGCGGCGGCGTTGGTGCGGCTCACGAGGCCCGCGGGCACCGATTCCTTGCGGGCCGCGCCGGCCTTCCAGTGCAGGACCTGCAGGTTCTCGGGATCGGTCGAGCCGCCCAGGCTCGAGGGGACGATGAAATCCAGCTCCCAGCCGAAGGGCGAATGGCGGTTGCCGTAGTCGGCGTAGCGCACGAGGTTCCCCAGCACGTCCTTGCGGAACTCCCAGCCGTTCGATTGGCCGACGGGGCTCGTCCTCGCCCATGCCGCCCGCTTGAGGTCCTCGAGCATGCTCATGTGGGTTTGCATCCGCATTGGGCACCTCCCCGCTTTGGCCTCGACTGGGGGAAGCTTGCTACAGGCTGGGGCCCGGGTCAAGGGCCCGGCCACAAGATATGGGGGGCGCAGGGGGCAACCCGGGATACAGGTTGTGGATCAATTGTGGATAACCCTGTGGGCGGAAGGGGTATGAAATGGGCTTTATCCACGCCGATGCTGCGGTGCAGCAAGCCATGAAAAAGGGGCCCGCGAGGGGCCCTGTAGGGTGGCGCCGATCCCCGCGGCCAGGCGGGTTGTTGTTATTCGTTGTCTTCCTTCAATGCAGCGTTTCCGGAGGCGGCGGAAGCTCGGCCGCGGCCCGCCCTTCGGCCGCGATGCCGCGCCTCGATTGCCCGTCCACTTCCTCCGCATACGCCGTCATGCCCGCGGCGAAGACCGCCACCTCCAGCCAGTGAGGCACCTGCTCCATCGCCTTCTTCCCCCGCGCCGCGCGCGCCGAAATGTGGGTCGACTGTAAGCAGCGCGAAAGACAGGCCTTCGCTCGCCGCATGGTCCGTTCGGCGTTCGCCCGCGCGGAGCGCCGGCCGCGGGAATAGAGGGCGCGGCGCCGCTGTCTCACTCCCATGGTCCAGCCGCAAATCACCTACCGGGGCATGGAGCCTTCGGCCGCCATGGACGCGCGCATCCTCGAATACGCGGCGAAGCTCGAGGAATTCCATCCCAAGGTCACCATGTGCCACGTCATCGTGGACATGCGCGACCGCCGCAAGAGCAAGGGCAACCACTTCGAGGTGCGCATCGACGCGCACGTGCCGGGGCGCGAGCTCGTGGCGAGCCGCCAGGAGCACATCGACCCCTACGTCGCGATGCACGAGGCCTTCCAGGTCATGTACCGGCAGCTCGAGGAGGACATGCGCAGGAAGCGCGGCCACGTGAAGTTCCACGAGGACGAACGCGGAGAGGACGCAGCGCCATGACGACCGACCGGGACAACCGCGCCAGCGTTCCGTACGTGCCGAAGCGGAACGCCGGCTACCGCAGCGCGAACGACGAGGACGATCCGTACCGCGCGGCCGCCAAGCCGCCCGAGCCCACCGAGTGCCCCGGGTGCCACGCGGTCTTCAACGAGGGCCGCTGGACCTGGGACCGCCCGCCCGAGGAAGCGAACTCGCAGCTCTGCCCCGCGTGCCAGCGCATCCAGGATCGCTTCCCCGCGGGCTACGTCGACCTCAAGGGCGAGTTCTTCGCCGAGCATCGCGACGAGATCCTGCACATGATCGAGAACAAGGAGAAGGCCGAGAAGGAGCGCCGGCCGCTGCAGCGCATCATGGCGATCGAGGAAACGCGCGACGGCGTGCAGGTCACCACCACCGACTCGCACCTCGCGCGCGGCATCGCCGAGGAGCTGCAAGCGGCGTACAAGGGCGACCTGAAGCTGCGCTACTCGCGCGACGAGAACCTGGTGCGCGCGGTGTGGAGGCGCTGATCCGGGCGTCCCCGGACGACGGCGACCCCCTGTAGCTCGAAATCGACGGGGCGTAGGTCCCTTCCTACAGACGGGTAGGAGCCCTGCGCGTTAAATGGGATCGGCGGGCAAGTCGGCGCTCGCCGATTCAGCGCAGGGAGATTCGAGTTGGTCGATTGGCTGCAGGAGATTCGCACGGCGCGAAGCGAGCCGGAGCTCGTCGCCCTGTGCAGGGAGTACCTCGCGGGCTGGTATCACGGCGACCTCGCGGAGATCGCCGAGGAATGCCGGCCGACGCGCGTTCGCGACGCGGACGACATCCTCTACTGGAACGCTCGCCTCGCGGAGGGATTCTGCGCGAAGGCGGTGCACGCCGAGAAGCCGGACCGGCACCGCGAGATGCTCGCCTTCTTCATGGAAGCGGCGCGGCGTGTGGACGAGCTTCCTGCCCCAGCATCCGCGGCACGACCAGCACGCGCCCCTTCTCGGTGACGTGGAAGCGGCGGCGGTCCTCGTCGAGGTTCACGCCGATCATCATGCCCTCCGGGATGCGGCAGCGCTTGTCGACCACGGCGTTCTTCACCACCGCCTGCGGTCCGATCACGCAGCCGGGCAGGATCACCGAGTCCTCGACGTGGCAATGGTCGAGGAGGTGCACGTTGTTGGAGAGCAGCGAGCGCTTCACGACCGAGCCGCTCACGATGCAGCCGCCCGAGACGATCGAGTCCACCGCGTAGCCCCGGCGCGCGTCCTCGTCGAAGACGAACTTCGCGGGCGGGATCTGCTCCTGCGTCGTGTAGATCGGCCACGCGGTGTCGTAGAGGTTGAGCTCCGGCACCACCTTGGTGAGGTCGAGGTTCGCCTCGTAGTAGGCGTCCACGGTCCCGGCATCGCGCCAGTAGGGCGTGCCGTTGGTCATGTTCACGCAGCTCCTGTGGAAGTCGTGCGCGTGCACGGTCACGCCGTCGCGCACCAGGCGCGGCAGGACGTTGCGGCCGAAGTCGTGGCAGGAATCGGCGTCCGCCGCGTCGATGAGGAGCTGCTCGTAGAGGAAGGCCGCGTCGAAGACGTAGATGCCCATGCTCGCGAGCACGCGATCGGGCCGCCCCGGCATCGTGAACGGCACCGCGGGCTTCTCCTGGAAGGCCGTCACCCGCCATTCGGAATCCACCCGCATCACGCCGAAGCTCGACGCCTCCTCGACGCACATCGGGTTGCACGCCACCGTCACCCTCGCGCCGCTCGCGAGGTGGTCCTCGATCATCGTGCGGTAATCCATCTTGTAGACGTGGTCGCCGGCGAGGACCATCACGAGCCGCGGATCCTGGCGATGCAGGATGTCGAGGTTCTGGTAGACGGCGTCGGCCGTGCCCTGGTACCAGCCGTCGCTGATGCGCTGCTGCGCGGGCAGCACCTCGACGAACTCGTCGAAGCGCGTGTCGAGGAAGTTCCATCCGCGCTGGATGTGGCGGATGAGGCTGTGGGCCTTGTACTGCGTGCAGACGTCGATGCGCCGGATGCCGGAGTTGATGCAGTTCGACAACGTGAAGTCGACGATGCGGAACTTGCCGCCGAAGGAGACCGACGGCTTCGCGCGCCAGTCGGTGAGCTGCTTGAGCCGGGCCCCGCGGCCTCCCGCGAGCACCATCGCTACGGTGCCCTTGATCGCGAGCGCGGCAAGGTGGGAATGGTTGCCGCGGCTTGCGACGCGCGGCCTGGCACGGACGCGTTCCTCGAGAACAGTCACGGTCGTTCCCCCTCTGTCGTTTCGCACCAGCCGCGGTAGCTCGCGGCGCGGACAGAGATGACAACACGTTACACCCATTGGTTCGACGCGACCATGCGACGGAAAATATTTCACCGCCGCTCGCGATGCGAAACGCGCGGAGCGACGCGCGGCACGCGAAATGCTTGACGCGATCGCCGTGCGTTGCGCGAAGCGGACCGCCGGACGGTCAGCGTTCCTGCGCGAGGCGCGCGGCGCCCAGCACGCCCACGCGCTCCGAGGTCACCGCGCGCACCGGAATGCGCATGAGGAGCGCGGAATGCGGCGCCTTCGCGCAGAACGCCTCGCGGAAGCGCGGCGAATGGAGCTTCGGCACGATCTTCGCGACGATGCCGCCGGTGAGGTAGACGCCGCCGCGCGCCATCGCCGCGAGCGCATGGTCGCCCGCGACGGTGCCGAGGCACTCGACGAAGAGGTCGAGCGCCGCCGCGCACAACGCGTCGGAGCCGTCGAGCCCCGCCTGCGTGATCCTCTCCGGCAACGGTGACGGCATCGTGACCGGATGCGCGCCCCGCCCCTGCAGGAAGTGGTAGACGTTCGCGAGGCCCGGGCCGGAGAGCACCATCTCCGCGCTCGCGCGGCCGAAGGCGGCGAAGAGCGAGCGCCAGAGCTCGGCCTGCTCGAGCGTCGCCGGCGCGAATCCCGCGTGCCCGCCCTCGCCCGCCAGCTCGTGGAGCCTGCCCTCGACGTTCACGAGGTACGAGATGCCGAGGCCCGTTCCCACGCCGAGCACGACGCGCGGCTCGGTCTCGATCGCGCGCCCCGGCTGCAGCGTCACGCACTCGCGCGCACCGACCCACGGGATGCCGTGCGCGATCGCGACCAGGTCGTTCACGACACACACCTTCGGCAGGTGGAAGCGGCTCGCGAGCGCGTCGCCGTCGACGACCCACGCGCGATTGGTCATCTTCACGCGGTTGCCCGATGCGGGGCCCGCGACGCCGAAGCCCGCGGCGGTGATGCGCAAGCCCGCGTTGGGGCGCGTGCCGCGCCATTCGTCGAGGAACGCCTCGAGGATCGCGGAAAAGCTTGCCGCGCCTTCGGTCGCGTAGCGCTTCGCGAGCATCGGCTCCCAGCGGCCCGTGCGCGTGTCGCCGACTTCGAGCAGAATCTTGGTCGCTCCGACGTCTCCCGCCAGGATCACCCTTGTCCTCCCCGCATGCGCAGCACTCCTCGTTGAGCGTACTCTTCCCGACTCCCGAATGCGCCCCGCTGGTGAAGACGGGCGGGCTCGGCGACGTGAGCGGCGCGCTGCCGATCGCGCTCGCGCGCGAGGGCGTCGACGTGCGCGTCCTGCTCCCCGGCTACGCTTCCGTGCTGGAGCACGCGCGCGCGCGGCCGGTGCTCGCCGCGATCGAGGTGCTCGGCCTGAAAGCGCGCGTATTGGAATCGGAGCTCGCCGCCGGCGTTCCCTTGCTCGTGCTCGATTGCCCCGCGCTCTACGACCGGGGCGGCGGCCCCTACCAGGCCGACGACGGCGAGGACTGGGACGACAACGCGCTTCGCTTCGGCGTGCTCTCGCGCGTGGCGGCCCTCCTCGGCGGGGAGGCCTCGCCGCTCGAATGGCGTCCCGACGTCGTGCACTGCCACGACTGGCCCACCGCGCTCGCCCCGGTCCACATGAAGCTCGCGCCGGGGCGGCGCGCGGCGAGCTTGCTCACCATCCACAACCTCGCGTTCCAGGGACTCTTCCCGTGGCACCGGCTGCAGGCGCTCCAGATCCCCGAGGAAGCGCGCGGCATGGAAGGAATGGAATTCCACGGCCGCGCCTCGTTCCTCAAGGCCGGCATCGTGTACGCGGACGCGGTGACCACCGTGAGCCCCACCTACGCGCGCGAGATCCAGACGCCGGAGCTCGGCTTCGGACTGGAGGGCGTGCTGAAGCGGCGCGCCGATTCGCTGCGCGGCGTGCTCAACGGCATCGACACCACGGTGTGGAACCCGCAGAACGATCCGTACATCGCGAGCCCCTACGGAGTGCTCACGCTCGAGCGCAAGGCCGCGAACAAGCGGCTGCTGCGCAAGCGCCTCGGGCTCTCGGCGTCCGGCGAGCGGCCGCTCCTCGGCTGCGTGAGCCGCATCACGCACCAGAAAGGCATCGACGTGATCGCCGCCGCGATCCCGGAGATCGTCGCGATGGGCGCGCAGCTGGCGCTCGTCGGCACCGGCGACCGCGAGATGGCGGCGAAGCTCACGGCCGCCGCGGCGCGGCACCGCGGCGAGGTCGCGGCCTACATCGGCTTCAACGAGCCGCTCGCGCACCTCGTGGAAGCGGGCGCCGACGCCTTCCTCATGCCCTCGCGCTTCGAGCCCTGCGGCATGAACCAGATGTACAGCCAGCGCTACGGCACGCCGCCGATCGCCAACGCCACCGGCGGCCTCGTCGACACCATCGTCGACGACAGCCGCGGCCCGGGCAACGCGACCGGCTTCCTCATCCCGGAGCCCACCGTCGACGCGTTGGTCGCCGGGGTGAGCCGCGCGCTCTCGGCCTGGCGCGATCCGCCGCATTGGAAGAAGCTCCAGCTGAACGGCATGACGCGCGACTTCGGCTGGGAGCCGGCGGCGCGCGCCTACCGCAGGATCTACGAGGGGCTCAGATCCACTTCATGAGCCCCATCTGGAAGCGGTGCGCGAGCGCCGGATGCGCCGGGTACGCGCGGATGCGGAACTCGAGCCTGCCGCAGAGCTCCGGCGCGAGCTCGAGCACGTAGCGCTGCTCGCCCGAGGCCTCGCGGCCGCCTTCGGCGTGCAGCGTGTAGCTCTCGGGCGGACGGCGCATGCGAAGCTCGGGGATGGAATCGCCGACGAGGAGCTCCACGTGCACGTCCTGCGGCTCGAGGCCGTCGAGCTGCACCGCGACCGCGAAGCGCACCTTCTCGCCGAACCGCGCGTGGCGGCGGGGAAGCTCGAGCGCGCGCATCGCGACCTTCGGCCACGCCTCGCGCACGCGGCGCTTCCACTGCGCGAGCTCGTTGGCGAGGCGGTAGCCGTTCGCGACGAAGCTCGCGTGGCGCTGCGAGGACGGGATGTAGAAGCGCGCCAGGTATTCGCCCACCATGCGCTCGCTGTTGAAGTGCGGCAGGAGCGTCGTGATCGAGCGCTTGGCCATCTTCACCCACTCCGGCGAGAAGCCCATCGCGCCGCGCTCGTAGTAGAGCGGCACCACGCGGTCCTGCAGGATCTCGTAGAGCGAGCGGCTCTCCTCGGCCGCGCGGCGCTCGTCGTCGAGCTTCTCGGAGGCGGGCTTGATCGCCCAGCCGTTGTCGCCGCGGTAGCCCTCGCCCCACCAGCCGTCGAGCACCGAGAGGTTGATGACGCCGTTGAAGCCCGCCTTCATGCCCGAGGTGCCCGAGGCCTCCATCGGGAAGATGGGATTGTTGAGCCACACGTCCACGCCCGAGACGAGGCGCCGCGCGAGGCGCAGGTCGTAGCCCTCGATGAAGAGGATGCGGCCCTCGAACTCGCGCATCCACGAGACCTCGATCACGCGGCGGATCATCGCGCGCCCCGGCTCGTCGGCCGGATGCGCCTTGCCGGCGAAGATGAAGACCACGGGACGCTCGGCGTCGCCCACGATGTCGCGCAGCCATTCGAGGCGCTCGAAGAGGAGCGTGGCGCGCTTGTAGGTCGCGAAGCGGCGCGCGAAGCCGATGGTGAGCACGTTCGGGTTGGCGGGATCGCACAGCTTGAGCAGGCGATCGACGTGCGCCTCGCTTCCCTGGTTGCGGAAGTGCTGCTCGCGCACGCGCTCCTGCACCAGCGTGAGCATGCGCGCCTTCAGGTGCTGGCGGATGCTCCAGAAGATGTGGTCGGGAAGATCGGCGATGCGCTCGAGCGCTCCGGGCTCCTGCAGCCGCCGGCTCCAGCCGCTGCCGAGGAAGCGGTCGAAGGCATCCACCCATTCCGGCGCGAGGAAGCTCGGGAAGTGCACGCCGTTGGTGATGTAGGTGACCGGGTTCTCCTGCTCCGGCACCTCGGGCCAGAGCTCGCCCAGGATCAGCGCCGAGACGTCGCCGTGGATGCGGCTCACGCCGTTGATGCAGCGCGAGCCGCGCGCCGCGAGCGCGGTCATGTTGAAGTCGCCGTTGCGGGGCGTGCGGCCGAGCGCGAGGAGCGAGTCCGCGTCGATGCGCCGCTCGCGCAGGAAGCGGGCGAAGTAGCGCACCACGATGTCGGGCGCGAAATGGTCGTGCCCCGCGGCCACCGCCGTGTGCGTCGTGAAGATGGTGTTCGCCGCCACCGCCTCGAGCGCCGTCGCGAGGTCGACGCCTGCGTCGTGCATGAGGCCGCGAATGCGCTCGAGGACGAGGAACGCGGCGTGGCCCTCGTTGATGTGCCACGTCGTGGGCGCGATGCCGAGCGCGCGCAGCGCCCGCACGCCGCCCACGCCGAGCACGATCTCCTGCTGGATGCGCGTCGTGCGGTCGCCCCCGTAGAGGCGGTGCGCGGTCGCGCGATCCTCGGGACGGTTCGTCTCGAGGTCGGTGTCGAGCAGGTAGAGCGTCATGCGCCCGACGCGCGCCTGCCACAGCTTCACGTCGACGTCGTGGTCGCCGAATTCCACCGTGACATGCACGGGGTTGCCGTCGCGCGCGACCGGCGTGACCGGCAGCGTCGCGAAATCGTTGTTCGAGTACGCCGCGTGCTGGTTGCCCTCGTTGTCGATCGCCTGCGTGAAGTAACCCTGGCGGTAGAGGAGCCCCACGGCGACGAACGGAATGCCCATGTCGCTCGCGGTCTTGCAGTGGTCGCCCGCGAGGATGCCGAGTCCGCCCGAGTAGATCGGCAGGCTCTCGTGGAAGCCGAACTCCGCGCAGAAGTAGGCGACGAGGTCGCCCTCGCGCATCGCCACCGCCGCCTCGCCCGCCGGGCGCCGCCCGTGGTACGCGTCGTAGGTGGCGAGCGTGCGGTCGAAGTCGTGCAGGAACACGGGATCCTGCGCCGCCTCGCGCAGGCGCCGCTCGTCCACCGCCCTCAGCAGCGCTTTCGGATTGTGGCCGACCGCGTCCCACAGGATCGGGTCCAGCCGCGCGAAGAGCGAGCGCGTCGCGCGATCCCAGCTGAACCAGAGGTTGTTGGCGAGCTCTTCGAGGCGCGCGAGCTCGCGGGGCAGGCTTGGCGTGACTTCGAGGGGGAATGCGGTTCCGGGCATGGCTTCTTATGAAATGGCTGAGAGCGGCACCGCGCCGGGAAAGTTCTGGCGGGCGTCGCTTGCGGGGAGGAACGCGAGGCGAGCATAGCAAACTGCTCGCCGCCCGCGTTTTTTTTCAGCGGGTGCCGGCGCGCGGCGCCTCTTCGCCCTGCTGCGGCTGTGCGGGCGGGGGCTCCGCGGGCACGGGATGCACGACCTGCGGCAACGGATGCACCACCTGCGGCATGGGACGCACGATTTGCGGCGCGGGCTGCGCAACCTGCGCCTGCGGGACCTGGTACTGCGGCCCCAGGTGCACGCCCTGCTGCGGCACGGCGGGACGCGCGAGCGGTTGCGGCTGCACGTAGCGCGGCTGCCCCTGGACCTGCCCCGCGGGCGGATGCACCGGTCGCGCGGGCGCCTGTCCTTCGGCGTGCTGCGGCGCGCGCTGCTGCGGAAAGAATCCCTGCTGCGGGGAGCTGCGCTCGCCGCCGGGCGCGGCACGCGTCGCCGGCTGCGCGGCATGCGTCGCGGGCTGCGCGGCATTCGGGCGCGCGAGCGGGCTTCCCGACGCCTGCGGCGCCGAGCGACCGCCGGGATGCGGCGTGCGCCCCGCCGATTGCGGCGGCCGGCCGGACGCGCGCGGCAAGCGCGGCGTCGTCGCGCCGGCGAACTCCTGCCGCACCACCGGATTGTGGAACTGCACGTTGCGGCGATGATGCGGGTCGTAGCGCCAGCGGTGGTCGTTCTGGTCGTGGTCGTGCACGTAGAACGGATGGTGGTCGTAGACGCGCACGTGGTGATGGTGCCAGTCGAAGTCGCCGTAGAAGAAGTCCACGCCGACCGGGATGCCGACCGTCCACGCGAAGCCGTACCCCGCCCAGTAATAGCCGGGCCACGGCGCCCAGTACACCGGCGGATACGAAGGCCACCACCACGTGCCGTAGACCGCGTTCGGGTCGTAGTACGGCACGTACACGGTATCCGGCGAGGAGGAGTCGATCGCGATGCCGTCGCCTTCGCGCGAGACGGCCATCTCGTCGCTGCTGGCGAGGTTGCCCGCCTGCGAGGCGGCGGCGCGCAGGCGCTGCACGCTCGCCATCACGCCCGACTGCTGTCCGAGGAAGGCCTCGCCGAGGCCCTGCGTCCAGTCGAGGTTCTCGTCCATCTGCTGCAGGATGTCGGGGAAGGCGACCAGCGACTTCACGCTCGGATCCCAGTCCATCGACACCACCGCCGAGACCGCGTCGTCGCCCAGCAGGTTCGGGTTCGCGCGCGACCAGCGCGCCGCCTCCACCACTTCCAGCGGGTACGTCGACGCCATGAGGATCTGCGACAGGAGCTCGTCCGGGTAGAGCGCGATCGGCGCGAGCATCTGGTCGAGCTGCGCGTCGCTGAACGCCGCCTGCGGCGCGGACGCGGTGGCCGCCGCGGCGGTCTCCTCATAGGGCTGCGCGAAGGAAAGCGGAGCCGCGAGGCACGCGGCGAAAGCAATGGCGAGGGTGCGTGCGGGCATCTTCACAGGACTGTTCTCCTCTTATCCGCCCATGCTAATCCCTCAACGCGCGAGAAGGTTTCGCGAAGCACAAGATTTGCTTCAAATTGTGTCGCGCGCAGCCCTGGCAGCGACGGGCGAGGCTCGCGTCGCCGCCTCAGCGGGGCGGGCTGCCGCAGGCCTGCCTTGCGTCCGGGCGGACGGTCGCGCTCTAGATGAGGGTGGAATGAGCCTGCGGCGGCGAGTGGACATCGCCGCGCGCGCGAACGCGAACGCGGCGAGCCGCTGCGAGCGGGAGAGCGAGCCTTGCTACTGGCACGCCTCGCAGTCGGGATTGTCGATCGAGCAGAACTTCGCTTCCTCGGCCGCCCCTTCACCCGCCGCGCCCATCGCCGCCATGCCGCCCATCGCGGGCACGGCGTTGAGCTCCCCGCCCTTGCCGGTGGATTTCTCGGCCGAGGTCGCCGCGAGCGTGCGCAGGTAGTACGTGGTCTTGAGGCCGCGCACCCACGCGAGCTTGTAGCACTCGTCGAGCTTCTTGCCGGAGGCGCCCGCCATGTAGATGTTGAGCGACTGCGCCTGGTCGATCCACTTCTGGCGCCGCGATCCCGCCTCCACCAGCCACTTGGGCTCCACCTCGAACGCGGTCGCGTAGAGCGAGCGCAGCTCCTGCGGGATGCGGTCCACCTTCCCGATCGAGCCGTCGAAGTGCTTGAGGTCGTTCACCATCACCGCGTCCCAGAGGCCCATCTTCTTGAGCTCCCGAACCATGAACTCGTTCATCACCGTGAACTCGCCCGAGAGGTTCGACTTCACGAACAGGTTCTGGTAGTTGGGCTCGATCGAGGCCGAGACGCCGATGATGTTGGAGATCGTCGCGGTGGGCGCGATCGCGATGCAGTTGGAGTTGCGCATGCCGTGCTGGCCGATGCGCTTGCGGAGCGCGCCCCAATCCAGCGTCTCCGCGAGGTCGACGTCGACGTAGCCGCCGCGCTCCTTCGCGAGGAGCTTGAGCGAATCCTGCGGCAGGATGCCGCGGTCCCACAGCGAGCCGGAGTAGCTCGAGTAGCGGCCGCGCTCCTGCGCGAGCTCGGTGGAGGCCCAGTACGCGTAGTAGCACACCGCTTCCATCGACTTGTCGGCGAAATCGACCGCGGCCTCGCTCGCGTACGGGATGCGCAGCTCCTGCAGGCAATCCTGGAAGCCCATGATGCCGAGGCCCACCGGGCGGTGGCGCATGTTGGAATCGCGCGCCTTCTTCACCGCGTAGTAGTTGATGTCGATGACGTTGTCGAGCATGCGCATCGCGGTGGCGATGGTGCGCTTGAGCTTGTCGTGGTCGAGGCGCCCGTTGCGCACGTGCGCGAGGAGGTTCACGGAGCCGAGGTTGCAGACCGCGATCTCCTGCGCGTTGGTGTTGAGCGTGATCTCGGTGTTCTTCGTGACGAACCCGTTCACCGTCCAGGCGTGGGTGTCGGAATCGACCGTGAGGCAGTACGCGTCCTCGTTCGGAAGCTCGGTGAGGCCGGTGAACGTGGCATGGAGCTTCTGCCCGTAGCCCTCCTTCTTCAGGTTCTCGAGGTAGCGCTGCGCGGCCTCGGACTTGCGGGTGGCCGCGAGCTGCGTCACTTCCTCGGCGATGCGGCACCCTTGGATCGACGTGATGAGGAGGCGGTAGAGCGGCTGGCTCCAGTACTCCTTCTTCCCGCCCTTGCCGTCGGGCATCTCATGCGCTTCGTGGCCGCGCATCACGTTGATCGAGCTCTTCACGCCGAAGTTCGCCCAGAGGACCTGCAGCTCCTCGATGAGCTTCCGGTCGACCGAGGCGAGCGAGAGCGTCGTCACCTCGCCGCTCGCGACGATGTTGCCGTCGGCCTGGTAGAGGCCGCGCAGGTACGCGGCCGCCGTTTCACGGTCGCCTTCCCAGACGAGGCGCGGCACGCGCGTCTTGTTCTCTTTCGTGAACCCGTGCCGCTCGAAGAGCCGGCGCAGCGGCGCCGACGAGAGCCGCGCCTTGCCCGCCTTCCAATCCACGGCGAATTCCGGCGTGTTCGTCGACGTGGTGCGGAGCACCGTGTTGCCTTCCAGGAGGAAGTGCACGTCTTCCGTCGCCTTGGCGAGGAGGTCGAACTCCTCCTCCCAGATGTCGACGTGCACGTTGCCCTTGCCGAACGTGCCGTCGCCCGCGACGAGCCCCATCAGGTACGAGAGCTCAGGCAGGTGGTCGGCGCCCCAGAGACCTTCGAGCTGCTGGATGAGGAGCTTGTCGCCCTTCGCGAGGTGCTGCGCCTCCACCCAGCCGCGGTCCTTCACCCAGACCTTGTGGTCGGGCGTGACCTTGTGCGTGTAGCCCTCTTCCGTCTCGATGCGCACCATCGGCGCGTTCGGGCGCGGGAGCAGCATCTCGGAAGCGTCGTACACGCCGTCGAGGCCCACCACCCTGTTCTTTCCGCCGAGCCGATACAGCTCGCCGATGGTGAGCATGCCGCGATCGGTGACCACGCGCTGGTCGGCGGCGATGCAACAGAGGTTCGAGCTGTGCACCACGCCCACGTGCTGCTGCGGGGAACGGATGTTGCACGCGTCCTTGAACGTGATCCACGGATGCCCGGTCTCGAAGAGCATCGTGAGCATCTTGCGCCACAGCGTCTGCGCGGGAACCTTCTTGAAGAGCTTCAACTCGCCGCGCGCGGCCTTCCTCTCGTACTCGGTGTACGCCTCCTCGAACGCGCTTCCGAACTTGTCGTGCAGGTCCGGGCAGTCGGAGGGCGAGAAGAGCGTCCAGTCGCCCGCTTCCATCACCCGCTTCATGAAGAGGTCGGGGATCCAGTTGGCGGTGTTCATGTCGTGCGTGCGCCGGCGGTCGTCGCCGGTGTTCTTGCGCAGCTCCAGGAACTCCTCGATGTCGAGGTGCCACGTCTCGAGGTAGCAGCAGACCGCACCCTTGCGTTTTCCGCCGTTGTGCGCGAGGCCTCCCGTCGTCATGTACGACTCGTCGCCTTCCACCTTGAGGTCGTAGACGAACGGCTTGGGCGAGATGTCCTGCACGTCGGTCACGCGCGAGAAGAGCTTGCCTTCGATCTCGAGCCAATTGCGCTTCGCGATCGGCTTGCAGCCGACGAGCGCCGCGACTTCGGGCACGGCGGGAATCCGCAGGTCGTAGGCCTTGGTGACCCCGTCGAACCGCGTCTTCGAGCCGTCGGCCCGCGTCGCTCCATGGCCATTCGCGCGCTCGCGATACTGGCCCGCGGTCGGCACGCCCATCCGAAGGAGCTGGTAGCGCAGCCCGTCGACCAGGGGTCTTGATGTATTCGTGAAGTAGATCTCCTTGCCGCGAGAGACGCCGCCGTCGGTCTCGAGCAGGCCGCGGACGAGCGCCGCCGTGTGCGGCATCGGCAGGTGCGCAAAGCGGCGCGCGATGCGCTTGCAGCCGGCCTCGTCGTAGATGTCCTCGTAGCCGAAAGGCATGGTCGCCTCGCCGGCGCCGACGATGCGGCCCGTCGTCGCGTCGCGCACGACGCCGCGTCCGAACGACCAGCGGACCTGCGCGTAGGTCTCGCCGCGCGCCGTTTCCCAGAAGTGAATGCCGCGTTGCTCGAGGTAGGCGCGAACGAAGGCGAGATGCTCATCCTTCGAGGGATTGCCGCTCACGCCCCACTCCATCCCATCCTTCGACAGGTGCCCGTCGCCGAGCAGGATGCCGTACATCCGCGCGTCGTCCTCGCCGAGGCCGCCGACGTGCACCACTTCCGTCGGCACTACCTGCGCGACGTAATCGCCGCGGCGCAGTGCGCCCGCTTCGATCCACTCCGCCTTCACTTTGCCCTTGGCAAGCCAATCGAGCGTCCGACGGTTCGACTGCTCCCTGGGGACTTCGCGGATGGCATAGAACGGATGCCCGGCCGTCACCACCAGCGGATCGATCGCGTGCTTCACCTTGACCGCCACCATGCGATCGGTCTGGTTGTACGCGAAGCGCCGCTCGACCTCGCGATAAGTGCCCGACTTGCCGAGCACGAGGTCGCCCGGCTTCACGTCCTTGATCTCCTTCACTCCCTCGGACGTGTAGACGCCGGTGGCCGGAGCGAAGCACTGGTTCACCGCGACCGCGGTGTCGCTCACGACCTTCAGGAACGGAACCACACCCTGCGATTTTCCATTGGTGCCCTTGATGTACGAGCCCAGCGCACGCACCGGCGTCCAGTCGTTGCCGAGGCCGCCCGCGAATTTAGAGAGGAGCGCGTTTTCCTTGATGGCTTCATAGATCCCGTCCAGGTCGTCGGCTACGGTGGTGAGGTAGCAGGAAGAGAGCTGCGAGCGCAGCGTTCCCGAGTTGAAGAGCGTCGGCGTCGACGACATGAAGTCGAACGTCGAGAGCACGTTGTAGAACTCGATGGCGCGCTCCTCGCGGTCGAGCTCGTTGATCGAGAGCCCCATCGCCACGCGCATGAAGAACGCCTGCGGCAGCTCGATGCGCCGCTCGTTCACGTGCAGGAAGTAGCGGTCGTAGAGCGTCTGCAGGCCCAGGTAGTTGAACTGGAGGTCGCGCATCGGCTTCAGCGCCGCGCCCAGGCGCGCGAGGTCGAAGGAGGCGAGCCGCTCGTCGAGGAGCTGCGCCTTCACGCCGCGCTGGATGAACTGCGGGAAGTACTCGGCGTAGCGCGTGGCCATCTGCGCCTGCGTCACCTCCTCGCCCAGCACCTCGCGGCGGATGGTGTGGAGCAGGAGCCGCGCGGTGACGTAGGTGTAGTCGGGATCCTGCTCGATCAGCATCCGGGCGGCGAGGATCGCGCACTTGTGCACCTCCTCGAGCGGCACGCCGTCGTAGAGGTCGCGCAGGGTCGCTTCCAGGATCTTCTTCGGCTCGACGTCGGCGCCCTCGTGCAGGTGCTCGCACGCGCTCGCGATGAGCGCCTCGAGCTTCGCGGCGTCGAGCGGCTCGCGCACGCCGCCCACCACGACGTGGATCGCGGGCTTCTGCGTGCGGGCCTCGTCCTGGACGCGCCGCGCGCGCTCGCGCGCCCGCTCGTCGCGATACAGCACGTAGCTGCGCGCGACCTGGTGCTCGCCCGAGCGCATCAGCGCGAGCTCCACCTGGTCCTGCACGTCCTCGATGTGGAAGGTGCCGCCTGCGGGCTGGCGACGCATGAGCGCGGCGACCACGAGCTGCGTGAGCGTCTGCACCTTCTCGCGCACGCCCGCGCTCGCCGCCGCGGTGTTGCCCGACACGGCGAGGAACGCCTTGGTCATCGCCACCGCGATCTTGTCGGGCTCGAACGCCACCACCGCGCCGTTGCGGCGGATGATCTTGTAATCCGCGTACCGGTCCTGCGGCGTCGCGCCCTCCTCTCCCAGGATCGGATTGGCGAGGGGTGCCGCGGGATGGATATCGGATGACAAGCGCATGGACGTTTCTCCTTTTCCTGTTTTGACGGGCTCGGCGGCGCCGATGACTGACCGATTGCTTGCGACTGCGACAGGCTTCTAGGACCTGCTAACCGCCGGATTTGCGTGAATAACCAGGGAACCGCCCCCCGCTTTTGAACAGCTTATCCACAGGTCTTCCCACAACATCTAGTACCGCGGGGACGGCATGGCCACAAACTCTAGCGAGGGAAAAACGCAGGCGCAAGGGCTGCCAGCGAACTATTTTTTCGCCTTCGGATTCAGGGATTTGGCGCCATACCCTGCCCATGAAACGAGCGGTAAGCGCTTCCCCCGCGATCGCGATCGCGAAAACGCACAGGGAAACAAGGGCTTGGGCGGCAGGCTGCCGCGATCAGGGAGCCGCGAGGCTGCGCCGCAGTCGCGCCCAGTCGAAGTACGGACCGGGATCGGTCTTGCGCCCCGGCGCGATGTCGCTGTGGCCCGCGACATCCAGCGCTCCATAGCGCCCGAAGAGCGCGCGCAGGATGCGCTCGAGCGTCTCGTATTGCGGCTCCGCGTAGGGAACGTCATCCGCGCCCTCGAGCTCGATGCCGATCGAGAAATCGTTGCAGCGCTCGCGTCCCTTCCACTGCGACGCCCCCGCATGCCACGCGCGCATCGCGCAGGGAACGTATTGCACGAGGGCGCCGTCGCGCCGGATCACGAAGTGCGAGGAGACGCGCAGGTCCGCGACGTCCCGGAAATACGGATGCGCCTCGCGATCGAGCTTCCCGAGAAAGAGATCGTCGATGTACGGCCCGCCGAAGTCGCCGGGCGGAAGCGAGATGCCGTGGATCACCACGAGGGAGATGCGCTCGCCCGCGGGACGCTCGTCCCAATGGGGCGAGGGTCGCGAGAGCGCCTCGAGGCAAACGCCATCTGCGTCAACGTGAAAAGCCGTGGGGGGCATCTGCTCGATGGTGTTGAGCGGCCGCTTGCGGTCCGCTCCAACACCGTTCCCGCTCAGTCGATACCAAGGCGATCAAGACGGTAGCGCAGCGACCGGAATGTGATGCCTAGCAATTTTGCCGCTGCCGTTTTGTTGAAGCGGGTCGCCTCCAGCGCCTTCGTGATCGCCTCGCGCTCGATCTGGTCGAGGAAGTCGTGCAGCGCCAGCCCCCTCGTGCCGAGCGAGCCGTCGAGCGGCGCCACCTTGTCGCGCGTGGTCGCCTGCGTGAGATAGAGGTCGCCCTCGTGGACGGTGTTCTCGCTGCAAAGGGCCATCGCGCGCTCGAGGATGTTCTCGAGCTCGCGCACGTTGCCGG
>DATIZV010000130.1:0-6258 GCA_035516915.1 Usitatibacter sp. | reverse complement strand
CGCGCGATTCGCGCACGATGCGGTCGCGGAACGAGAGCTTGGCGTGCGCGCCGGCGCCCAGTCCCAGGTAGTCGCCGAACGTCCAGTAGTTGAGGTTGTGGCGTGCGCGGTGTCCCGGCCGCGCGAAGGCCGACGTCTCGTAGTGCTCGAGGCCCTTCGCGGCGAGCGTTTCCTCGATCGCGACCTGCATGTCCGCGGCGATCTCCTCGTCGGGAAGCGCCGGCGGATGGCGGTGGAAGTGCGTATCGGGCTCGAGCGTGAGGTGATACGCGCTCAGGTGCGGCACGCCGATCGAGACGGCCTCGCGCACGTCCTGGACCGCCTCCTCCAGGTGCTGGCCGGGAAGCGCGTACATGAGGTCCGCGTTCACGGTCGGAAAGACCGCGAGCGCATGCTCGAGCGCACGGCGTGCCTCGTCCGCGCCGTGCACGCGCCCGATCGACGCGAGCCTCGCGTCCGAGAAGCTCTGCACGCCGACCGACAGGCGATTCACGCCCGCGTCCCGATAGCCGCGGAAGCGCGCGGCCTCGAAGGTCCCGGGGTTCGCTTCCAGGGTGATCTCCGCCTCCGCATCCAGCGCAATGCGCGCGCGGATGGCGGCGAGGAGGCGATCGATCGCCTCCGGTGCGAACAGGCTCGGCGTGCCGCCGCCGATGAAGATCGTGCGCACGCGTCGTCCCCACACCTCGGGAAGCGCCGCCTCCAGGTCCGCGACCAGGGCGTCCACGTACTCGCGCTCGGGAAGGTCCTCGCGCTTCTCGTGCGAATTGAAATCGCAATACGGGCACTTGCGCAGGCACCACGGGATGTGGACGTAGAGCGAGAGCGGCGGAAGCTGCGCGAGGCGGATCGCGCCGCCCGCCGGGTCGGGCTGGTTTGCGAGGGGCTGCGGGGCCATGGCCGTCGTGTCGAGTCGGGACGGCTCCGCGGCGCGCAGTGCCGTGGGCCGAGTGGGGGAGGTCAATGACGAGGGTACTCGCATTCGTCGCGGCGGAAGGCCTATCCCGGGAACGTCACGCGCCGCCCGGGGCGTCGAAGGGCGCGAGCGCGCGCAGCCTTTCGGCGAGGGCGCCGAGCGCGGCCGCGCGATGGCTCGTGCGGTTCTTCTCCTGCGCTGCGAGCTCCCCGGCGGTCTTCCCCGACGCGGTGCGGAAATGCGGGTCGTAGCCGAAGCCGCCGGTTCCGCGCGGCTCGAGGACGATCTCCCCGCGCCAGTAGCCGTCGGCCACGACCGGAGTCGGATCCTCGTGCGAGCGCAGCAGGACCAGCACGCAGTAGTAGAAGGCGCGGCGATCCGCTTCGGCGCCGAGCGCCGCGACGAGCTTCGCGTTGTTGCGCGCGTCCCGCTCCGCGCGGCTACCCGCCCGGCCCGCGTAGTAGGCGGAGTGGACTCCCGGCGCGCCGCCGAGCGAGGGCACGCAAAGCCCGGAGTCGTCGGCGAGCGCCGGGAGCCCGGTCGCGCGGCTCGCGTTGCGCGCCTTCGCGAGCGCGTTCTCCAGGAAGGTCTCGTGCGGCTCCTCGGCCTCGACCACCTGGAAATCCGATTGCGGCAGCGCCTCGATGCCGAGCGGCGCGAGGAGCGCGGCGAGCTCGCGCAGCTTCCCGGGATTGTTCGAGGCGATGACGATCTTGTTCAAGGAGATGGATGAACCGCGGATGAACACAGGTCAACTCGGATGCTTCGCCGCTTCCCCGATCATCCGTGTTCCTCCGTGCCGATCCGTGGCTCCAACGCCTTTCTCTGGAGGGCGACGAGCTGCGCGATCCCACGCGATGCAAGGTCCAGCATCTCCGACATCTGCGCGCTCGTGAAGGGCGCACCCTCGGCGGTGCCCTGCACCTCGACGAACCGCCCGGCGCCCGTCATCACCACGTTCATGTCGGTCTCGCAGGCGCTGTCCTCCGAGTAGTCGAGGTCGAGCAGCGCCCTGCCGCCCACGATGCCGACGGAGACCGCGGCGACGAAATCGCGCAGCGGGTCGCGCGCGACGAGGCCCCTCGCCCGCAGGCCGGCGACCGCGTCGGCGAGGGCGACCATGGCGCCCGTGATCGAGGCGCAGCGCGTGCCTCCATCGGCCTGGAGCACGTCGCAGTCGATCGTGACCTGCCTCTCGCCGAGCGCCGCGAGGTCGGTCACCGCGCGCAGGCTGCGCCCGATGAGCCGCTGGATCTCGTGCGTGCGGCCCGATTGCTTCCCGGCCGCGGCCTCGCGCGCGCCGCGCGTGTGCGTCGCCCGCGGAAGCATGCCGTACTCCGCGGTCACCCAGCCGCTCCCCTTTCCCTTCAGGAACGCGGGCACCTTCTCCTCGACGCTCGCGGTGCAGAGCACGCGCGTGAGCCCGATCTCGACCAGCACGGAGCCCTCGGCGTGCCGCGTGTAGCCGCGCTGGAAGCGCACGGGGCGGAGCTCGCCGGCGGGACGATCGAGGAAGCGCGGCATGGCGGGGCGTTCTGGAATCGCGCGGTCTAGCGGGGGACCTTGCGGATGGCGCTCTGGATCTCGGCGATGGCGCGCTCGATGTCCTCGTCGGTCACGTCGTCCGCGGGGCTCGCGACCGAATCGAGCTGCGCGGTGGTGTTCGTGGACGTGGCGAACTGCTGCTCGTCGAGCGCCTGCGTGTCGGGAAGCCGCGAGTCGTCCTGGTTCTCCCAGGTCATCGCGACCACCGAAAGGTTGTCGGATTCGCCCTGCGCGCGGCGCTGCGCTTCCGTGAGCAGCCCCGGAAGGAGGTCGAGGACCGACTGCTTGCGCAGCATGTTGCCGAGGATGTTCACCGGGATCTGGCTCCAGAACCCGTCGGTGGAGAGCAGGATCGTGTCGCCCGCCTCGAGCGCGATGTCGCGGCCGGTGTCGATGAGCGGCGGCACCACGCCGCCGAGGCAGCTGTAGATCTTGTTGCGGTCGGGATGGCGCGCCGCCGCCTCGACGGTGATCTCGCCCGCGTCGATCATCTGCTGCACCTTCGAATGGTCCTGCGTCGCGCCGACGAGGCCGCCGTGCCGCAGCACGTAGAGGCGCGAATCGCCGGCATGCGCCCAGAACGCGCGCCCGTTCTGCACGATGCAGGCGACGCACGTCGTGCGCGGGCACTCGAGCAGGTTGTGCTCGACCGCGTGCGAGACGATCGCCCGGTGCGCCGCCTGGATGGAGGACACGAGGAACTCGAACGGCCGGCGCAGGCGGTTCCTCGCCTCCTGCTGGAAGCGGCGCGTGATCTCGGTCACCGCGATCTCGGCGGCGACCTCGCCCTGCTCGTGCCCGCCCATGCCGTCGGCCACCACCATGAGCAGCACGTCGCGGCTGTACGAATAAGCGACGCGGTCCTCGTTGCCCTTGCGGTCGCCGAGCCGGCTGTCCTGGAAGATGGTGAACCGCATGGCTACCGCCTCGGCAAACGCGCGGCTTCGCGGCGGGAGGGAGCGACGGCGGCCGGGGCGATGATGTCCATGGTTGCGATCGGGGAGGCCGGGCTCGTCCTATCGGGAGAAGAGCTTCGACAACGGCCGGTTGATCGTCTCGAGGAAGCCGCGCTTCTCGGTGCCCGAGCCCGCCTCGTTCATCAGCCGGCGCTGCAGCTCGTAGGCGGTCTGCGGCCGCTTCATGTAGTCGACGGCGAGGCAGTCGTCGACGAGCTGGTACAGATCGTCGGAGTAATCCTGGCGAGCGAGCGTGCGCAGCGGGATGAGGTGGTCCTTCTCCTCGCGCTGGTCGCCCGCCTGCGGAGGCGTTCCGGCGATGCACGTGTAGATGGTCGCTCCCACGGAATAGATGTCGCTCCAGGGCCCCAGCTCGCCCGGCTTGAAGCGGTAATGCTCGGGCGCCGCGAAGCCCGCCGTGTACATAGGCTTCAGCTTCATCGCTTCCTCGGAAAGCGTGATGCGCGCGGCGCCGAAGTCGAGCAGCACCGGGCGGCCTTCCATGGAGATGAAGATGTTCGCCGGCTTGATGTCGAGGTGCAGCAGCTTGCTCGCGTGCACCTCGCGCAGCCCGTTCATGAGGTGGATGAAGATGCGGCGGATGAAGGGCTCGGTGAACTCGTGGCGATGGCGCTGGATGTGGAACTGGAGCGTGCGGCCGCGCACGTACTGCATCACCATGTAGCAGGTCTCGTTCGCGCGGAAGAAGTTCTCCACGCGCACCACGTTCGGGTGCGAGATCATCGCGAGCGCGCGGCCCTCCTCGAAGAAGCACTTGAGGCCGTGGCGGAAGACCGAAAGGTTCGTCTCGTCGTCGATCTGCACCTCGACGCCGTCGGAGCGCAGCGCGAGCGACGACGGAAGGTATTCCTTGATGGCGAACGGCGTGCCGCTCTCGTCGCGCGCGAGATAGACGATGCTGAATCCGCCGGAGGAGAGCGGCTTCTCGATCCGGTAGCCGTTCAGCACGTAGCCGGCCGGCAGCGGCTGGTTCGCCTGCTGGGGCATGAATGGAGCGGGGGTTCCGATATAATTCCGGCCATTGTCGGCAACCGGTTGCCCCTTGTAAAGGCAACTTGCCGCATCGCCGCCGCCGCCTCGGCCGCTTTGTTGCGGACGTAACGCGCCGAGCCCTCTCCAATCGCCAAACCCGGGGCTTTCCCATGCCGAACCGGCCTTCCCGAGCGCCATGATCTCCAGCATGACCGGCTTCGCCGCGGCGGCGCGCGAGAGCGGGCAGGGGAGCCTCGCGGTGGAGCTGAGGACCGTCAACCACCGCTACCTCGAGTTCCAGGTGCGGGCGCCGGAGGAGATCCGGCCGCTCGAGCCCGCGATGCGCGAGGCGGTCGCGGCGCGCCTCACCCGCGGCAAGGTCGATTGCCGCATCACGTTCACGCCGGCCACGGCGGCGCAACGCAAGCTGGTGCCCGATGCATCCGCGCTCACGGCGCTGCACGACGCCTCCGAGCGCGTGCTCGGGCGCTTTCCCGAGGCGCGGCCGCTCTCGATCTCGGAGATCCTGCACTGGCCGGGCGTGCTCGCCGAGGAGACGCTCTCGCCGGATCGCGTGAAGGAGGACGTGACGTCCCTCCTCGAGCAGGCCCTCGCCGACCTCGACCAGACGCGCGCGCGCGAAGGCGCGAAGCTCGAGAAGGTGCTGCGCGACCGGCTCGCGCGCATGTCCGAGCTGGTCGCGGAGGCGGGTCCGCTCATGCCCGCCGCGATCAAGGCCTACCAGGAGAAGCTCGCGGCGAAGATCGCCGAGGCCGCCGCCGCGCCCTCGGACGAGCGCATCCACCAGGAGATCGTGCTCTACGCCTCGCGCATCGACGTCGACGCGGAGATCTCGCGGCTTTCCACGCACATCGCGGAATTCCGGCGCGTGCTCGACAAGGGCGGCGCCTGCGGCAAGCGCCTCGACTTCCTCTGCCAGGAGCTCAACCGCGAGGCGAACACGCTGGGCTCGAAGTCGGTCGCGAGCGAGATGACGCGCATCTCGGTGGAGCTCAAGGTGCTCATCGAGCAGATGCGCGAGCAGGTCCAGAACATCGAGTGAGCCGCGATCCATCAAACAGCGGGAACGCCGTTGGACCGGACGCCGGAGGCGCCGGTCCACGTCGCGAGGCGCAAGGCGGTCGAGCCGGAGGCAATCTGTTCGTCGTGGTCGCTCCGTCCGGAGCGGGAAAGACCAGCCTCGTTGCCGAGCTGCTCAGGCGCGAGCCGCGCATCAGGCTCTCGATCTCCTACACCACGCGGGCGCCGCGCGAGGGCGAGGCGCACGGCCGCGAGTACCACTTCGTGTCGCGCGAGGCGTTCGAGAAGATGATCGCCTCGGGGGATTTCCTCGAGCATGCGAACGTGTACGGTAACTACTACGGGACCTCGCGCCGCTGGATCGAGAACGAGCTGGCGGGAGACCACGACGTGCTGCTCGAGATCGACTGGCAGGGCGCGCGCCAGGTGCGAGCGCTCTTCCCGCACATGGTGGGCATCTTCATTCTTCCGCCCTCGCTTTCCGAGCTGAAGCGGCGCCTGGAAGCGCGCGGCAAGGACGCCGCCGACGTGATCGCGAGGCGGCTTGCAGGCGCCCGCGACGAGGTCTCGCATGTTCTTGAATTTCAATATATAATTGTTAACGAAAGCTTCGACTCGGCGGTGTCGGACCTGCAGGCCGTGGTGCACGCTACGCGCGTCGCCCGCGAGCGGCAGTCCGCGCGCCTCGCCTCGCTGCTTGCCGAATTCAAGTAACCGGAGACCGCGCCATGGCCCGCATCACCGTCGACGACTGCATCAAGTTCCTTCCCAACCGCTTCGAGCTCACGCTCGCCGCCACCAACCGCG
>DATIZV010000129.1:0-13252 GCA_035516915.1 Usitatibacter sp. | reverse complement strand
GCGGGGGTATGCTCGGCCGCGATGAAGAAACGGCCGGCTCGCCTGGAGGACGTGGCGCGCGCCGCGGGCGTCTCGCTGGCGACGGCCTCGCGCGCCCTCGGCCCCTCGGAGCGGGTGCTCGCCGAGACGCGCGAGCGCGTGCGCCGCGCGGCGGCCATGCTGGGATACGTCCCGCACGGAGCGGCGCGCGCGCTCGCCTCGCGACGCTCGCGCACCGTCGGCGCGGTGCTGCCCACCGTCGACAACCCGATCTTCGCCTCGGCGACGCAGTCCCTCGCCCGGGAGCTCGCCCGCGCCTCCTACACGCTGCTCCTCGCGAGCGACGAGTACGACCCGCGCATGGAGCTCGCGGCGACGCGCGCGCTGATCGAGCGGGGCGTCGACGGCCTCGTGCTGGTGGGCCTCGACCACCCGCCCGAGCTCTTCCACGCGATCGGGCAGGCGTCGGTGCCCTACGAGCTGCTGTGGACGCTCGATCGCGGGCGCTTCCACCACTGCATCGGCTTCGACAATCGCGAGGCGAGCGGGCGCTGCGCGCGGCACCTCCTCGAGCTCGGGCATCGACGCTTCGCGGTGCTCTCCGGCGAGCTCGAGCACAACGACCGGGCGCGCGACCGCGTCGCCGGCGTTCGCGACGCCCTCGCCTCGCGCGGCGTGAAGCTGGCCGCCGAGCGCGTCGTCGAGACGCCGTTCTCGCTGCGCGGCGGACGGCAGGGCCTGCGCGCGCTGTGGCAGCGCCTGGGCCGCGAGGGATTCACGGCGCTCGTGTGCGGCAACGACCTCATCGCCCTCGGCGCGCTGATCGAATGCGCCGCCCAGGGCGTACGCGTGCCCCGCGACCTGTCCGTGGTGGGCTTCGACGACATCGAGCTTTCCTCGGAGTTCACGCCCGCCCTCACCACCATCCACGTTCCTTCCGGCGACATCGGGCGCATCGCCGCCGAGCGCCTCCTCGCGCGCCTGGAGGGCAAGCGCGTGCCGCGCGTGCACGCGATCGACGTGGAGCTCGTCGTGCGCGAGAGCACCGGCCCGCTGGCCGGACGCGGGAAATCGCGGCGCCGTTGACCTCGCGCCGCGCCGCGCGCTACGCGCAGCGGCCGCCCGATCGCGCGCTGCGCTCCTCGCGGGCCGCGGCGCCATCCCCGCACGAGCGCAGCAGCTGAATCGCCCCGGTGCACGACATCGGCGGCCCGAGGAGGAAGCCCTGCATCTCGTCGCAGCCCTGGGCGCGCAGGAACTCGAGCTGCGCCGGAGTCTCCACTCCCTCGGCGATCACCTTGAGGCCGAGGCTGTGCCCGAGGTTGATGATGGCCGTCGCGATCTTCGCATCCTCCGCGCTGCGCGCCGCCTCGCACACGAAGGTGCGGTCGATCTTGAGCGCGGCGATCGGGAAGCGCCGCAGGTAGGCGAGGCTCGAGTATCCGGTGCCGAAGACGTCGACCGCGAGCCGCACGCCGAAGCGCTCGAGGCTCGCGAGCGTCTCCACCGCTTCCTCCGGGTCTTCCATGAGGAGCGACTCGGTGATCTCCAGCTCGAGGAGCGACGGATCGATCCCCGCTTCCTTCACGACTCGCGCCACGGCACGCTCGAGCCTGCGCATGCGGAACTGGCGCGCCGAGATGTTCACCGCGACCGGCAGCGGGCGCAGCCCCTCTCGCGCCCATGCCGAGAGCTGGCGGCACGCCTCGCGCAGCACCCATTCGCCCACGCCGACGATGAGGTCGCTCTCCTCGAGGATCGGCACGAACTCTGCGGGCGGCAGGAGCCCGAGCTCCGGATGCCGCCAGCGCAGCAGCGCCTCGAATCCCACCAGCGCATCGGAAGGCACGTCGAACTTCGGCTGGTAATGGAGCAGGAACTCGTCGCGCTCGAGAGCGCCGCGCAGCGCGGTCTCGAGCTGCAGGCGGCGCACCGCCCGCGCGTGCATCTCCGGAAGGAAGAACTGGAAGCCGTTGCCGCCCTGCTCCTTCGCGCGGTACATCGCGATGTCGGCGCTCTGCACGAGGGCGGCGGCGGTCGTACCGTCGCCCGGGTGGACGGCGATGCCGATGCTCGCCGTGCAGTAGACGCGCCGCTCGCCCACGTCGAAGGCGCGTCCCAGCTCGCCCAGCACGGCGCGCGCGACGCCCACCGCCTGCTCCGAGCGCTCGAGGTTGGAGAGCGCGATCACGAACTCGTCGCCGCTGATGCGGGCCACGATCTCCTCGTCGCGAACGCATTCGCGCAGCCGGCGCGACGCCTCGACCAGCACCTCGTCCCCCAGCGCATGGCCGAGCGTCTCGTTCACCGCCTTGAACCGGTCCAGGTCGATGAAGAGCACGGCGACCACGCGGCGGAAGCGCTCGGCGTGCGAGAGCGCCTGCGCGAGCCGGTCGTGCAGCAGCATCCGCGCGGGAAGCCCCGTCAACGGATCGCGCATCGCGTAGAAGCGGGCGCGCGCCTCGAGGCGATCGGTGAGCGCCCGGTTGCGAAACAGCAGCGCCATGGAAAGCGCGGCGAGGGAGGGCAGCGCCGCGAGCAGCAGCAGGCTATGGGGATGGAGCAGGGTCATGGCAGTCAATCCAATGCGTTGGCGGCGCCTTCGTCGAGGGCGAGGCGCACCGTTTCGATCCGGGCGCGAACCCGGGCAAGGAGGCGGTCGGCGCTGAGGAGCGCCTCGTTCGGATCGCCGCGCTCGCGCAGCAGGGCGCGCGCGCGCACGATCTCCGACTCGCACGTCTCGAGCGCGAGCGACATGCCGAGCGCGAGCTCGGCGCCGATCGGCTTCATGCGGGAGCGACGCGGAAGCGCCGACGGATGGCTGCGCGAAGGGCGCGGGCTGGGCCGAGTTTCAAGGCGAACATGGATGGCCTCCCTGAGGTGGAGGCGGCACGATAGGCGCGGAGGGCCGATCGCGGTATCGGCGCCAAGGATGGAAGCCGCGCCGCCCGGACTAGGCCCTGCGGATTAGGCCGTTCGGACAAGCCCTGGAATCGGCCCCGGTGCCCGGCTTCCGCGCCTCGAATCAGCCCTTGACGCCGAGCTTCCCGGCGGCGATCACGGCCTGCACGCGCGTCGCGACGCCGAGCGCCTTGAAGATCGCCGCGAGGTGGCTCTTCACCGTTCCCTCGGCGAGGCCGAGCTCGCGGCAGATCTGCTTGTTCGACTTGCCCGCGACGAGAAGCGCGAGCACTTCGCCCTGGCGTGCGGTGAGGCCGAGGCGCGCGGCGTTCGTCGCGCCGGTGGTCCGCGGGGCGGCCTGCGCGGCGCCGCCCATGATCTCGGGCGGCACGTACGTGCCCCCGGAAAGGACGAGGCGAAGCGCGTGGACGATCACCTCCGGGCTCGAGGATTTCGGGATGTAGCCGAGCGCGCCGCGCTCGAGCGCCTCGCGGACGCTCGCCGCATCGTCCTCTCCGGACATCACCACGACCGGCACCTCGGGATGCTCGCGCTGCAGCTCGACCAGCGCGTCGAACCCCGCCACGTCGGGAAGGCGCAGGTCGAGGAGCACCAGCTCGATGTCCGGATGGCGCTTCACCTGGACGAGGCCCTCGCGGAACGTGGCGGCCTCGAGCACCTCGATCGCCTCGCCGGCTTCCGCGAGCCGGCCGAGGAGCGGGCGCACGCCCTCGCGGACCAGGTGATGGTCGTCGACCACGAGGATCCTCACGACGGCTCCGCGGCGCCCTCGCGCATCGTGCCGCGCTTGCGCATCGCCGCTCCGAGCAGCGAGCGCAGGCGCGCGGGCCGCAGCGGCTTGTGGAGCACCGGGTAGCCGGCGGCCTGCGCGGCGCGCAGCGCCTCGGGGCTCACGTCGCCGGTCGCGACGATCGCGTCGGCGGCGGGATGCGCCTCGCGCAGCCGCGCGATCACCTCGAGCCCGGTCCGGTTGTCCGGGAGCCGGTAGTCCGCGATCACCACGTCGGGCGCCAGCGCGAGGCGCACCAGCGCCTCCTCCACCTCGGCGGCCGAAGCGGCGCACTCGACGCGGCACTTCCAGCCCTCGAGGAGCACCTTCATCGCGGAGCGGATCTCGCGGTCGTCGTCCACGACCAGGACCGCGCAGCCGTCGAGCGGCTCCGCGACGCGCAGCTCGAGCGCGGGGGCGAGCCCCGCGTCGCCCTCGGGAACGACGATCGAGAACACCGAGCCGCGCCCGAGCCGCGAGCGCACGTTGACGCGCAGGCCGAGCACGCGCGCGGTGCGCTCCACGATCGCGAGGCCGAGCCCGAGGCCCTGGTCGCGGTCGCGCTGCGGATTGCCGAGCTGGCGGAACTCCTGGAACACCTCCTCGAGCTTGTCCCCGGGGATCCCGATTCCCGTGTCCCACACCTCGATCTGGATGCCGGCGGCGCGGCGGCGGCATCCGACCAGCACGCCGCCCTCGCGGGTATAGCGAAGCGCGTTGTTGAGCAGGTTGGCGAGGATCCGGTAGAGCAGGACCTCGTCCGTGTACACGATCGCGGCGCTGCCCCGGATGCGGAACTCGAGGTACTTCTGCGTCGCGGCGTACGAGTAGGGCCCGCGCAGCCGGTCGAGCACGCGGTCGATCGGGAACGACGCGCGCCGCGGCTCCACGGTGCCCGCGTCGAGGCGCGAGATGTCGAGGATCTCGTTGAGGAGCGAGGTCATCGCGCCCACCGACGAGCGGATGCTCTCGACGATGCGGCGCATCGCAGGTTCGGTGGCGCGCTCCTGCAGCGCCTCGACCAGCAGCCCGATCGCCTGCATCGGCTGGCGCAGGTCGTGGCTCGCCGCCGCGAGGAAGCGCGTCTTCGCCGCGTTGGCGCGGTCGAGCTCCTCCTTCTGGCGGGCGAGCTCCTCCTTCTGGTGCGTGACGTCGCGGAGCAGCTCGACGTTCTCGAAGCGCATGCGCACGGAGTCGGCCACGTAGCGGTTGCCGCTCCCTCCGACGCGGATCGACATCGTGATGAGCGCGGCCTCCGAGAACAGGCGCAGCACGTAGTGCGGCGATGGAAGGACGATCGATGCGCCGACGATCGGCACCATCCCGCACAGGTAGAAGGAGAGGAACGCGGCCGGGTGGGCGCCCACCGATTGCGTCTGCAGCACGCCGAAGAGCGCGATCAGGAAGACCACCCAGATCGCGTAGAGCGGCGTTTCGGGGGCGTGCTGGATGGCGACGACGCCGGCGATGCCCCACACGAGCCCGGTGACCCCGACGCCCACTCCCGCGAGGCGGATCCAGCGCCCGAGCTCCTCGTCCTTCGGCCGGGCACGGAAGAACGCGCGCGCGACGACGAGCCGCAGGGCGACCGCGAGCAGGAACGCGCCGAACCAACCGACCAGGAAGGCGTGCGGAATTCCGTCCCACATGAGGGCGACGGTGAGGACCGCGAAGACGACCCCGTGGCCCAGCGCCCTCGGATAGGAGCGGAAGCCGATCGAGAGCACTTCGCGCAGCACGCGTTGCGGGCTCGGGCCCATCGAATCCCTCCGGAGACCTCCCATCGCGTCGATCTCCCGCCTGAAGCTTGCCTCAATTCGAACGAGGGCGTCGAATCAGAACCACGCGCAGGCCGGGCTTCTCACCCGCAGGACGGCTTCCTGGTGGAAGCGCGACTTGTACTCCGAGGCGATGGCGCGCACCTTCGCCTCCGACTGCGGGCCCGGGGGATGGACGATGGCGAGCACGTGCGTGGCTTCGTGCACGACGGCGCCATCGGCGGCCTTCCATCGGCCCGACGCGTCCCATTGCGTGAAGCCCCCGGGAAAGCGCGGCGTCACCACCTCGCCAACGAAGCGGTCCCATTCCTCGCGCGTCACGGCGCCTCCGCCGGGCTTCGCGGCTCCGAAATAGAGCGTCTCGCTCACCTCGAGCTCCCCGCCCGAGGGGCATTGCGCCGGCGCGGAATCGGCGCACGCGCCGAGCATCGCGCCCGCGGCGCCGATGCATGCCGCGACGATCGGCGCCGGCCTCACGATCGGGTTTCCGCCGGCGCGCCCGAGAGCACGCAACGGTTGCGCCCCGCGCGCTTCGCCTCGTAGAGCGCGGCATCCGCTTCCTGCACCAGCGCCTCGAAGATCTTCGCGGCGCTTCCCGCGGGAGCCCGGGCGAGCACCGCGCATCCCAGGCTGATCGTCGCCGCGATCGGGCACCCGTCGAAAGTCACCGCGAGCGATTCGACCGAGGCGCGCAGCCGTTCCGCGGCCGCGAGCACCGCCGATGCGTCCGCGCCGGGAAGCAGCACGGCGAACTCCTCGCCGCCCAGGCGTCCGACCGTATCGTGCGGGCGCGATTCGGTGGCGAGCGTGCCGGCGACCGCGACCAGCACCGCATCGCCGCCGGGGTGCCCGTGCGCGTCGTTGATGGACTTGAACTTGTCGATGTCGCCCATGACGAGCGCGACGCAGGCGCCGCTGCGCTGCGCGCGCACCACCTCCCGCTCGGCCGCGGCGAAGAAATGGCGGCGGTTCGCGAGGCCGGTGAGCGGATCGATCGTCGCGAGCCGGCGCATCTCCGCCTCGCGTTTGGCGAGCGCCTCCATCTCGTGGCGCATGCGCGAGACGAGCACCTGGTTCGCCGCGCGCCGGTGCTGCTCGGCGAGCTGCTCGATGCGCGCGCGACGCTCCGCCGCGAGGGCGGCGGCGAGATCGCCCGAGCGCTCGTGCACGCGCGCGATCTCCACCCAGACCTGGCTCTTCTCGTGGTGGCCGCCGATCGCGGCCGAGACCTCGATCGCCTCCTCGAGGTGGCCGAGCGCCTCGCGCGGCTCGCGCTCGAGGCGGATCTCGGCGAGCGAGCGCAGGGCTTCGGCCTCCCACAGCTTCGCCCCGCAGGAGCGCGCGAGCTCGAGCGCGGACCTTCCGCGGGCGAGCGCCTCGTCGTGCCGCCCCAGCCGCGCGAGCGCCTTGGCCGCGACGCCCGCGTTCGCCGCGATGTCGGGCGGGATGGCGAGATCGCGTGCGATCGCCTCCGAGCGCTCCACGCTTTGCAGCGCGCGCGCCGCGTCCCCGGCATGCAGGTACGCATCGCCGAGGTAGAAGAGCGCCATCGCATGCTGCCGCGAGCCCGGCTGCGCGGAAAGGATGGCGGCCGATTCCTCCAGCACCTCGATCGCGCGCGCGGGCTGCTCCATGTACGTGAAGAGCCGGCCGAGATGCGCGAGCGACCCGGCGATCCAGCGCGGCCAGCCGAGCGAGCGCGCCCGGGCGAGCGCCTCCTCGCCGGCCTTCGCCGAGCCCTCGCGGTCCCCGAGGTTGGAAAGCGCGGCCGCGATGGTGAGGAGCGCGCGCAGCCCCGCTTCCGCGGCCCCCAGGCGCGCCGCATTCCGCGCGCCGGGCGAGAGCAGCTCGATCGCGCGCGTGAAGCGGCCGGCGGTGAATTCGATGATCGCGGAAACGTAGTCGAGATGGAGCGCGAGCACGGGATCGTCCGATCCGGCCCTGAGGCGCGCGATCGCCTCGAGCGCCGGGGCCGCGTCCGCCTTCGCCGTCGTCGCGAGCTCCGCGGCGGCGGCGATGTCGGCGCGCCTGCGCTCGCCGGCGGCCGCGAACGCCGCGTGCGCGTGGCGCGCGCAGGCGACTTCGTCCTGGGGCCGGCCGCGCGCCGTGGCGATCGCGGCTTCGAGGAGCGCCGCGTCCCCTTCGAGCACGCGGCGATCCTCGGCGCAGTCGGCCGCGAGCAGCTCCGGCAACCGCGCGAGCTCTGCGCTCGCCTCCTCGATGCGGAAGAGGAGCAGCAGCCCCTCGCATCGCGCGAGGAGAAGACGCGGCGCGAGGGCGGCGGCGGAAGGATCGTGCGCCGCCTCGATGCGCTCCGCGAGCGCGAGGCTGCGCGCGGTATCGCGCTGGCGCAGGTGCCACGCGAGCTCGGCGAGCGCGGGCGCGCTCGAAGTGCGCCCGGCCTCCGCCTCGAGCGCGGCTACGGCTTCGTCGGGCGCGTAAAGGTCCACGCGGAAGATTCTACGGCCGCCCTCGAGCCGGCGTCACGAAGCGCGCGCAGGGCTTCGATCACGAAGGCGCATGCGAGCAGTTCCCCGGTCTTCAATTGCACACGGTCGCTGGACTGCCGTAGATCTCGCGCGTGATCGGCTTCGATTGCGAGACGCCATCGACGGTGTAGGAGAAGGTTGCGTCGTTCGCATCCGTGAACGAGAACGTCGCGCTGCCCACCTGCATCGCCGCGACGCCCGCCGGATCCCACGGCACGGCGTCGAACGAAGGTCCCGCGGTGCGATAGAGCGGCCCCGAATACGTCGCCTCCGCCGTCTTCTCGCCGCGCGGCATCACGAGCCACTCGCCGTCGCCGGCCGCGTCGTACGTGAACCACGTCGCGAACAGGATGTCGCCCTGCTGTGTCAGGTTCACGCCCCAGCCCGATTCGGAGCCGGCGGGAGAGCGCCACCAGAGGTCCGAGTAGTTGGTCGAGCCGGCGAGCGTTTCCGCCTCCACGCACGTGGGGAGCGGCGCCGCGAAGATCTCGCGCGTGATGGGCTTCGATTGCGTCGTGCCGTTCACCGTGTACGTGAACGTGCCGTCGTTCGAGTCGGTGAAGGCGAATGTCGCGCTGCCGACCCCGGTGGCGACAACGCGATTCGGGTCCCACGGATCGGCGTCGAACGCCGGTCCGGTGGTGGCGTAGAGCGTCCCCGAGTAGGTGTCGGTGCCGACCTTGTCGCCGCGCGACATCACGAGCCAGAGCCCCTTGCCGCTCGCGTCGTAGGTGAACCACGTCGCGAACAGGATGTCGCCCTGCTGGGTGAGGTTCACGCCCCATCCGCTCTCGGAGCCCGCGGGCGAGCGCCACCACAGGCCCTGCACGTCGATCGCGCCCGAGGCTTGGCGCGCCTCGCCGCTCGCCGGGTCGACCTCGAGCGACGAGGTGTCGACCGCCTCGAAGTTGCTGCCGGCGATGGACTTGAGCTCGTCCAGCACGACGTCGGGCCAGCGCGCGTCGGACACGCCCTGGAAATACCAGTTGCTTCCCGCGTCGGCGAGCACCAGGCCGTACCTCTTGAAGGCCCGCAGGATCACCTGCGTGCGCGGATCGAAGCCGGAGATGTCGAACGAGGCCTTGAGGCGGAAGCGCGCCCCCATCGGGGGACGGCTCGAATCGGTGCTGCTCCCGGAAGCGTGCCGCGCGGGCCACAGGTAATAGGACTTGCCGCCCGAGCTTCCCCAGATGCGGCTCGCCGTGAAGCGGATCGCGTGGTCGATCTCGCCCGCCGCGACCTCGTCCCAGCGCACGAGGCCGGGAAAGATCGGCAACCCCGCCGCGTCCGCCGAGGTCCAGGTATCGGGCCGCAGCGCATTCGAGCGCAGGTCCCACTTCGCCGCGGAGTACGCGCTCCAGCTCGATCCACCCGAGAGCGGGAACGCGTAGTAGAGCTCGTAGAGGACGCAGTTGCCGGTGTCGACGACGATCACGTGGCGGTCGCCGTCGCTGCTGCTTCCGCCTTCGATCGGCGCGTCGGGCGGGATCGGGTACGGTCCCGGATCGCTCTCGTCGCCATAGCCTTCGGGCGGGAAGAGGATCGGCACCTGCGCCTCGCCCGCTCCCACCGTCGCGTAGGGGATGCCGTAGTTGTCCGCGAGCACGTTGCCCCAATCGGGATGGAGCTTCGTCGACTCGCCGATCGTGCTCACCCAGGTCGACGAGCTCGGATGAACGGGCAGCGCATCGACCGGCGTGTTCCAGTAATTGTCCGAGGGAAAGACCGGACAGCCGCCGAGGGTGGGCGCGGCGAGGCAATGGCCTGCGATTCCCGCAACGACGCAGGCGGCGACGCGGAGGTGGATGCGCGGCATCGGCGTCATTCTCGCATTTGCAATCCGGGGATGAATACGGCCTGCGCCCTGCTCGCCGTCGCCCTCGCAGAAGCCGCGAAGGATCCCGCCTGCCGGAGCTGGATCGAGGCGCGCTAGGAACGGCGCTCCGGCGCGCGGAAGCAGTCCTTCGCGTGGTCGTTCACCAGGCCCACCGCCTGCATGAACGCGTAGCAGATCGTCGGCCCCACGAACTTGAAGCCGCGCCGGCGAAGCTCCTCGCTCATCGCATCGGCCGCGGCGAGCGCCTTGCGGTTGCCCGGGCCGCGCAGCGGCTTGCCGCCGACGAAGCGCCAGAGGAACGCGTCGAACGTGCCGAATTCCTTGCGCACCTCGAGGAATGCGCGCGCATTCGCGACGACCGCCTCGATCTTCGCGCGGTTCCTCACGATGCCTTCGTCGCGCATCAGCGCCGCGCGCTTCGCCGCCGCATAGCGCGCGACCTTCGCCGCGTCGAAGCGGTCGAACGCGCGCCGGTAGCCCTCGCGCTTGCGCAGGATCGTGAGCCAGCTCAAGCCCGCCTGCGCGCCCTCGAGGCTCAGCATCTCGAAGAGGCGCCGGTCGTCGTGCTCGGCCACGCCCCACTCCTCGTCGTGGTAGGCGAAGAACTCCTCGTTCGATTGCGCCCATGCGCAGCGGTGCCTGTCGCGCTTCACCCCGTCTCCCGATCGCATCGACCCGGCGACTCTAGCAGCAGCGCTTCCGATTTCCCACCCTGCGGGGTAGGTGAGGCGCCCCGCGCGCGAAGCTAGAATGCGCGCAACTCGCGAAGGGAGGCTGCCATGGCGCGGAGGCTTTCCATCCTCTGCATCCACGGCTCGGGGCACGGCGATGCGGACGCCGAGCTGAGGCCCGCATGGACGAGGGCCATCCGCAGCGACATCGAGCGCTGGAAGCCGCAGCCCGAGCCCGAGGTCGACTTCCTCGCCTACGACGATCTCTTCGACCATGCGCCGTTGAACCTGGCGGTGTACGCGGACGCGTTCGCGCGGCTCATGGCGAGCGGCGCGGTCCACGGCGTGGGCGACACGCTGGGCGGGGCGCGGGCGCTCGTCGACATTCCCGACCTCGTCCGGTGGACGGCGGGGATGATCGCGCAGTGGGCCTCGGAGGACGCGCTGCGCGCCGCCCTGCGCAGGCGGCTCCTCGCGCGGATGCGCGCGAAGGAATACGACGTCGTCTGCGCGCACAGCCTCGGCTCGCTCTTCTCCTACGACGCCTTCGCGCGCGAGCCCGGCGCGATCTCCGGCAAGGTGTACGTGACGCTCGGCTCGCAGATCGGAAACCCGTTCGTGCGCGATTGCTTCGCGGGCCGCATCGTGGCGCTCGAGGGCGTGCGCATGTGGTACGACCTCTACAATCCCGAGGACCACGTCTTCACGTGCCCGATCCGCCTCGACGCGGCGAACTTCGCGCAGGTCGACACCGACTTCGACAAGCCCGGCGACCCGCTGAACCACGACCCGATCTGGTACTTCGACCATCCCGACACCCAATCGCGCGTATGGTCCGTGATCGCGCGGGCGCCGCGCATGGCGCGCATCGCGAAACGCACCTTCGGCACGCTCCGCGCCGTCGCGCGCCGCCCCGACCGACGCGCCCTGCTCGTCGGCATCGACCGGTATCCGGACCCGGCGAACCGGCTCGAGGGCTGCGTGAACGACGTCTTCCTGATGAGCTCGGTGCTGCAGGAATGCGGCCTCGCGGCGCAGGAGATCCGCGTGGTGCTCGATCGGCGCGCGACCACCGAGGCGATCCTCGAGCGGATGCACTGGCTCCTCGACGACGTCCCCGACGGCGGCGAGCGCGTGCTCTTCTACTCGGGGCACGGCGCGCAGCTCCCGACCTACGGCACGAAGGGCGAGGTGGACCACCTCGACGAGTGCCTCGTGCCGTGGGACTTCGACTGGAGTCCCGCCCGCGCGATCCGCGACAAGCAGCTGGTGGAGCTCTACAGCCAGCTCGCCTACGACACGCGCTTCGTCGCGATCTTCGATTGCTGCCACTCGGGCGGCCTCGCGCGCGACGGCGCCCCGCGCATCCGCGGCATCAGCCCGCCCGACGACATCCGCCACCGCATGCTCGAGTGGGACGCGCCGCACGGCATGTGGAGGAAGCGCGAGCTGCCGACGCCGAACGCCTCGCTCGCGAGGTCGCCGGACGGCGCCGCGTACCTCGGCGAGAACGGGTCCACCTACCGCCTGGGACGCGGCGTGCCGCTGCGCGGCCTCCCCAACCGCGCCTACGATCGCGAGAGGAAGGCGCTCGGCCACAAGGGTCCGTACCTTCCGATCATCTTCGAGGCGTGCCGCGAGGAGCAGTTTTCCCACGAGCATCGCGACGGCGCGGCTTCGTACGGCGCGTTCACCTTCTCGCTCGCGAGGTCGCTTCGCGACCGGCGCGCGCTTGGGCGCAACCCCGATTTCACGGCGCTCTTGCGGCTCGCGACACGCAAGATCCGGGCGCTGCGCTACGACCAGGACCCGTGCCTCGTCGGGCCGCCGGGCGAGCTCCGGCAGCCGATTCCCTGGTCGCGCGGCGCGCGGCGCTAGGCCCGCTCAGCGCCCCCGCACGAGCAGCACCGGCACCGTCGCCTCGCGCAGCACGTGCTCGGCGTCGCTTCCGAGCACCACGCGCCGGATGCCGCGGCGCCCGTGCGTGCCCATGACGATGAGCGCGGGGCGCCACTTGCGCGCATCGCGCAGGATCGTCATCGCCGCGGAGCCGGCCATCGATTCGTAGAGCTGGGACTCGGCGCGGACGCCGGCCTTGCGCGCCGCCGCGCTCGCTCGCCGCAGGATGCGCTTGCCCTTCGCGACGAGCCCCTCGAGCATCGGCTCGAGATCGACGCCGGATTCGGCGAACCCGATCGCCATCGACTCGTCCACGACGTGCACCACGCGGATGCGCGCGCGCTGGTCCTTCGCGAGGCGGATCGCCTCGCGCAGGCCGCGAGCGGACGCCGCGCTGCCGTCGACCGGTACCAGGATCTTCCCGTACATGGCGCCTCCGGCGGGAATCAGGAGATGGCGAGGTAGCCGGCGAGGAGCAGCCCGCTCACGCCGATCGCCAGGGCGACCAGCGTCGCGAGCCACGGCATCGCGGGACGCGGGATGTCCTTGGCCGGCACGTCGCGCAGGTAGTGCTCGTGGTTGCGCACCGCGCCGAAGATCGCGAAGGCCCCGATGAGCACCAGCGCGATGCCGATCATGTTCGAATGCCAGTGCTGCACCGGCACGTCCCGCGCAGGGCCGACGCGGGCGAGCGCGGAAAGGAAGAGCCCGAAGCGGGCGACGACGAACCCCAGGCCGATCACCGTGATGCCGGTGCGGATCCAGGCGAGGAGCGTGCGCTCGGCGGCGAAGAAGACGCGGGGGTCGGACATCGCGCGGATTGTACCGCGAGCTCAGGGAAGCCTGCGCGTCACGATGCGGGAGTAGCGCTGGAAGGTCCAGTACGACCACGCCCAGTCGATCATGAC
>DATIZV010000128.1:0-4295 GCA_035516915.1 Usitatibacter sp. | reverse complement strand
GCGGACTCCATCGACGAGGTGTTCCGCGCCGTCGAATCGGGCAGCGCGGACTACGGCGTGGTGCCCGTGGAGAATTCCACCGAGGGCGCGGTCGGCCGCTCGCTCGACCTCATGCCGCAATCGCCGCTCAAGGTGTGCGGCGAGGTCGTCGTGCGAATCCACCACCACCTGATGTCGATGCAGCAGCCGCGCTCGTTCGACGAGATCCGGCGCGTGTTCTCGCACGGCCAGTCGCTCGCGCAGTGCCACGAGTGGCTGAACGCGAACCTGCCGCGGGCCGAGCGCGTCGCGGTGTCGAGCAACGCGGAGGCCGCGCGCCGCGCCGCGGGCGAGCCGGGCTCCGCCGCCGTCGCGGGCGAGACCGCCGGCGAGCACTACGGCCTCGCGATCCTCGCCTCCAACATCGAGGACGAGCCCAACAACACCACGCGCTTCCTCATCCTCGGCGAATACGAGCCGGCGCCGTCGGGGCGGGACAAGACCTCCATGGTCCTCTCGGCGAGGAACCGCGCGGGCGCCGTGTACGAGATGCTCACGCCCTTCGCGACGCGCGGGGTCTCGATGACCAAGTTCGAGTCGCGCCCCTCGAAGGTCGCGATCTGGGAATACCTTTTCTTCGTCGACATCGAGGGGCACCGCACCGACGCCAACGTGGCCGCGGCGCTGGCGGAAGTGGAGAAGATCGCCGGCTACCTGAAGGTCCTCGGCTCGTATCCCGTAGCAGTCCTCTAGAACGATGAACCTCAAAGACCTCGCGCCCGCCAACGTGCGGGCGATCGCTCCCTACGTCGCAGGCAAGGCCATCGCGGAGACCGCGCGCGAGCTGGGCCTCGACGAGGCGGGCATCCTCAAGATGGCCTCCAACGAGAATCCCCTGGGCGCCTCGCCCAGGGCGCTCGCCGCGATCCGCAATGCCCTGGACGTGCTGCACTACTATCCGGACGGCAACGGCTTCGAGCTGAAGAAGGCGCTCTCGCGGCGCTTCGGCGTCGCGCCCGGGAACCTCGTGCTGGGCAACGGCTCCAACGACATCCTCGAGCTCGTGGCGCGCGCGTTCCTCACGGGCGCGGACTCGGCGGTGTATTCGCAGCACGCGTTCCTCGTCTACCCGCTCGTGGTGCAGGCCATCGGGGCGAAGCACATCGTCGTGCCGGCGGTGAAGTTTGGCAACGACCTCGATGCGCTCGCTCGCGCGGTGCGCGAGGACACGAAGATCGTCTTCGTCGCCAACCCGAACAATCCGACGGGTACGTTCAGTCCGTGGGCCGATGTGCGCCGCTTCGTCGAGCGCATCCCGCCGCGCGTGATCGTGGTGCTGGACGAGGCCTACGGCGAATACCTGCCGGACGCGTTGAGGTCCGACACGCACACGTGGATCGCTGAACATCCGAACCTCGTCGTCGCGCGCACGCTCTCCAAGGCGTTCGGCCTCGCGGGGCTGCGCGTGGGCTACGCCATCGCCGATCCGCAGGTCGCCGAGGTGATGAACCGCGTGCGCCAGCCGTTCAACGTGAACCACCTGGCGCTGGTGGCCGCCACCGCGGCGCTCGACGACGCCGAGTTCATCGAGAAGAGCCGCGCGGTGAACGCGGCGGGGCTCGAGCAGCTCGCGCGCGGCTTCGAGCGCCTCGGCCTCGAGTACATCCCGTCGCATGCCAACTTCATCACCGTGCGCGTGGGCGATGCCGATCGCGTGTACAAGGCGTTGCTCGCCGAGGGCGTCATCGTGCGGCCCATCGCCGGATACGAGCTGCCCGAGCACCTGCGGGTGACCGTGGGCCTGCCCGAGCACAACGCGAGGTTCCTCGCAGCGCTCGAGCGCGCCGTGGCGAAGAAGGGCTAGCCGGTGCGGCGCCTGAAATCCATCGCGGTCGTGGGCGCTGGGCTCATCGGAGGATCCTTCGCGCTCGCGGCGCGGCGCGCGGGATTCGCGGCGAGCATCGTGGGCTACGACCGGGATCCGGCGGTCCTGCAGCGCGCCGCGGAGCTGGGCGTGATCGACCGTGCCGCCGAGTCCGTGACCGAGGCCACGCGCGGCTCCGAGCTCGTCATGGTCGCGGTCCCCGTGCGGGCGATCGGGCGCGTGCTGCACGACGTCGGGCTCGCGCTCGATTCGGAAGCCATCGTCACCGACGCGGGCAGCACCAAGGCGGAGGTGGTGCGCACCGCGCGCGAGGAGCTTCGCGAGCGCTTTCCGCGTTTCGTGCCGGGCCATCCGATCGCCGGACGCGAGACGAGCGGCGTGGAAGCGGCGAACGTGGAGCTCTTCCGCGGCGCGCGCGTCGTGCTCACCCCCGAGAGCGATACCGCGCCGCAGGCCGTGTCGATCGTGCGCAGCGCCTGGGAAGCGGCGGGCGCGCGCGTGAGCACCGCGGGCGCCGAGGAGCACGATCGCATCTTCGCCGCCGTGAGCCACCTGCCCCACCTGCTTTCCTTCGCGCTGGTTAACGAGATCGCTTCCCGGGGCAACGCCGCGGAGCTCCTCGAATTCGCGGCCGGCGGATTTCGCGATTTCACGCGCATCGCGGCGAGCTCGCCGGAGATGTGGCGCGACATCGTGCTGCAGAACCGCGAGGCGCTCCTCGCGGAACTCGACCGATACGGCGCGCGGCTCGCGGTCTTCCGCGAGCTGATCGAGAAAGGCGAGGGCCCCGGGCTCGAGCGCCTCATGGCGGAGGCGCGCGCCACGCGGCTCAACCTGGGCAGCGGGCGCCGCGGCCAGGGACAGGAATAGCATGCGGTTCCTGGACCTGGCTCCCGCGTCGCGGGCCGAAGGGACGCTCAGGCTTCCCGGTTCGAAGAGCATCTCCAACCGCACGCTGCTCATGGCCGCGCTCGCGCGCGGCGACACGGAGCTCACCTCGCTCCTCGATTCCGACGATACGCACGTGATGCGCGAGGCGCTCGGGGCGCTCGGCGTGGTCCTCGAGACGCGCGGCGGCGTCGAGCACGTGGTGGTGCACGGCATCGGCCGCTCCGGAGGATTTCCCAACAAGAAGGCCGACCTCTTTCTCGGCAACGCCGGCACCGCGTTTCGCCCGCTCACCGCCGCGCTCGCGCTCGCCGACGGGCACTACGTGCTCTCGGGCGTTGCGCGCATGCACGAGCGGCCCATCGGCGATCTCGTCGATGCGCTCGAGCAGGCGGGCGCCCGCATCGAGTATCGCGGCGCACGGGGTTTTCCGCCGCTTGCGATCGCGCCGCGTGCCGCTTCGGGTTCGCAGAGCGTGCGTGTGCGCGGCAACGTCTCGAGCCAGTTCCTCTCGGCGCTGCTGATCGCGCTCGCCTGGACGGGGCGGCGCGCGCGCATCGAGGTCGAGGGTGAGCTCATCTCCAAGCCCTACGTCGAGCTCACGCTGGGCCTCATGAAACGCTTCGGCGTCGAGGTGAAGCGCGAGCAGTGGCGCGCGTTCGAGATTGCCGAGGGCGCGGGGTTCGCCTCGCCCGGCCTGCTGGACGTCGAGGGCGATGCGTCCTCCGCGTCCTATTTCCTCGCCGCGGGCGCGCTGGGCGGTGGCCCCGTTCGCGTCGAGGGCGTGGGACTGTCGAGCCTGCAGGGCGACGTGGACTTCGCGCACGTGCTCGAGCAGATGGGCGCGCGGATCGCCATGGGCGCCAACTGGATCGAGTCGCGCGGCGGCGGGCGGTTGAAGCCCTTCGACCTGGACTTCAACCTCATTCCCGACGCGGCGATGACGGCGGCGGTGCTGGCGCTCTTCGCCACGGGGCCGTCGCGGCTTCGCAACATCGCGAGCTGGCGCGTGAAGGAGACCGATCGCATCGCGGCGATGGCCACCGAGCTTCGCAAGTTCGGCGCGACGGTGGACGAAGGCCCCGATTTCCTTGCGATCGCGCCCCCCGCGAATTTCCTGGCGCCTCCCGCCTCGCACCTGGATCCCGTCGCCGTCGATACCTACGACGACCATCGCATGGCCATGTGCTTCTCGCTCGCTTCCTTCGGCCCGAGGCGCGTGCGCATCAACGACCCGGGCTGCGTCTCCAAGACGTTTCCCACGTACTTCGATGAGTTCCGACGCCTCGTCTCGTGACGCGGTCCCGGTGATCGCGATCGACGGCCCCTCGGCCTCGGGCAAGGGCACCGTGGCCGCGCGCGTGGCGCAGGCCCTGGGGTTCCACTATCTCGACAGCGGCGCGCTCTACCGGCTCGCCACGCTGGCGGCGCTGCGCGCGGCCACCGACCTCGACGACGAGGCCGCGCTCGCGAAAGTGGCGCGCGCCATGGACGCGCGGTTCCGAGGGGGCGCGATCCTCCTCGATGGCGAGGACGTGACCGA
>DATIZV010000127.1:0-4914 GCA_035516915.1 Usitatibacter sp. | reverse complement strand
GCGGCGCTCACCTCGGGGCAGAGCCGCGCCATCGGGTAGTTGCGCAGGCGCTCGGCCGGCGCGCCGAGGTCGAACGCGACGATCGGGAGCTTCAGCGCGATCATCTCCGCCACGACGTACGAGAACGTCTCCGGCCAGACCGACGGGAAGAGGAGCAGGTTCACGCCGTGCTCCTCGATCAGGTCGACGAGGTCCTCGCGCCGATACGTGCCGGTCACGTGCAGGCGCCCGGACCGATGCGCCACGTGCAGCATCCCGAACACCACCACGCGCACGTCGAGCCCATCGCGCTCGATCTGCGCGACGAGGTCGCGCACGATGTAAGCGCCCTTCTGCGGGCTGATCTCGCCGATGACGCCCACGACGAGGGGACGGGCGGGCACCTTCGGCAGGCGCGTCGGGACGTAATCGGGCTTGTGGGGGACGACGGTGAGCCGGTCGCGGCGCAGCGTCGGATAGGCGCGCAGCAGGTGACTGCGCGTCGACTCCGAGAAGCAGCGCACCTCGTCCGCCGCGTGGAGGCAGCGCCCCCAGAGCGCGCGCCACGGCCCGATCTCGGTCGGGGGCGAGAGCGCCACGTAGCTCGCGCTGTGCCGGCGCAGGCAATCGGCGCACTTCGAGATCTCCGGGATCGCGCAATAGCGGCCGTCGGCGTCGAGGAGCACGAACGAGGGGCAGACCGAGAAGTAGTCGTGCGCGGTCAGGGTGAGGCGCGTGCGCGGGAACTCGGAGCGCATGCGCGCGAGCCATTCGGCGAGCACGAGCGGCTCGTCGAAGGACACCGGGCTGTTCACGAAGAGCTCCGCGGCGGGCAGCTTCTCGAGGACGCGCTCCAGGATGAGGAAGGTGGAGATCCGGAACACGCGCGTCTCGGCGCCGGGCTCGAACAGGTGCAGCCGGTACTCGAGCATCGGCAGGTTGTACGTGCACAGCGCGACGGCGTCGCCGCGCGCATTGCGCTCGGCGATGAGGTTGCGGCAGTACTGGTTCGCGCCGCCGCCCATGTTGTGGTCGAAGACGATCACGACGGTGCGGTGGCGCTCGAGCGCCGGCACGAGCTCGGCGACGATGCCCATGTCGTCGAGCGTGGGCGCGGCATAGGTCTGCGTCTTCGCGCGCCGCACGATTCCCGCGATGTCGCCGCGCTTGAGGCGTCGCCAGACCGAATGCGCGACCCAGCCGGCGAGGTGCCACTTGCGGCGCTTCTCCAGCCGCGTCTCCACGACGTGCGTCACGTCGATGCGCTCGGAGCGTCCGTCGTCGAGCTCGACCTCGAGCCATGCCCGGCTGGGCCGGCCTTCCGGGATGTAGCCGGTGACGACGAATCCGGAGCTCCCGGCGTTGACGAGATCCGGGTAGGAGTCCTGCACGTCATGCCGCGAGAGGCCGATGCCCGCCTCGAGGCGACGCACGCGGCCCTGGCTCTCGAGGACCAGGTGGACGGAGGTGATGTCGCGCTCGCCGTGCGCTGCCCAGCCCCATCCGAACAGGCGTCGCCCGCTGATCACCAGGCGGTCGATGGAGTGTCGGATCGCGGGAGTGGCGGCCGCGGCTTCGGGAGGTGGGCTCAAGGGAACCGACGCGATTCGCGCGCAAAATGGTGCATTTTACCCCGCGGCGGATGCGAATCCGCGTGTCAGGGCGCGGCCTGGGCGTCGACGGCCGGCCGCCGGGCAAGGCGCATGAAGGGCTTCTCGAACCATCGCCACGAGCAGGCCGCGGCGAGCAGCGTGAGGCCGAGGACCCACGCAGTCGCTTCCAGCTGCTTCATCCCCCGTACGTGGATCACGTACTCGATCGCGAACAAGTGCCACAGGTAGATTCCGTAGCTGATCTCGCCCATCGAGTCGAGAGGGCGAAGCCAGCGATGCGCGATGACCTGCGGAAGGCGCACCGCGGCCGCGAGCACGCAGAGCAGGAACGCGGCGAAGAGCGTGCGCCAGAAGACGACCATCGGGGGGAAGAACCAGTAGCTCGCCCGGGACCAGAAAATCGCCATGGCCGCATAGCCCAGGATACCGGCGCCTGCGAGCCATGCGAGCGCCTCCCCGCGCGCGGGCTCGGGCCGCGCGAGCACGATCTTCGCGAAGACGATGCCCGCGGCGAACTCGTCAATCGTGCCGGGAAGTTGCGTCACCCGCATGAAGAGCAACCACGGGTCGGTGAAGCCGAAAATGACGAGCATGCATGCGCGCCACGCCCATGCCACCGCGATCGCGCAGAGCGCGATGCGCCACGCGGGAGTTCGCTCGATCCATCCGATGAGGAGCGCGACGGCGAGGTAGAACTGCATCTCGATCGCGAGCGTCCAGTTCACGCCGTCGATCGCGCTGTGGGTGTCGGTGAAGAACGAGTGGATGAACGCGAGGTGGGTGAAGAGCTGCCAGCCCCACTCGCGAAAGGGTTGCGCGAAGAAGCCGTGGTACATCGCCGCGATCCACACGGCCATCGTGAGCACGTAAAGGGGCACGATTCGGGTGAGGCGGCGCTCCCAGTAGTGCCGCTGGAAACCGGAGCGGTCGCCGGCGCGCAGGATGAGCCCGCTGTACGTGATCACGAATCCGCTGATCACGAAGAAGACGTCCACGCCGATCCAGCCGATGCGGAACGTGACGAGCGGCCCCGAGATGGGAAACGTCGTCCAATGGCTGTGCTCGATCACGTGGTACATGACCACCGAGAGCGCCGCGAAGGCGCGCAGCAGGTTGACGTTCTCGAAGCGGATGGCACGCATCGCGGCCCGGGGCGCGGCACCCGACCTTGAGCGTGCTCGGGCCGGCGAGGGCGAGGGCGAGGGCGAGGTGGCGCAGTCTTCGGGGCCCACGGTCATGCGCGATGTCAACCCGGACGAAAACGCCACCCGCGCGGGGTGGCGTCTTCGCTTGTTGGTGGACGCGGGGGGAATCGAACCCCCGTCCGCAAGCCTTCCACAGGCAGTTCTACATGCGTAGCCAGGCCATTTGGTTTAACCACCGTCCCGCAGACCGGCGAGCTGGACGATGCTGAGCCACCTTGGATTTAGCCCCGAGCGAAGTGGCCCCGCTCGGGACGATCTCATGAGTATGACTCCGCGTCCGTCTTTACGAGCCCGGCCGGGCGCATGAGCACACCCGGGGCGGAGTCCGGCCGGTATTAGGCGGCCAGAGCGTAGTTGCTGTCGTTGGCGACTATTTGTCGTCTGCGGCTGTATTTACGAGGGGATCCGCGCCTCGGCATGCCCTGCGCTGCTTCGGTGCCCGCGTCGAAACCGGGTCGCGCCCCGGGGGTCCCCAACTCGTCGGGGCGCCCTCCGAAAGAAAAAAACGGGGTGAAGCAATGCGTATCATACGGCACTCGGGAGGTGGGGACGGTTCCCGCCCGTTCAAGGACCGCGAATGACACCGATCAGGATCGTGGGCGTCGTGCTCGTCGTCGCCGGCGCGCTCGCCCTCGCGTACGGGGGCTTCAGCTATACCAGGGAGACGCACCAGGCGAAGCTCGGGCCGTTCCAGCTCTCGGTGCGCGAGAAGCAGCAGGTGAACGTGCCGCAATGGGCCGGCCTCGGCGCGGTCGCGCTGGGCGTTGTACTGCTGGTCGCCGGGGGCGGCAGAAAGAAATAGCGCGCCCGCGGGCGGCCCTCGCTCATTCCTCGGAGCGCTCGCGCATCCATGCGCCGATCGCCGGAGGCGAGTCGACGATCGCGTCGGCGCCCCACAGGATCGGCGGCGCTCCGTCGCCGAGATAGCCGTAGCCGGCGACCAGCACCGGCATGCCGGCGGCGCGTGCGGCCTGCACGTCGCGCTCGTCGTCGCCCACGTAGAGCGTGCGCATGGGCGCGATGCCGAGGTTCGTCGCGGCGAAGAGCAGCGGATCGGGAAAGGGCTTGGGCCGCGGGCAGGTGTCGCCGCCCACGACCACGCCGGCGCGAGCGGCGAGCCCGAGCGACTCGATGAGGGGCACGGCGAAGCGCTCGAACTTGTTGGTCACCACGCCCCAGAGGACGCCCGCGCTCTCGAGCTCCTCGAGCAGCTCGTTCATGCCGGGAAAGAGGCGCGTGCCGACGCACAGGTTCTGCGCGTAGAGGTCGAGGAACTCCTCGCGCAGCGCCTGGAAGCCGTCGTCGTCGGGCGCGAGGCCGAAGGCCGCGCCGATCATCCCGCGCGCGCCCTTCGAGACGTGCGGCCGCACCGCCTCGATCCGCACCGGGGCACGCCCGCGCCGCTCGAGCATGCGGTTCACGGTGAGCGCCATGTCCGGAGCGGTGTCGGCGAGGGTGCCGTCGAGGTCGAAGAGGACCGCTTCGATCACTTCCGGCATGCGAGGAGATAGTTCACGTCGATGTCGCGCCCGAGCGCATAGCGGCGCGTGACCGGGTTGTAGGTCATGCCGGTGATGTCGTCGACCTGCAGCGCCGCGGCCCGGCAGTGGTGCGTGAGCTCGGAGGGGCGGATGAAGCGGGCGTACTCGTGCGTGCCCTTGGGGAGCAGGCGCAGCACGTACTCCGCGCCCACGATCGCGAAAAGGAAGGATTTGGGGTTGCGGTTGATGGTGGAGAAGAGCAGGCGGGCGCCCGGCTTCGCGAGCCGCGCGCACGCCGCGACCACGCTCGACGGCTCCGGCACGTGCTCCAGCATCTCCATGCACGTGACGACGTCGAAGGACTCCGGCTCCGCGCGGGCGAGGTCCTCCGCCGACACGTGGCGATATTCGACGGCGCTCGCGACCTCCATGGCGTGCAGGCGCGCCACCTTGAGCGCGCGCTCGGCGAGGTCGATGCCGACCACCCGCGCACCCTTCGCGGCCATCGCCTCGGCGAGGATGCCGCCGCCGCATCCGACGTCCAGCACGCGCTTGCCGGCGAGGCCGCCCGCGAGCCGCTCGAGGTGCGCGAGGCGCAGCGGGTTGATCTCGTGCAGCGGGCGGAACTCGCCCTGC
>DATIZV010000126.1:0-13444 GCA_035516915.1 Usitatibacter sp. | reverse complement strand
CCTGCAGGAGCTCGGCTGCGAATACGGCCAGGGCTTCCTGCTCTCGCGCCCGGTCGATGCGGCGCGCGCGGCGGCCTTCCTCGGCGGCGACAACCAGGAGCTGCCGGCGGTCGCATGAGGCGGCGCGCGCTCTCGGAGCTCCCCGCCTGCCGTCGCTACCGCACGCTCGCGCGCGTCAATCGCTTGCGCGATCCAGCCGCCCCATCTGCCTCGCGTCGAGCGCGAGGTCGGCCGCGGCCATCCGCTCGCGAAGCTGAGCGAGGCTGGTCGCGCCTGCGATCGGCGCGCTGATCGCGGGACGCGCCATCAGCCACCCGAGGGCCGCGGAGAGCGCGGGCGCGGAATGGCTCGAGGCGCCGATCGCACCCACCTTCCCCTCCCGGACCGGGCGCTCGGACGCCTCGAGCGTCTCCTCGACCGAGCAGCAGGAACGCGGTGGGCTCGTCCACGGTCCATCCGAAGACGCTCCCGCCGAAGGCGAGCGGCGCGACCTCGATGCCGGCGTTGCCGAGCGGGCGGCGCTTCATGGTGGCCGCGCCGTGGGCAGGCGACGGGGGGAGCAGGATGGAGTCCGTTCGGATCAGCCCGGAGGAACGCGATTGACCTCGAATGCCGCCTGGAAGTGCCTCGCCGCGGCGTGCATGCTCATGGCCGCGCCCCACGCCCTCGCCCAGGACAACCCGCTCGCTCGCGGTTTGTGGGGTGAGCCCACCGATGCGCCGATCGAGGGCGTCTGGAACGGAACCGACCTCGAGCGGCGATCGAGCTGCACGAGCGCGCAGAACGACGGCTCGCGCGGCACGTACGCGGAGTTCGACCTCACCACCGATCGCAACGCGCACATCCTGGCGATCGACGAGACGGCAATCACCGGCCTCACCTGCTCGTACGGCGGAACGTACTCCGGCGCGGGAGCGACCTTCGCCTGGTCGGGCCACTATTCCTGCAGCGATGGCAAGCAAGGCACCTTCACCTCGCGATCGATCCTCGTGAACGAGAACGCCCTCTCGATCCACCTCGACGTGCAGCTCAACACGACCGAGACCTGCGTCATCGAGAAGGTCATCGGCGCCGGGCGCCTCTATCCCTGATTGCGGCGCAGGGGCAGGGTGAAGACGAAGCGCGCGCCCCGCTCCGCGCGGCGCTCGGAGCGGATCGTGCCCCCGTGCGCCTCGACGATCGCGCGGCAGATGGCGAGCCCGAGCCCCGCGCCCCTGCGCGCGCCCGGCTTCTCGCCGCGGGAGAACGACTCGAACACCTCCTCCTCGCGCCCCTCGGGCAGGCCCGGGCCGTCGTCCTCCACGCGCACCTCGACGAAGTCGCCCGCCACGCGCGCGGAGATGGTGATGTGGGTCCCCGCCGGCGTGTGCTTCACCACGTTCCCCACGAGGCTCGTGAAGACGCGCTGGATGAGATCGGGCTCGACGTTCACGAGCGGCAGGTCGCTCGGCACGTCGACCGCGACCGGGTGCCGGGCGGTGAGCGCGCCGAGCTGGCGCAGCGCGCCGTCGACGAGCTCGGCGAGCGGCCTGCGCTCCAGCTCGAGGTGCATGTCGCGTCCCTGGATGCGCGCCATGAGCATCGCATCTCGCGCGACGTCCATGTAGTGCACGCGCTCGAGCGTGGTCGCCACGAGCGCGGCGAAGATCTCGAACTGGTGCCGCTGCTCCGGGATGAAGAGGTCGCGCGTGCGCTCGGGCCGCACTGCGAGGACGCCGCGCGTCCTGGTGGGCGACTTGAGCGGCAGGAAGAGGTATTCGTTGCCGGCGAGCGTGTCCGTGCCCGCCCCCGCCTGCTGCGCCTGGTCGTAGGCCCACTGCGCGGCGGTGCTGTCGAACGGATTGCTCATGCCGCTCCCGGTCGGCGAGACGAGCAGGCCCGTCGCGTCCGGGACCAGCACCGAGACCCGCGCGCGGAAATGCCGCGACATGAACGACTCGGCGGTCTCGATCACCTGCGAAGTGGTCTGCAGCCGGGCGAGATCGCGCGCGAACTCGTAGAGCGTGCGCGCGCGCTTCTCGCGATGCGAGGCGACGCGCGCCTGGAAGCGCAGGTTGCCGGCGAGCTGGCCCACGACGACGCCCGCCGCGAGCATCACGAAGAAGGTGAGGAAATAGTGCGGGTCCGGCAGGCCGAACGAGAAGCGCGGCGCCACGAAGAAGAAGTCCACCAGCGCGACGTCGAGGATCGCGGCGAAGATCGCGGGCCCGCGCCCCCAGCGCACGGCGATCAGCACCACCGTCAGCATGAACAGGAGCACCACCGTCGCGAGCTCGAAGCGCGGATAGAGCGCGAGCGCGGCGAGCGCGGTCGCGAGGCTCGCGAGGAAGGTCCAGAAGTAGCGCAGGCGCTTTTCCGCGGCGCGCGATCCGGCCGCATCCGGCTCGATCGCCGGGGCCGCGACCGGCGTGCCGGCCTCGGCGCCGCCGCGCCCGATCTCGATCACGTCGATGTTGGGGCTCGCCGCCGCGAGCGCGTCGCTCATCGTTCGCGAGAAACGGACCGTCGCCGGGCGGCCGCGTCCCACCACCACGCTGCCGATGTTCTGCTCGCGCGCATAGTCGACCAGCGCATGGACGACGTCGGTGCCGGTGAGGATCGCGGTGCGCGCGCCCAGCTCCTCGGCGAGGCGCACCACGTTGAGGATGCGGCCGCGCTCCGCCGGGGGCAGCCGCTGCAGGCGCGGCGTCTCGACATAGACCGCGGTCCATTCCGAGTCGAGCTGCTTCGCGAGCCGCGCGGCGCTGCGGACCACGTGCTCCGAGCCGGGCTGCGGCCCGATGCAGCACAGGAGATGGCCGTGCGTCTTCCACACGGCGTCCACGTGCTTCTCGGCGCGCACCTTCTGCACCTCGTCCTCGACCACGTCGGCGGTGCGCCGCAGGGCGATCTCGCGCAGCGCGAGCAGGCTGCCCTTGCTGTAGTAGGTCTTCTCGGCGCCCTTCTCCGCCTCGCCGACGTGGACCTTGCCCTCCTTGAGCCGCGCGAGCAGCTCGTCGGCGGACATGTCCACCATGATCGTTTCCTCGGCGCTGTCGAAGAACGTGTCGGGCACCGTCTCGCGCTCGTGGATGCCGCAGATCTCGCCCACCACGTCGTTCAGGCTCTCGAGGTGCTGGACGCCCATCGTGGTGAAGACGTCGATGCCGTTCGCGAGGAGCTCGTCGGCGTCGTTCCAGCGCTTCGGGTGGCGCGAGCCCGGGGGATTGGGATGCGCGAGGTCGTCGACCAGGATGACCTCGGGCCGGCGGGCGAGGGCCCCGTCCAGGTTGAGCTCCCCGGGCACGGGATTGCCGGCCACGGCGAGCGGGGGCAGGATTTCGAAACCGTCGAGCAACTCCGCGGTTTCCGGGTTGTCATGGGTATCGACGACCGCCACGACCACGTCGCGGCCCGCGTCGCGCACGCGCCGCGCCGCCGTGAGCATCGCGTCGGTCTTGCCGGCGCCCGGAAACGCGCCGAAGAAGATCTTGAGCTTTCCTCGAGGCATGCTGGAATTGTAACGAGATTGTCGCGGCCGCCCGACCATGGATGACGCCCTACTGCTCTCCCGCGCCCAATTCGGCATCAACATCGGGTTCCACATCCTGTTTCCGGCGCTCACGATCGGGCTCGCCTGGTACCTCGTCGCCTTCCGGCTCTCCTACCAGCGCCACCGCGACGCCGCGCGGCTCGCGAGGTACCGGCTGTGGGTGAAGATCTTCGCGCTCACCTTCGCGATGGGGGTGGTGACCGGCGTGGTGATGTCGTTCCAGTTCGGCACGAACTGGCCGCGCTACATGACGACCGTCGGGGCCATCGCCGGCCCGCTGCTCTCCTACGAGGTCCTCACCGCCTTCTTCCTCGAGGCGACGTTCCTCGGCGTGATGCTCTTCGGCATGGACCGGGTGCCCGACTGGCTGCACATCACGGCGAGCCTGCTGGTGGCGATCGGCACCACGCTGTCGGCTTTCTGGATCCTCGCGCTCAACTCCTGGATGCAGACCCCGACCGGACAGGTGCGCTCGGGCGACCAGTGGATCCCGGGCGACTGGCTCAAGGTGATCTTCAACCCGTCGTTCCCCTACCGCTTCTGCCACATGGTGATCGCCTCCGGCCTCACGGCCTCCTTCGTGATCGCCGGCCTCTCGTCGTGGCGGCTGCTGCGCATGCCCTCGGATGCCGGCGCGAAGCGCACCCTTCGCGTCGCGGTCGTGACCGCGGCGATCCTCGCGCCGCTGCAGATCTTCGTCGGCGACCAGCACGGGCTCAACACGCTCGAGCACCAGCCGGCCAAGATCGCGGCGATCGAGGCGATCTGGCACACCGAGCACCGCGCCCCGCTCACGCTCTTCGCGATCCCGGACGAGAAGGAGAAGCGCAACGACTATTCGATCGAGCTTCCCGATGCGGGAAGCCTGATCCTCACCCATTCGCTCGACGGCACGATCCGCGGGCTCGACGAGTTCCCGCAACATGCGCCGGTGGCGCCGGTCTTCTTCGCGTTCCGCATCATGGTCGGAATGGGCATCCTCATGCTCCTCGTCTCCTGGTGGGCGACCTGGCAGACGCGCGGCCGGCGCGATCCGCGGCGCGGGCTGCTCTGGATGCTCGCCGCCTTCACCTTCGCCGGGTGGATCGCGGTGGACGCGGGATGGATCGTGACCGAAGTGGGCCGCCAGCCCTGGCTCGTCACCGGGATCCTCGCCACGGCGCAGGGCGCGGGCGACGCGAGCGGCGCGGAGCTCGGCGCGAGCCTCACCGGCTACATCCTCACGTACGTGGTGATGTTCATCGCATACATCGTCGTGCTGACGCACATGGCGGGAGAGGGCGCGCGCGAGGCGCCGCCGCCCACGAGCTGGCCCGCCACCGCCGGCGTCGCGTCCAAGGCGCGCTGAGATGGGCCTGCTGCCGGTGGTCTTCATGGTGCTGATGGGCGTTGCGGTCCTCGCCTACGTGGTGCTCGACGGCTACGACCTCGGCGTGGCGATGCTCATGCCCGCGGCCTCGGACGAGGAGCAGTCGGTGATGGTCTCCTCCATCGGGCCGTTCTGGGACGCGAACGAGACCTGGCTCGTGCTCGGGGTCGGCATCCTGCTCTCCGCCTTCCCGGGAGCGCTCCTTGCCGTGATGGGCGCGCTCTACCTTCCGGTGGTCGCGATGCTGGTGGGCCTCATGCTCCGCGGCGTCGCGTTCGAATTCCGGATGAAGGCGCTCGGCTGGCATCGCGAGCTCTGGAACTGGCTCTTCTGGGCGGGCTCCACCCTCGCCTCCTTCTGCCAGGGAATGATGCTCGGCCGCTACGTGTCCGGCCTCCGCGGCGGGTTCGGCGAGTGGCTCTTCGCGGTCCTCGTGGGCGCGAGCGTCTGCGGCGGCTACGTGCTGATGGGCGCGACCTGGCTCATCCTGAAGACCGAGGGCGAGCTCCAGAGGAAGTCGATCGGGTGGGCGCGCTGGGGCCTCATCTGGGTCGCCCTCGGCGTCGCGCTGGTGAGCCTCGCCACGCCGCTCGAGAGCGAGACCGTGCGCGAGCGGTGGTTCGACTTTCCGCGCACGCTATGGGTGATGGTCCTTCCGCTCGCCACCGTCGCGGCGGGCTTCTGGCTGTGGCGATCGACCGCGCGGATCCGGCGCGGCGAAGCGGAGAGCCATGCACGCCCCTTCACGGCCGCCGCGGCCATCTTCGTGCTCGCCTTCCTGGGCCTCGCCTACAGCCTCTATCCGTACATCGTGATGGACCGGCTCACCATCTGGGACGCCGCGGCGCCCCCGGCGGGACTCCGGGCGCTGCTGCTCGGCGCGGCGATCGTGCTGCCGTTCATCGCGGCCTACACGATCATGTCCTACCGCATCTTCGGCGGGAAGGCGAAGGCGGGACTCTACGACTAGAAGGACTCGGGCCCGATCGTGCCGAGCGGCGACTTGTCGTCCGCTCCGCCACGGCTCCCGCTATTTCTCGATGAGCTGGCGCTTTTCCTTTGTCTTCGCCCATTCGTCGGCGTCGGCGGGCGCGTCCTTGCGCTCGACGATCGGCTTCCACAGCTTGGCGAGCTCGGCGTTCATGCCGATGAAGTCCTTCTGGTCGCCGGGCACGTCGTCCTCGGCGAAGATCGCCTCGACGGGGCATTCCGGAACGCAGAGCGTGCAGTCGATGCACTCGTCGGGATCGATGACCAGCATGTTCGGGCCCTCGCGGAAGCAGTCCACCGGACAGACATCGACGCAGTCCGTGTACTTGCACTTCACGCAGGCCTCGGTCACCACGTACGTCATGGAAGATGCCTTTCGGAACGCAGGGAGAATTGCCGGGAAAGGGCGATTATTTTACCAGAGCGCCGGCGCCGTCCGCCGCGCGCCGCTTTGCCAGCGCGCGGGCCTTTGGTCTACGATGGGCGTCCGGCGCGTCGGGATATCGAGAAGGACCGCCCGCCGTCCCGAAAGGAGCCGCGGAGTGAGCGACAAGATCATCCACATCACCGACGACACGTTCGAGCAGGAGGTGCTGCAGTCGCAGACCCCGGTTCTCGTGGATTACTGGGCCGAGTGGTGCGGGCCGTGCAAGATGATCGCGCCGGCGCTCGACCAGATCGCCTCCGAATATGCCGGGCGCCTCAAGGTCGCGAAGCTCAACATCGACGAGAACCAGTCCACGCCGCCGAAGTATGGCATCCGCGGGATTCCGACCTTGATGCTGTTCAAGAACGGGAACCTCGAGGCCACCAAGGTGGGCGCCCTGTCCAAATCCCAGCTCGCCGCCTTCATTGACAGCAATATCTGAAACCGCTACCCTGATCGCATCCTGGCTGCTCGCTCGAGCAGTCTTCCAAGAAAAAACTCCCGCGGCATCTCCTCGCAGCCAGGCTGATCCGAACTCCCTTTGAGTTTCTGCGGCCCGTGACGTCTCCCGGGCCCGTTCCCGAACACCACACCAGGCAGGCCTGCGGAATGCATCTATCCGACCTCAAGCTCAAGCACGTTTCCGAGCTCGTCGACATGGCGATCGCCAACGAGCTCGAAGGCGCCAACCGGCTGCGCAAGCAGGAGCTCGTCTTCGCGCTCCTCAAGCACCAGGCGAAGAAGGGCGAGGCGATCTTCGGCGACGGCACCCTCGAGGTGCTGCAGGACGGCTTCGGGTTCCTGCGCTCGCCCGACACCTCGTACCTCGCCGGCCCCGACGACATCTACGTCTCGCCTTCGCAGATCCGGCGCTTCAACCTCCACACCGGCGACTCGATCGTGGGCGAGATCCGCACGCCCAAGGACGGCGAGCGCTACTTCGCGCTGGTGAAGGTCGACACTGTCAACGGCGAGCCGCCCGAGAACGCGAAGACCAAGATCCTCTTCGAGAACCTCACGCCGCTGCACCCCGACGAGCCGATGCGGCTCGAGCGCGACATCAAGGCGGAGGAGAACCTCACCGGGCGCGTGCTCGACATCATCGCGCCGATCGGCAAGGGGCAGCGCGGCCTCATCGTCTCGCCGCCCAAGGCCGGCAAGACCGTGCTCATGCAGCACATGGCGCACGCGATCACCGCGAACCACCCCGAGGCGGTCCTCATCGTCCTCCTCATCGACGAGCGTCCCGAGGAGGTGACCGAGATGAGCCGCACGGTTCGCGGCGAGGTGGTCGCCTCCACGTTCGACGAGCCGGCGACGCGTCACGTGCAGGTCGCGGAGATGGTGATCGAGAAGGCGAAGCGCCTGGTCGAGCACAAGAAGGACGTCGTGATCCTGCTCGATTCGATCACGCGCCTCGCGCGCGCCTACAACACCGTGGTGCCGGCCTCGGGCAAGGTGCTCACCGGCGGCGTCGATTCGAACGCGCTGCAGCGTCCCAAGCGCTTCTTCGGCGCGGCGAGGAACGTCGAGGAAGGCGGATCGCTCACCATCATCGCGACGGCGCTCATCGACACCGGCTCGCGCATGGACGACGTGATCTACGAGGAGTTCAAGGGCACGGGCAACATGGAGATCCACCTGGATCGCCGCATGGCCGAGAAGCGCGTCTATCCCTCGATCAACGTGAACCGCTCGGGCACGCGGCGCGAGGAGCTGCTGATCGCGCCGGAGATCCTTCCCAAGGTATGGATCCTGAGGAAGCTCCTGTTCGGCATGGACGAGCTCGAGGCGACCGAGTTCCTGCTCGACAAATTGAGAGCGACCAAGAACAACGACGAATTCTTCAACTCCATGAAGAAGGGATAGCAGCGGGACCGGCGTTGGAGCGACCGACGAAAAACGTCACCTTGCCTTGGCGACGGAACCATCCGGGCACGATTCAGGCCAAAAAAACCAGTCCGCTCAAGGGCCTGGGAAAGCGCAAGGCTTTGTAACAAGCCCTTGCTTTGATTCATGTTTTCCCGCATAATTCATGTTTCCCGGGCCCGAACCGGTCTTACCTCCCCTACCCTTCGGCGCCCCCAACAAGGCGAAAACCATGAAAGAAGGCATCCACCCCAACTACCGCGAGGTCGTTTTCCTCGACACCAGCTGCGATTTCGGATTCGTGACCCGTTCCACGGTCGCGACCAACGAGACCATCAAGTGGAAGGACGGCAAGGAGTATCCGGTCTACAAGATCGAGATCTCGGCCGAATCCCACCCGTTCTACACGGGCAAGCAGAAGATCGTGGATACCGCCGGCCGCGTCGACAAGTTCAAGAAGCGCTATGCGCGCAAGGGCAATTCCGCGAAGGCCGTCGAATAGGCCCGGCCCGCGCACCCGAAAAGGCAGCCCGAGGGCTGCCTTTTTTGTTGGCTTCGTCGCCTAGAATGACGCCACCATGATGCACAACGGGCACGCCGTCGATCACGCCCGCCCGACGAACCACGGGCACGCCGCGGATCCTCTGCCGGGCCCCGGACGCCTCGGCGAGCCGCGATGGGGAAGGATCGCGTACGACGGAACGCCGACGCGCCTCAAGTCGATCCTGTTCCTCGTCATCTGCGCGACGTGGCTGCTCCCGGGGCTGGTCGGGCACGACCCGTGGAAGGTGGACGAAGCGACCGCCTTCGGAGCGGTCCTGGAGATGCTGCGCACCGGCGACTGGGTGAACTTCCGCATCGTCGGCGAGCCCTGGCTCGGCCAGCCTCCGCTCTACCTCTGGGTGGCGGCGATCATGGTGAAGCTCTTCGGCTGGGCGATGCCGCTGCACGACGCGGCGCGGCTCACGTCGGGGCTCTTCATGGCCGCGACGCTCGCCTTCCTCTCGCTCACCTGCCACGAGCTGATGGGCGAGCGCGCGGGGCGCGGAGGCGTGCTGCTGTTCATCGGCAGCGTGGGCCTGCTCGCGCGCGCCCACGAGATGATCGCGGCGCTCGCCGGCCTCTCGGGCATCTCGATGGCGTTGTACGGCTTCGCGCTCAGCGCGCGGCGTCCCGCGGTGGGCGGCGCGGTCGCCGGCTGCGGCATGGGCATCGCCTTCCTCGGCAGCGGCTTCCTGCCGCTCGCCATGCTCGTCATGACGCTGGGCCTCCTCCCGCTCCTCGCACCCTTCTGGCGCAAGCGCGGGTATGCCCTCACGCTGCTCGCCGTCGTCGCCTGCGCGGCGCCGTTCATCGCCCTGTGGCTCCTCCTGCTCGACCGTGTGTCGGGCGCCATGATGCACGCGTGGCTCGCGCAGGCGACGCAGACCCACTGGAGCGATCCATCGGACGACGAGGGGCCGCTGGAGCTCCTCTATTTCGTGCGCATCCTGCCCTGGTACGCGTGGCCCGCGCTGCCGCTCGCGGCGTGGACGATCTGGCGCACGCGCCGTACCCTGCTCGCGCGCAAGGCCGTGCTGCTGCCGCTCATCGCGTTCATCGCCTTCCTCATCACCAGCTCGGCATTCGGGGGACCGCACGAGATCGACGCGATCCCGCTGCTGCTTCCCCTCGCGATCCTCGGCATCGCGGAGCTCGACAGCCTGCCGCGCGGAGCGGCGGCCGCCTTCGACTGGTTCGGGATGACGACCTTCTTTCTCTTCGCCGCCCTGCTGTGGCTCGCGTGGGCCGCCGCGCTCACCGGCAAGCCGGAGTTCGCGGCGGCGTTCGTGCGGCGCGAGGTCCCGAACTTCCATTACGCGTTCAGCTTCCTCGCCGTCGCGCTCGCCGCGCTCCTCACGCTGCTGTGGGCGGTGGTCGTCGCGAGGTCGCTGCGCTCCACGCGCCGCGCGCTCGTGAACTGGACCGCGGGCATCACGATGGTGTGGATGCTCGCGATGACGCTCGGCGTGCCGCTCATCGACCAGGCGCGCAGCTATCGCGGCGTGGCCTCGCGCCTGGTCGAGAACCTGCCGCCGGATTTCCGCTGCGTCGCGCGCGAGAACGTGGGCGACGCGCAACGCGCGCTGCTCGACTACTTCGTCAACCTGAAGACCATTCCCGTGGAATTCCCGGCCGCCTCGCGGTGCCGTGCGCTGCTCGTGCAGGCGAGCCCGCTCCATGCGCCGAAGGTGCCGCATGGTTGGACGGAATACTGGCGCGGCTCGCGGCCCGGCGACAGCAACGAGCTCTTCATTCTCTATGATCGTGCTGCACCCGCGGAGACACGCGGCTGACCGCCGGCGCCGCGCGAAACCTGCAACCTTCCCGGGATCCTGAAAGCTTCACTTCAAGCGACCGTCGAGGAGCTCGATCCAGTGCACCACCGGCCGCCCCGCGCCGGACTCGAGGTGCGCGAGGCAACCGATGTTCGCGGTCGCGATCACTTCCGGCGCTCCCGACTCGAGCGCGCGCACCTTGTTCGCGAGGAGCTTGCGCGAGATGCGCGGCTGCAGCAGCGAGTAGGTTCCGGCCGATCCGCAGCACAGGTGCGCGTCGGCAACCGGCGTGAGCGTGAATCCGGCGCCGCGCAGGATCGACTCGACGACGCCCTGGATGCGCAGCCCGTGCTGCAGGCTGCACGGCGAGTGGAACGCGACGGCCGGCGGCCTGCGCTCGACGCGCGGCGCGGAGGCGATCCGCGCCTGCTCGGCGGCCACGACTTCGGAGACGTCGCGCGCCAGCGCCGAGATGCGGGCGGCGCGCTCCGCGTACGCGGGATCGCCGCGCAGCAGGTGGCCGTAGTCCTTGACCATCGTGCCGCAGCCGCTCGCCGTAACGACGATCGCCTCGGCGCCGGCCTCGACGTGCGGCCACCATGCGTCGACGTTCGCCTTCACGTACGCGAGCGCGTCATGCTGATAGTCGAGGTGGAACGTCACCGCGCCGCAGCAGCCGGCCTCGCGCGCCTCCACCAGGGAGACGCCGATGCGATCCAGCACCCGCGAGGCGGCGGCGTTGATGGACGGCGCGAGCGAAGGCTGCACGCAGCCCGCGAGGGCGATCATGCGGCGCGCGTGGCGCGGTGCAGGCCACGCGCCCGCGTCGCGCCGCTTCGGGATGCGTCGCGCGAGCGCCGCCGGAAGCAAGGGCTTCAACGCCCGGCCGAGGCCGAGCGCCGCGCCGAAAAGGCGGCGCGAGGGCAACGTGCTCGCGAGGAACCGCCGCCGCATGCGCTCCCAGGGCGAGCGCGGCACCTTGCGCTCGACGACCGCGCGTCCGATGTCCACGAGCCTTCCGTACTCGACGCCCGAAGGACACGTCGTCTCGCACGCGCGGCACGTGAGGCAGCGGTCGAGGTGCAGCTGCGTGCGGCGCGTGACGGGCGCGCCCTCGAGCATCTGCTTCACCAGGTAGATGCGCCCGCGAGGACTGTCCAGCTCGTCGCCCAGCAGGTTGTAGGTGGGACAGGTGGCGAGGCAGAAGCCGCAGTGCACGCAGCGGCGCAGGATCGAATCGGCTTCCTCGCCCTCGGGCGTGGCGCGGATCCATTCGGCGAGTCGGGTTTGCATCGAAGCTAGAAGTCGTACATGCGGCCGGGATTGAGGATGCCCGCGGGATCGAAGGCGGCCTTCAGCCGCCGGTGGATCTTGAGGACCGCCGGCGCGAGCGGGTGGAACACGCCGGCGGACTTGTCGCCGCCGCGGAAGAGCGTCGCGTGGCCGCCGGCCCGGTCGGCCGAGGAACGGATCGCGAGCGGATCGAGGTCGCCGCGGATCCAGCGCACGCCGCCGCCCCAATCGACGAGCTGCGCGTGCCCGGCGAGCATCGGCGGCGTGGTCTGCGGAACGGACAGGCGCCAGAGCGGCGCCGCGCCGGCGAAGAAATCGAGGCGCTGCTCGCGCAGCTTCGACCAGTACGCGGCGCCCGCGGGCTCTTCCGCCCCGCCCATCCTCGCCTTCGCCGCGGCCACCGCGGCAGGAGCGCCGGAGACACGCACGCGCAGCGTTCCGTCCTGCCATGCGGCGGCCGAGAGCGGCAGCGGCTGCCCCGCCCAACGGTTCGCCTGCTCGATGGCGCTCGCCTCGTCGAGCTCGAACGCGAGCGTGGTTTCCGATGCCGGCTGCGGCAATACCTTGAACGACACCTCGGTGATCACGCCCAGCGTGCCGAGCGCGCCCGCCATGAGGCGCGAGACGTCGTAGCCGGCCACGTTCTTGATCACACGGCCGCCGAACGCGAGCGCCTCGCCCTTGCCGTTCACGATGCGCGTGCCGAGCACGAAGTCGCGCACCGCCCCCGCGTAGGGCCGTCGCGGCCCGGACAGGCCGCTCGCCACGGCGCCGCCGATGGTCGCCCCGACGGATGCGCCTGGCTGGACGCTCGCATGGCTCGCGAAGTGCGGCGGCTCGAAGGGCAGCATCTGCCGCTCGGCGGCGAGCGCGCGCTCGACCTCCTCGAGCGCGGTGCCGGCCCGCACCGTGAGGACGAGCTCCTTCGGCTCGTAGGCGACGATGCCCGACCACGCGGCCACCTCGATCGTCTCGTCGCCGCGCGGCGCGCCTCCGTAGAAGTCCTTGGTGCCGCCTCCGCGGATGCGCACCGTCTTGCGCGCGGAGGCGAGCGCACGGATGCGATCGCAAAGCTCGGCGATGAAGGCCTCGCCCATGTTCAGAAGCGCGGGATGTCGGCCCGGGGAATGCGGCCGCCCTCGACGCGCATGCCGCGCAGCTCCGTGCATCGCCTGAGGGTCGGCACGGCCTTTCCGGGGTTGAGGATGCCTTCGGGATCGAACGCGGCCTTCACGTCGTGGAACGCCGCGAGCTCGGCGGGCGCGAATTGCACGCACATCTGCGCGAGCTTCTCCACGCCGACGCCGTGCTCGCCGGTGATGGTGCCGCCCACCTCGACGCAGGCCTCGAGGATGCGCCCGCCCATCTCCTCGCCGCGCTCGAGGTCGCCGGGCTTGTTCGCATCGTAGAAGATGCACGGGTGGATGTTGCCGTCGCCCGCGTGGAAGACGTTGCCCACCAGGAGCCCGTACTCCTTCGCGAGCCGGTACACGCGATCGAGGATGTCGGGCAGGCAGCGGCGCGGGATCGTGCCGTCGATGGTGTAGAAATCGGGGAGGATGTTCGCGAGCGCCGTGAACGCGCCCTTGCGCGCCCTCCACAGGCGTTCGCGCTCCGCCGCATCCGCGGCGACGCGCACCTCGCTC
>DATIZV010000125.1:0-16626 GCA_035516915.1 Usitatibacter sp. | reverse complement strand
CGCGCGTCGCGAAGGCGATCGCCGTCGCCGCGCGACGACGCTTCGGCGCGCACCCGCCGTGTGTAACGAATTGTTTTTCATGACCACCCGTGCGAGGGCGAGGCCGTTAAGACGGTAACAGTCCGCCGGGCACTCGGCTCCCGGCAGGCTGTCGCACAAATGAATGCCAACGCAAGGAGAACCGAAATGCTGAAGAAACCTCTGCTGATCGCGATGACGGCGGCGGCGCTCGGCGCAGCCACACTTTCCACGCAAGCCTCGGCAGCGGACCCGCTGGCGGGTGCGCTGATCGGTGGCGGCATCGGCGCGGCGATCGGTCACAGCGCCGGCGGCCACCAGGGAGCCGCGGTGGGCGGCGTGCTGGGCGCCATCGTGGGATCGAGCATCGCGGCCAATTCGGGCCCGTATTACTACGGCCCCGGCTACTACGGCCCGAACTACGATGGTCCCGGCTACTACGCGCCGCCTGCGCCGGGCTATTACGCTCCGCCGCCCCCGGTCGCCCACTACGACCCGGCGCCGGCGTACTACGGACCGAGCGTCGTCCTCGACACGGGTCCGTACTACTATCACGGCCACGTGCACCGCGTGTGGCACGGCCACGGCCGCTGGCACCACTGAGCCACCCGGACTATCGGGTGATCACCACCAGCACGCTGCACGGCGCGTGCTCGATCAGCGTCTTCGAGACCGAGCCGCGCCACCAGCGCGCCGCCCAGCTGTCCAGGTGCTTGTGGCCGACCACGACGAGGTCGGCGTCCATTTCCGCCGCATAGCGCGTGATCTCGTCCACCGCATCGCCCATCACCACCTCGCCCTGGGCGCGGTGCCCGGATTCCGAGAGCCGGCGCAGGCCCTCGGCGAGCACCGTCTCGTAGCGCTTGCGCTCCTCTTCCTCGCCGCGCGCGTCGTAGACGAAGCCCTCGCCGCCGATCAATGCGGCGGGCGGCGGCATCACGGCCACGAGGTGCAGTTGCGCCTTCGACCACTGCGCGATCTCGTCGCAATCGAGCAGGGCCTTCTGCCCGGCCTCCGAGCCGTCGTACGCCAGCAGGATGCGCTTGTACATGGCACACGTCTCCGCGGTGCGTTGCGCGCATTCTAGCGCCTGTCGGCGGCGCAGGGGGCGCTCGCGGGGTTCGGGAGCCTAGCGCGGCGCCAGGGCGCGCGCGAACTGCAGCAGGTCGTTGCGCTCGATGTCGGAAACCGCCCAGTACTGCAGGCCCCCCTCGCGCCAGTGCGCGATGACGTAGCCCTTGCGCGAGATCGCGGTCGGCTCGGTGTCTCCCGCCGTCGCGGCCGGCCACTCGAAGAGGTTCACGACGTGCAGGCGATGCCGGTAGGTGAGCGCCGCGACCGGCCGCCCGTCGACGTAGTCGAGCCGCCCGCCGATCAGCGCGAAGCCGGAAGGCGCGAGGTCCTCGACGCGCGGGGCGAAATCGAGCTTGCCTTCGAACCACGGCTTCACGGTGTGCTGGTCGGTCGAAGCGACGTCGTTGAGGTGTCCCTCGACCATCAGCGAGCGCACGTGCGCGCTCTCCACCTCGCGGGCGATGCGCTCGGTCTCGCCGCCGCGCGCCTGGAGGAGCGCCACGTTCCACGTCACCGCGATCGTCGCGGCGAAGGCCGCCGCCATGCCGCCCCAACGCCACAGCATCGGCCGCGATTGCGCGCGCGCCTGGGCCCTCACCGCGGCGCGCACGCGCACCCGCAGCGCCTCGGGCGCGCGGTAGTAGGTCGCGTCGCGCGCGATCAGCGGCTCGTCGTCGGGCTCGGTCTTCACGCCCATCTCAGGAAGCCCTCCTCATGCGGCTCTCGATCGCACGCTTGAGCATCTCGCGCCCGCGCGACAGCCGCGACATCACCGTGCCGGTGGGAATGCCGGCGATGGAAGCGATCTCCTTGTAGCTGAGGTCCTCGATCTCGCGCATCACGATCACCTCGCGGAAGCTCACGGGCAGCTCCTCGAGCGCCTGGTTCACGAGCTTGCGGTTGGCGCTCTGCAGCATCACCACCTCGGGGTTGTCCTCGCCGATCGCCTGCCCCGGCGCGATGCCCTCGGCCGCCAGGGGACCGGCATCGTCGAGCCCAACCAGGTCCGCCGGACGGTTCTTCTCGAGCCAGCTGTAGGAGGTGTTGCGCACGATCGCGAGGAGCCAGGGACGCGCCTCGCTGCCCTTCAATCCCTCGAAGTAGCGAATCGCGCGCAGGAACGCCTCCTGCACGACGTCCTCGGCATCGTGGTCGTTCCTCGTGATCCAGCGCGCCAGGTTGTACGCGGCGTCCAGGTGCGGCAGGACCAGCTGCTCGAACCGCGAAAGCCGGCTCACTCGTCTTCCTCCACACCGCGTCTACCGCGGGCGAGCCCATTTTATTCCCGGCGCGGACGGGAATATCCGCGGCGCCCGGCGGGTAGTGCAGGAACGAAGCGCGACGCAATGCCGCGTCCGCCGGCCAGAGGAGCCCACCATGTCCATCGATCGACGCAGTTTCCTGAAGCTCGCCGCGCTCGGCGGCGGCGCGGTCTTCGCCTCGAGCCTTCCCGGATGCGCCGCCATGGGCAGCCAAGGCGACGGCGGGGACTTCTACTTCGTGCAGCTCTCCGATGCGCACTGGGGGTTCCAGGGTCCGAAGGTGAATCCCGACGCGCGCGGGACGCTCCCCAAGGCGGTCGCCGCCGTGAATGCGCTTCCCGTGCGGCCCGACTTCATCGTCTTCACCGGCGACCTCACCCACACCACGGACAATCCGGTCGAGCGTCGCAAGCGCATGTCGGAGTTCCGCGACATCGTCGCGCGCCTCGAGGTGCGCGACGTCCACTTCATGCCGGGCGAGCACGACGCCTCGCTCGACCACGGCAAGGCGTTCATGGAGCTCTTCGGCGCGACGCACTACACGTTCGACCACAAGGCGGTGCATTTCATCGTACTCGACAACGTCTCCGATCCGGCGGCGCGCATCGGCGAGGAGCAGCTCGAGTGGCTCGCGGCCGACCTCGCGAAGCAGCCCGAGGAGGCGCGCATCGTCGTGTTCACGCACCGCCCGCTCTTCGACCTCGCGCCGCAGTGGGACTGGGCGACGCGCGACGGCGCGAAGGCCGTGGACCTGCTGATGCCGTTCCAGAACGTGACGGTGTTCTACGGCCACATCCACCAGGAGAACCACCACAGGACCGGCCACATCGCCCACCACTCCGCGAAGTCGCTGATCTTCCCGCTGCCCGCGCCGCTTTCGCAGCCCAAGCGCGAGCCGCTTCCCTGGGATCCGGAGCACCCGTATCGCGGGCTCGGCTTCCGGGAGGTCGAGGCGGAGGGCGCGAAGCTCTCCATCGAGGAGCTGCCGGTGGAAAGGGCCTGAGCATGGGCGATCGCCGCACGTTCCTCCTCGCCACGGCGCTCTTCGCCACCGGGATCGGCGGCGCGGTCCGCGCCGGGGACGCGCCGCGCGTGATCAAGGTGAGCGCGCGCCGCTTCGTGTTCACGCCGAACGAGATCACCGTGCGCAAGGGTGAGCCGGTCATCTTCGAGCTCACCACCGAGGACGTGTTCATGGGCTTCGACGTCCCCGATTTCAACGTGCGCAGCGACATCGTGCCGGGGAAAGTGATGCGCCTGTCGCTCGCTCCCGACAAGGCGGGCCGATTCACCTTCCTGTGCGACGTCTTCTGCGGCGAGGGCCACGAGACGATGAACGGGACGCTCGTCGTGACGTAGGAATTCGCCGCGGATTGTGCGCGCTCAAGCAACTTCCCGGCCAATCGGGTAGTCTCACCGCCCGGAGGTAAGCCAAACATGCGCAAACTAGTGACCGCGGTCTTCATCGCGCTCGCCGGAGTCGTCTCCGTCCCGGCCTCGGCGCAGATCAGCTTCGGGTTCTCGTCGGGCGGCGTGCATCTCGGGATCAACATCCCGGTCTATCCGCGCCTCGTGCCGATTCCGGGATACCCGGTGTACTACGCGCCGAACCTGGACCAGAACTACTTCTTCTACGACGGCTTCTACTGGCTCTTCTACAACGACAGCTGGTACCAGAGCCAGTGGTACAACGGCCCGTGGACGCTGGTGCCGCCCGACTACGTGCCGCCCTACATCCTCCGGGTGCCGGTGCGCTACTACCATCACCGCCCCGCGTACTTCCACGGCTGGGCGCTCAACGCGCCGCCGCACTGGGACCAGCACTACGGGCACGCGTGGTCCGAGAGCCATCGCGACTGGAACCACTGGGACCGCCACAGCGTCCCGCAGCGCGCGCCGCTCCCCAGCTACCAGCGCAATTACGCCGGCAACCACTATCCGAGCCCCGAGCGGCAGCAGCAGGAGCACGCGCGCAACTATCACTACACGCCGCACGGCAACTACGACTACGCGCAGCGCCAGGAGCACACCGATCGCCTGATGAAGCGCGAGACCTCGCCCAACCGGGTGCCGGCGGGCCACGAGAACCCGAAGACGGGCGTCTCCCGCGAAGAGGCGGCGCGTCACCAGGAACACGTCGAGTCGAAGACCGGACAGCAGTGGCACGGCAACCAGCCCGATCCGCGCCGCGGCAGCGGCCCGGCGGACACGGGCGGCGGTTGAGCGGCGCGCTCAGAGCTTCGGGATGCGCAGCGTCTTGCTGATCATGAGCGTCCCGGAGAGCGCGAAAAGCAGCACGAGCGGGTGGAGCGTCCACGGTCCGGCGCTCCATTCGCCGCCGTAGATCGCCTCGCCGATCCGGCCGCGCCACGCGGCGAGTGCGAGCACCGCGGTGAGCACGACGCTCGTCGGAATCGGCGTTCCCTCGAAGTACTTCACCTTGCCGGCGTGCCCGGCGAGCGCCTCGGCGGTCACGTTGTAGCGCGCGAGGCGGCTCACGCCGCAGCACACGAAGTAGGTGAGCACCACCCAGTCCCAGCCCCCGTCGAGCCCCGCCGCGAGGCCGAGCGCCGCGGGCGCCACGCCGAACGAGATCACGTCGGCGAGCGAATCGAGCTCGCGCCCGAGCACCGAATGCTGGTGGCGCATGCGCGCGATGCGTCCGTCGAGCACGTCGAAGACGAACGCCGCCGGGGCCATCGCGGCGGCGAGCAGGAAAAGGCCGGCCGATCTCTCCGCGGCGTAGCGCATCGCGAGGAACACGCCGGCCACGCCGCACGCCGCGTTGGCGAGCGTGAAGAAATCCGCGAGATGGAACTCGCGGAGCATCGAGAAATGGCGCGGGCGTGGGGCGGGTTCGCTCATCGCGGCGACGGGTCGTCGTCACGCCGCCGCGGCGGATCGTCGCGCATCGAATCGAGCGCCTCCTCCGCGCAGGCCGCGTTCCGCACTCCAGGTTCTTGCGCGCACGCCGCGATTCCTGTGTCGACGCTGCCGGGCTTTCGGCGTCGGCACCATCCTACACGGTCCTCATGCCGCCATCGGCGCATCCCCCCGAACATTGCGCGGAGTTGCCAGTCGTACCCGGTGGCGAGGAAGCCGGACGTAGGAAAAGGAGACGATGATGAAAGTGAGCGAACTGATGACGCGCGACGTGCAGCTGGTCTCTCCCAGGCAGTCCATCTGCGACGCGGCGAGGGTGATGGCGCAATGCGACGCCGGGGCGCTCCCGGTCGGCGAGGATGATCGGCTGGTAGGCGTCGTCACCGACCGCGACATCGCGATCCGCGCGGTGGCGGAGAACCGCGGCCCGGAGACGCCGGTGCGCGACGTGATGACGAGGCAGGTGCTCTATTGCTTCGAGGACGAATCGGTCGACCATGTCGCGCAGAACATGGGCGAGCAGCAGGTGCGCCGCCTGCCGGTGCTCAACCGCGACAAGCGGCTGGTCGGCATCGTCTCCATCGGCGACCTGTCGCGCAAGGCGAAGCCGAACACCGCGGGCAAGGCGGTCGCCGCCATCTCGGAGCCGGGCGGCGAGCATTCGCAATCGTTGCACTGAGAGAAAAAGGGGGCGTCCCCGGTATCAGCTTGCGTCCCGGCCGTCACGCTTCGGGCGGCCGAAGAGCGCGAGGCCGAGCGACGTGCCGAAGCCCCACGCGGCGTTCGCGAGGAACGCCGCGGCCATCATCATGGGCACCGCACCCGCGGCGATGCCCTGCCCCTTGAGGGGCGCGACGACGAACCAGGCGACGACGGAGAGCGCGAACCCGCCGAAGAGCGTGCCGGCGACGAGCAGGGCTCCGCCCCACAGCGGCATGAAGAAGGCGGCGAAGATCGCGCCCCATACGCCGCCCCAGAATACCTGGGAGCCGATCGTCGGCACGCCCCACGGAGCCGTCGCGGTCGTCGAGTAGAGCGGCTGATGCGTGAAGTGCGCGAGGTTCATCAGCGCGAACAGCCCCTGGTGGAAGATCAGCACGGAGATCGCGCCGCACAGGAATCCGGTCACGAGCCAGCGCCCGCCCGGCGTCACCGCCGCGGGGTGATAGCGCATCTGGTAGGTCGACATCGCCGTTCCTCCTCGTAGTGAAGGACGAACGGTTGACGCGGAGCGCGGTTCCGCGTTCGCGCGCCTCGCCAAACGGGCCATGGCCTCGCATATACTCGCGGCACATTCCTGACGGCAATCCTTCATGGCGGCAAGCACCACGCACGCTGCGGACGCCGCGCGCGAAAGGCAGCCCCGCGCGCTCGCAACGCTGTTCCTCTCCGAGATGTGGGAGCGCTTCAGCTACTACGGGATGCGCGCCCTCCTCGTGCTCTACCTCGTGCACGCGCTGGGCTACCGGCGCGAGGACGCGCTCCAGCTCTATGCGACCTACACCGCCCTCGTCTACATCACGCCGATCCTCGGCGGCTACCTCGCCGACCGCTACCTCGGGCCGCGCAAGGCGATCCTGGTGGGCGGCATCACGATGGCGATGGGACATTTCGCCATGGCGTCCGCGCCGCTGCTGCACCTCGCGCTCGGGCTCCTCGTCGCGGGCAACGGGTTCTTCAAGCCGAACATCACGACGCTCCTCGGCACCTACTATCGGGAGCACGACCCGCGGCGCGACCCGGGATTCACGATCTTCTACATGGGCATCAACCTCGGCGCGTTCTTCTCCCCGCTCGTGGCCGGAACCCTCGGCGAGAAGGTCGGCTGGCACTACGGCTTCGCCTCGGCGGGCGTCGGCATGTGCCTCGGGCTCACGCAGTTCGTGCTGGGCGGCGACCGGCTGGGGAGCCACGGGCTGCCGAAAGGCAAATCGCGCCTCGAACGTTCCGACTGGGCGCACGTGATCCTCATCAGCGCCGCGATGATCCCGCTCGTGTATGCGGTGATCGGCCTGTGGGCGATCGCGCAGCCCGCGTGGCGCTCGTTGCCGGCGCTCGGGCAGCTGGCGGCGGCCGCGCTCGTCGTGGCGGGGCTCTGGTTCGGCGCGAACCACCTCACGGGAAGGAAGTCGGCCGCCCCGCAGCCGCTCACGCGCGAGGAGTGGGAGCGCATCATCGCGATCTTCGTGCTCGGATTCTTCGTCGTCTTCTTCTGGATGGGCTTCGAGCAGGCGGGCGGCACAATGAACCTCTTCGCTGACCAGCAGACGCGGCGCGACTTCTTCGGCTGGGTGATCCCGGCCTCGTACTTCCAGGCCATCAACCCGTTCGGCATCTTCATCATGGGACCCGGCATCGCGGCGATCTGGGTGCGGGTGGACCAGTCGCGCTTCGCCCTGTCCACGCCCGCGAAGATGTCGCTCGGCCTGTTCTTCCTCGGGCTCGGCTTCGTGGTGATGGCGCTCGCGCAGGGACGCGCGGACATCGTCGGCAAGGTCGGTCCGCAATGGCTCTTCTTCGTCTACGTGCTGCACACGGTCGGCGAGCTCTGCCTCTCGCCGGTGGGCCTGTCGATGGTCACGAAGCTCGCGCCCGCGCGCGTGGCGGCGCTGATGATGGGCATCTGGTTCGTCGCGAACGCGGTCGCGGACTATTTCGCCGGCATCCTCGAGGCGCTGCTGAAGGGCACCTCGATCCCGCTCTACTGGTTCCTCGTCGCGACGTCCTTCGCCGCGGGCCTGGTGCTGCTCGCGATCACGCCGTTACTGAAACGTTTGATGCACGGCAAGGGATAGAAAACCGGGGACAGACCACATTTTCCATAGCGCGCAACACGCGCGACAACGCGCGTTTCTCCCTTTGGAAAATGTGGTCTGTCCCCGGTTTCTCAGAGGTCGATCGCGAGCGTGCGGTAGCCGACGCGGCAGCTGCCCACCTTCACCGTGAGGCGGCCCTTGCCTTCGGCGACCAGCGTCACGAACTTCTCGTGCACGTTGCCGCGCGTCCAGGGCGCGAAGATGCTGATGCCGCTGTAGAGCCCCTGTCCCCATCCGTCGAGGTGGCCGAGCTCGAGCGGGACGGCCGTCGGAGCGCCCAGCCGTACGTCGCCCTCGCACTCCGCGGTGAGGCGCAACGGCTCGACGTGCGGCAGCTTCCTCGCCGAGTTGGGACCGCAGGTACCGAGGTAGCCGCGGTTCACGAGGCGCAGCTCGACGCGCGTGAGGCCGGGCCCGAGCACGTCGCGCTTCACGACCTCGATCGCCACGCGCGGCGCCAGCGCGGCGACGCGCAGGAAGGCGGCGCTCTGCTGCGCGCACACCTCCCCGAGCTTCTCGAGCGGCGGATTGGAAATGCCCACCAGCAGATCGAGCCCGCCCACCTCCACGTCGCCCAGCTGCGGATGCCGCACCTTGCGCCACTTGCGGAACACGCGCCCCTGGTTCACGTCGCGGTCCCACTTGGCGAGCGCGACGAAGTCCTTGCGGTCCATGTGCGTGTAGTGGTCCACGAACGGTTTCTTCACCTCCATGCCGATCTGGCGGAAGATGTCCCACAGCTCCACCGCGTACGCGATCGCGCCGCGCTGGTGGTACGCGTAGTCGGTGAGATCGCCCCGCAGCGGCGTCTCGGGCTCGTAGAGGAACTCGTGGAAACCGCTCACGGTCGGATAGCCGGTGAGCTCCTTCGCCCACGCCTCGACCTGCCGGAAGATCGCGAGGTCGCCCTGGTCCATCTTGTGGTCGGGCTTGTCGCCCAGCGGCCGGATGAAGACGCCGCCGAAGGTGTGGAAGTTGATCCACGCGAAGATCTCGGGATGCGCCGCGGTGAAGTCGAGGATCGCGCGCGTCTCGATCGCGCTGCCGGGATAGTCGCCCGCGCCCGCCTGCTCCGGCTCGGGCGCCCACTGGTACGGGAAGTTGCGGTTGAAGTCGTACTGGTTGTCCGAGAGGAAATACGGATCGGGAATGCGCCGCCCGTCGAAGTTGACGATGCGTCCCTCCGGATAGAGCTTGTAGTACGGCGGCGGATCCTCGGGCATGCGCGGAACCATCACGCCGGGAAACTCGGCGAGCTCCGCCATCTCGCCGTCGTCGCTCGCGACGCGCATGTAGCCCATGCGGCCGTCGCCGTCGAAGTCGTGCGCTTCCCAGTAGGCGTGTCCCCGGGCGCGCCGCGCGTCGACGGGGCTCGATCGCACGTAGCGGCCGGTCTTCATCACCGCCTCCGCGCCGTCGGGCGAGATGCGCGGCACGACGTAGAAGAGCGTCTCCTTCAGCGCCTCGGCCATGTGCGCGGGAACCGCGGGAACGTCCCTCCCGAGGTGCAGGCCGATCACGTCCTCGGCGATCGCGAGCGCGGCGCTCGAGCCGCAGATCTCCGAGGCGTGCATGTTGCCGTCCACCCACGCCGCGGGCCGCAGGTCGTCGGGATCGCGCCCGATCGTGAGCATCGGGATCTCGCGGCCCTCGGCCGTCGTGCCGATCGAGGCGAGGCGCACGAATTCGGGATGCCGCTCGGCCCATTCGCGCACCTGGTGCATGAGCTCGGCGTAATCGAGGTATTTGGTCCGGAACATGGCGCGCATGATAGAGGAAAACCGGGACGGACCCCGTTCTCCATGCCCCGCGAGGCCCGGTTTCCCGCTTTGGAAAACGTGGTCTGTCCCCGGTTTTCGCCGTTTCACTAGAATCACGCCATGCGAACGCGATTCACCGAAGCCTTCGGCGTGGAGCATCCCGTCGCCTGCGCGCCGATGGCGTACGTGACGGGCGGCAAGCTCGCGGCCGCGGTATCGAAGGCGGGCGGCCTGGGAGTGCTCGGCGGCGGATATGCGGGAACCGTCGGTGGCGAACCCGATCTCGCCGCCGAGATCGCGATCGCGGGAGGCGAGCGCATCGGCATCGGCTTCATCACCTGGGCGCTCGCGAAGGCGCCGCGCATGCTCGAGGTCGCGCTGCAATCCTCGCCCGCGTGCCTCTTCCTTTCCTTCGGCGACCCACGGCCCTTCGCCGCAAAGATCCATCGCGCCGGCGTGAAGCTCGTCTGCCAGGCGCAGTCGCTCGCCCACGTGGACCAGGCGCTCGAGGCGGGCGCGGCGGCGATCGTCGCGCAGGGCTGCGAGGCGGGCGGCCACGGCGCGAAGCGCTCCACGCTCCCGTTCGTGCCGGAAGTCGCCGACTACCTCGCGCGCCGCTCGCCGCAGACGCTCCTCCTCGCGGCGGGCGGGATCGCCGACGGGCGCGGCCTCGCCGCGGCCTTGATGCTGGGCGCCGACGCGGTGCTCGTCGGCACGCGCTTCTGGTCCACGCTCGAGGCGCTCACGCCGCCCGCGATGACGGAGCGCGCGATCGGGGCCACGGGCGACGACACCGTCCGCACCACGGCGATCGACGCGCTGCGCGGCGTGCCCTGGCCGGGCGAGTTCTCCTTTCGCGTGCTCGCGAACGAGCTCACCGACGCCTGGGCCGGTCGCGAAGGGCAAGCCGCGGAGAATTTCGGCGCGCTCGCGGCCGATTACGCCGACGCGCGCAACCGCGGCGACCTCTCGGTGGTCGTCACGGTCGCGGGAGAGGCGGTGGGCCTGGTACGGGACCGGCCGAATGCCGCGAGCGTCGTGGAATCGATGGTGCGCGACGCGGAGAAGCTGCTCTCGAGGGGAATCTCCTGAAGACCCTCGTCGTGCTGTGGCTCGCGGGCCTGTGCCTGCGCCTCACCGTCCTCGCGATCCCGCCCGTGATCCCGATGCTGCACGAGAGCCTCGCGCTCTCGCAGGCCGAGATCGGCGCGCTCGCGAGCTTGCCGGTGCTGCTCCTTTCCTTCGCGGCGATCCCGGGCTCGTTCCTCATCGCGCGCTTCGGCGCCGCGCGCGTGCTCGTGGGCGGGATCCTCCTCGCCGGCATCGCCGGCGCGTTGCGCGGCGCCTCCTACGACGCCGCCGTGCTGTTCGCCACCACGTTCGCGATGGGGATCGGCATCGCGGTGATGCAGCCGGCGTTTCCCTCGATCGTGCGCGATTGGATGCCGGAGCGCGTCGGGCTCGCGACCGCGGTGTACTCGAACGGCCTCCTCGTGGGCGAAGCGATCAGCGCCTCGCTCACCATCCCGCTGGTGCTGCCGATGGTCGGCGGCAACTGGCGCGCGAGCCTCGTCGCCTGGTCGGTGCCGGTGTTCGTCATCGCGGCGGTGACCTTCGCGCACGCGCGGCACCGCGAGCGGCGCGCACCGCAGCCGCGCGTCCGCGGCGGCGCGTGGTGGCCCGACTGGCGCTCGCCGCTCACCTGGCGCCTCGGGTTCATCGCGGGCGGATGCTCCAGCCTCTACTTCGCGACCAACGCCTTCCTGCCGGACTACCTGCGCCACCTCGGCCGTGCGCAGCTCATCGGCGCCGCGCTCTCGGCGCTCAACTGGGTGCAGATTCCCGCCTCCTTCCTGCTGCTCGCGCTCTCGGGCCGGCTGATGCAGCGGCGCTGGCCGCTCGTCGCCTGCGGCATCCTCGCCACCGTGGCGATGGTCGGCATCGCGACGAGCACCGGCAGCGGCATCGTGTTCTGGTCCGGCGTCGTCGGCTTCTGCACGGCGTTCGTCCTCATCCTCACCCTCGCGCTTCCGCCGATGCTGGTCGAGGCGTCGCACGTGCACAGCGTCTCGGCGGCGGTGTTCGCGATCGGCTACCTGTGCGCGGTGGTGACGCCGGTGGTGGGCGGCTTCGCGTGGGACGTGACGGGCGTGCCGTGGAGCGCGTTCGTGCCGGCGGGCTCGTTCGGGATGGTGATCGCCGCGCTCGCGCTGGGCCTCGACTTCGCGCCCCGCGAGCGGCTCGCCCGAGCGCTGCCCTGAGCCGAATGGACTACGGGCGGCCTTCGCGCGGGACGCGGCGCCCCTTTTTTGTCGCGAACGCGCCAAAATGACGGCGGAAAATCCAAGGAGGCCACGATGCTCAAACCATCCCTCGCCGTCACGACGGCGGTCCTCGCGCTCGGTGCCGGCGTGTACTCGACGCAAGCGGCCGCGCAATGCGACCCGGTCCCCGGCATGGTGATCGGCGGCGGCATCGGGGCGGCGATCGGCAACGCCCCCGGCGCCGCGGTCGGCGCCATCATCGGCGGCGCGATTTCGTCGAGCGGTCCGTGCTACTACCCTGGCCCGCACTACGCGCCACCGCCCGCGGCGTACTACAACGCGCCACCGCCGTACTACAGCGCGCCTCCGGCGTACTACGGCGCGCCGCAGGCGTACTACGCGCCCTCGCCCTCCTACTATTACGGCCCCTCGTACTATTCCTATGGGCCGCGCGTCGCCTATCGCGCGTATCCGCACTACGCCTATCGCGGCTACGCCTACCATGGCCACGAGGTGCACCGCCGCTACGGCGAGGCGCACCAGCATCGGCACGGCTGATCGCTGCCTGCGCCGCCCGGCTTCGACGGGAAGCCGATGCAGGAAGGCTGACGCTCACTCCTGGCGCTCGAGCGCCATGCCGAGCGTGGCGAGCACGCGCTCCCCGACGGGCCGGCGAATCCACTCCTCCAGCGTGACGCGGCGGCTCTTCGCGAGGTCCGCGGCGAAGTCGACCTCCATGCGCGCGGCGAGCGCCTCGTCGCGCAGCGCCGCGTTCACCTCGTCGTTGAGGCCGAACGAACGGTTGTCGAAGTTGGTCGAGCCGAGCACCGTCCACAGGCCGTCCACCACCAGCACCTTCGCGTGGATCATGGTGGGCCGGTATTCGTGGATCTGGACGCCCGCCTCGAGCAGCTCGCCGTAGCGCCGCCGGCTCGCGAGCCGCGCGATGGGATGGTTGTTGAGCTCGTTGGGCGTGACCACGACCACCGAGACGCCGCGCTTCGCCGCACGCACGAGCTCGGCGCGCGCGCTGCGATCGGGCACGAAGTACGGCGAGTTGATGTGGATCGACTTCCGCGCGGAGGCGAGGAACAGCTGGAAGAGCATCCGCGCGCGCGTGCCCCGGCCCGCCGACGGCGTGCTGTTCACCACGAGGCCCGCGACGGGCCCCGCCTCGTCGGGCGGCGGACGCGTCTCGGCGTACGGAAACTCGTCCTCGCCGGTGAGGATCTCCCCGCTGCTTTCCAGCCAGTTCTCGATGAACGACGTCTGCAGCCCCGCCACGAGCTCGCCCGTCACCTGCACGGTGGTGTCGCGCCAGGGCCGGCCGCGTCCGCGCGTCGGCAGCCAGTAATCGGCGATTCCCGCCCCGCCGATGAATCCGGTGCGCCCGTCGACGACGAGGAGCTCGCGGTGCGTGCGGTTGTTGAAGCGCTTCAACGTGTACCAGCGGATCGGTTGGTACCACGCCACGCGGCCGCCCGCTGCGCGCAGGCCGTCGAAGTAGCGGCTCGGGGTGAGGAAGCTTCCGATCGCATCGACCACGACGCGCACCTTCACCCCGCGCCGTGCCGCCTCGGTGAGCGCCGCGAGGAAGCGGTCGCCCGCGGTCCCGCGCAGGAAGAGGTACGCCTCGAGGTGGACGGTGGAGCGCGCCGAATCGATCGCCCGGATCTCGGCGTCGTAGATCGCTTCGCCCGAGGAGTGCACCGCCACGCGGCTCGCGTCGAAGACGCGCGCGTTGATGATCGCGGCGATGAGGTCCATGAAGCGCGGCGACTCGACCGGCTCGCTCGCGCTCACCTCGTAGCGCAGCCCCGGCTCGAAGAGGACCAGGAAAAGGAGGACCGCGACGATCGCCGCGGTCGCGCCCAGGATGAGCTCGCCGGGATCCACCTAGCCCCGGGATGAGGCGGCCCGCCGACGCGCGCCCGCGATGGGCGTCGGCGAGACGCGAAGGTCGATGCCGGGGAATCGCGCGAAGCTCATTGGCGCGCTAGTCTACCGCCGGAACGGCGCGCCGGGCGCCGAGTCGAATCGCCCATGGATACCGACATCCTCGTGGTCGGCGCCGGCCCCACCGGCCTCGCGGCCGCGCTGTGGCTGCAGAAGCTCGGCGCGCGCTTCCGCATCGTCGATCGCAACGCCGGGCCCGCTCGGGAGTCGCGCGCGCTGGTCGTGCATGCGCGCACGCTCGAGCTCTACGCGCAGGTCGGGTTCGCGCAGGAGGCGATCGGGAACGGCCTCGAGTTCGCCGCGGTGAACCTCTGGGCGCGCGGGCGCAAGGTGGCGCGCGTGGCGATCGGCGACATCGGCGCCGACCTCAGTCCCTATCCCTACATGCTGGTGCTCGCGCAGGACCGGCACGAGCGCCTGCTCGCCGACCATCTCGCTTCCCGCGGCGTCGCGATCGAGCGCGCTACCGAGCTCACCGGATTCGAGCAGGACGATCGACGCGTGCTCGCCCGGCTGCGCACGCCCGATGGAGGCGAGGAGCGCTGCGAATGCGCCTGGATCCTCGGCTGCGACGGCGCGCGCTCGATGGTGCGCCACGTGCTCGACCTGGGCTTTCCCGGCGCGACGTACAAGCACCTCTTCTACGTCGCGGACGTGCACGCGCGGGGCCCCACCGTGAACGGCGAGCTCAACGTGGCGCTCGACGAGGCGGACCTGCTCGCGGTGTTCCCGCTGCCCGGGGAAGGCAATGCGCGGCTGATCGGCACCATCCGCACGCAGTCCGAGCGCGAGCGCCGCGAGCTCGGCTGGGACGACGTGAGCCGCCACATCCTCGAGCGCCTCCGCCTCGACGTCGAGCGCGTGAACTGGTTCTCCACCTATCACGTGCACCATCGGGTGACGGAGCATTTCCGCTCGGGACGCGCATTCGTGCTCGGGGATGCCGCGCACGTCCACAGCCCGGTCGGCGGCCAGGGCATGAACACGGGGATCGGCGACGCGGTGAACCTCGCGTGGAAGCTCGCGATGGTGACGCGAGGCGCGGCTCCGCAACGCATCCTCGACACGTTCGAGACCGAGCGCATCGCGTTCGCCCGGCGCCTGGTCGCGAGCACCGACCGCGGCTTCACCTTCGTGTCGAGCGACGGCCCGCTCGCGCGCTTCGTCCGCCTGCACGTCGTGCCGCACGTCCTTCGCGAGGTGATGTCGTTCGAGGCTGCGCGCCGCTTCCTGTTCCGCACGGTCTCCCAGACCGCGATCCGCTATCCGGAGAGCGCGTTGAGCGCCGGCCGCGCGGGCTCGGTGGCGGGCGGCGATCGGCTTCCGTGGACCGGGGACAACTTCGCGTCCCTCGCCTCCCTCGAGTGGCAGGCGCATCTCTATGGAAGCGCGCCGCCCCCGCTCCTGGATGCGTGCCATCGGCTCGGCGTGGCGGCGAACGTGTTCCCGTGGAGCGACCGCGCGGAGCGCGCCGGCCTCGCACGCGACGCGCTCTATCTGGTGCGGCCAGACGGCTACGTGGCCTTGGCCGACGCCGCGGCGGATGCGGCGCGGCTCGAAGCGTACGTGCGCAACCATCTCGCCTGAGGGCGCTCGCGGCGCTCCGCGTGCCGCTCGAGGGATCGCGCTCCATCCCGGGCCGTGACCGGCGCGCTATCGCGAGCGCGCCGCCCCGGTGCAGAATGAGGCGCCCTCGAACGACCGGCACGCACCCCCTTGCCCTACGTCGATCATCGCCGCACGCGCTACCGAAGGCCGCCACCGCCGCCCCCCGGCTGGAACCGGCGCGCGCTCGCGCGACCTCCCCTGTGGGAGTTCGTGCTGCTCTCGATGCTGCTGCACGCGCTCGCCATCGCGCTGTTCGGCGCGCCGAGCGGCGGGAGCTCGCGGGGACACGCGATGTGGGGATCGCTCACGGTCGTGCTTCGCGGCGCCGCGCCCGAGGAGACGCCGCTTCTCAAGATGGACCAGGCGATCCCGCAGATCGTGCCCCTCGAAAGGCCGCATCCGCAGGCGCGTCCGCGTCGCGCGCTCGGCCAGACGAAACCCGCGCCGGCGCCGGCCGCGCCCGAGAGCGCACCGCCGGTGGAAACGCCGATCGCGAAGCCGCCCGTGGTGCCGCCGCTCCTCGACCGCATCAAGACGCCGGAACGCGAATCGCCGCCACCGCCCGAGGTTCCCCCGCCGACGCAGGACCAGACGCCGACGCCGCTCGAAGCGCCGCCGCCCACTCCCGCGCCGACTCCGGTCGTGCCCGCCCCCGTCGAGGAAGCCCCGCTGCCGGCGCCCACCGTCGAGCCGACGCCGGCGTCGCCTCCGCCGGTCGAGGCGGCGCCCGTTCCTGCGGCTCCGTCAAAGCCCTCGCCCATCGAGACGCCGGCGCTTCCGGAGCCCGAGGTGAAGGCGACGCCGCCGGTGCAGGAGACGCCGGTGGAGACCAACACGCTGCCGGTTCCCGACGTTTCGACGACCACTCCGGCCGCGAAGCCGCCCGAGAAACCGCCGCAGGCGGAGCAGACCTTGAAGCCCTCGGAGATTCCCACGCCCGCGCCGCCGCAGCCCGCGCCCGCGACGATCGAGCCGCCCGCGGCGG
>DATIZV010000124.1:0-3292 GCA_035516915.1 Usitatibacter sp. | reverse complement strand
GAGCGAGTCGTAGGGCGGAATGAAATTGCCGAGGATCTTCGAGCCCGCGGTGGTGAGCCAGCCCTTCGCGCAGAAAAGATCCTTGTGCGCGATGGGGATTCCGGTGAGCGGCCCCGCTTCGCCGCGTGCGATGCGGGCGTCCGCCGCCTTCGCCTGCGCGAGGCTCTTGTCCTCGTCGATCGTGATGAAGGCGTTGAGGGCCGCGCCCGCGGACGCGACGCGCCCGAGGAAATGGCGCGTCATCTCGACGCTCGAGACTTTCCTCGCCGCGAGGAGCGCCGCGAGCTCCCGGAGGGCCGCGCGATGCACGTTACTCGATCACTTTCGGCACGAGGTAGAGGCCGTCTTCGACCGCCGGCGCGATCGCCTGGAACGCCGCGCGCTCGTCGTGCTCGGTGACGCTGTCGTCGCGAAGGCGCTGCATCGCCTGCTGCGGATGCGACATGGGCTCCACGCCCGAGGTGTCCACGCTCGCCATGGCATCGACCATCGCGAGGATGCCGTTGAGCTGTTGTTGCAACGCAGCAGCCTCCTCGGCGGTGAGCTCGAGGCGGGCCAGGTCGGCGACCCGGGCGATCTGTTCGAGGGAAAGCACGAGAAATCTCTTCTAAGGCCTTAATTCGTCGCGATTATTGGGCTATTATATTGCAGCCCCTCCAGCGGGGTCCGGTCCCACCAGAAACTCCTTACGGATCAAGATGTTCTCCTTCGTTTCCAAGTACTTCTCCACCGACCTCGCGATCGACCTCGGCACCGCCAATACGCTCATCTACGTCCGCGGCAAGGGAATCGTGCTCGACGAGCCCTCCGTAGTCGCGATCCGCCAGGAAGGCGGGCCCAACGGCAAGAAGACCATCCAGGCGGTGGGGCTCGCCGCCAAGCAGATGCTCGGAAGGACGCCCGGCAACATCGTGGCGATCCGCCCGATGAAGGACGGCGTGATCGCCGACTTCACGATCACCGAGCAGATGCTCAAGTACTTCATCAAGAAGATCCACGACAACCAGTGGTTCCGCCCGAGCCCGCGCATCGTGATCTGCGTGCCGTACGGTTCCACGCAGGTCGAGCGGCGCGCGATCAAGGAAAGCGCGATCGGCGCGGGCGCCTCGCAGGTGTTCCTGATCGAGGAGCCCATGGCCGCGGCCATCGGCGCGGACCTTCCCATCGCGGATGCGACCGGCTCGATGGTCGTGGACGTCGGCGGCGGCACCACCGAAGTGGGCGTGATCTCGCTCGGCGGCATCGTCTATTCCGCGAGCGTGCGCGTGGGCGGCGACAAGTTCGACGAGGCGATCATCAACTACATCCGCCGCAACTACGGCATGCTGATCGGGGAATCGACGGCCGAGCTGGTGAAGAAGCAGATCGGCAGCGCCTTCCCCGGCAGCGAAGTGCGCGAGATGGAGGTGAAGGGGCGCAACCTCGCCGAAGGCATCCCGCGCTCGTTCACCATCTCGTCCAACGAGATCCTCGAGGCGCTCACCGACCCGCTGAACTCCATCGTCTCCGCGGTGAAGAGCGCGCTCGAGCAGACGCCGCCGGAGCTGGGCGCCGACATCGCCGAGAAAGGCATGGTGCTCACGGGAGGCGGCGCGCTGCTTCGCGAGCTCGACCGGCTGCTGATGGAGGAGACCGGCTTGCCGGTGATCGTCGCCGACGATCCGCTCACGTGCGTGGTGCGCGGCAGCGGCCGCGCGCTCGAGGAAATGGACAAGCTGGGAACGGTCTTCACGAACGATTGATGAATCGGGACTGATGTCCCCATGATGATCCGCGAGCCGCCCGCCTTCTTCCATCGCGGACCCAGCCCGCTCGCACGCGTCACCTTCTTCACGCTCGCCGCGATCGCCATCATGATCGCGGACCACCGCTTCCACGCCCTGGAGACCGTCCGGCTCTCCCTTTCCGTCCTCGCGCATCCGGTCCAGCAGCTGGCGGCCCTGCCCGGCGAGGCCGTGGGACGCGTGGCCGATTACTTCACGAGCCAGGAACGCCTGCTTCGCGAGAACCAGGAGCTGCGCGCGAAGATCCTCGACCAGGCCGCGGCCGCGCAGGAAGCGAGGCTGCTGAAGAGCGAAGAGGAGCACCTGCTCGGCATGACGTCCGGCAAGAGCCGCTATGCCGACAAGGGAATCGTCGCCGAGGTGCTGTACACGGCGCGCAATCCCTTCACGCGCAAGATCGTCGTGGACAAGGGGCTCACCAGCTCCGTGCAGCCCGGCATGCCGGTGATCGACGGCACGGGCGTGGTGGGCCAGGTCACCAACGTGGGCACGTTCACGAGCGAGATCACGCTCGTCACCGAGAAGGACCAATCGGTTCCCGTGATCGCGGTGCGCAACGGCCTTCGCGCGATCGCGGTGGGATCGGGCAAGGACGGCTCCATCGACATCCCGTTCATGCCGGTGTCCGCCGACGTCCAGAACGGCGACGTCTTCGTGACCTCGGGCATCGACGGGGTCTATCCGCCGGGCCTCGTCGTGGCCGAAGTGACGAGCGTGCAGAAGGACGCCGCGCGGGTCTTCGCGAAGATCTCCGCCAAGCCCGCGGCCGGGGTCGATTACTACCGCTACGTGATGCTGCTGCCGTTCGCGCCCGCGGCCGCGCCGCCGCCCGAATCCAAGGCCGACGACATGCCGCGCAAGAGCGCGAAGGAACGAGCGCGCGCCCGGAGGCAGCCGTAGTGCGCCCCGCCGACCTCACCCCGCTCGCGCGCGACGTGATGAAGGGGCCCGCGAGCGCGGGGCTCATCTTCTTCTCGCTCGCCGTGGCGTACCTCCTGCAGGTGCTGCCGTGGTCGGGCACCTGGCTGCTCGTCCGGCCCGACTTCGTCCTGCTCGTGCTGATCTTCTGGGCGCTGCACGAGCCGCGCGCTATCGGGCAGGGCGTGGCCTTCGCCCTCGGGCTGCTGATGGATGTGAGCGATTCGATGCTGCTCGGCCAACACGCCTTCGCCTATGTGATCGCCGCCTACGGCGTGCAGATCTTCCGGGTGCGCATCCTCGCCTTCCCGCTCCCCGAGCAGACGCTGCACGTGCTGGGCATCACCGTCGCCGCATGCGCCGTGATGCTGATGTTGAATCTGCTGCTCGGTGCCGATTTCCCCGGCCTCGCGTACTTCGTTTCGCCCGCGGCCACGGCGCTCCTGTGGGGGCCGGCCAACTGGCTGCTCTACCTGCCGGCCGTGCGCCGCCCGCGCGGCGGCGCCGCGCCATGAGGAGCACCAGGCCATGATGGTGGGCCAGGCGCTTCGCGACCAGCAACGCGAGCTCGTGGTGTTCCGCAACCGGCT
>DATIZV010000123.1:0-3891 GCA_035516915.1 Usitatibacter sp. | reverse complement strand
TGTGCACGAGGCCATCCACGTAGAGGTCGTCGAGCGTCACGAAAAGGCCGAAGCTCGTCACGCCGCTCACGGTGCCGTCGAACTCCTCGCCGACGTGGTCCTGCATGTAGTAGCTCTTGAGCCAGGCCTCGACGTCGCGCGTCGCGTCGTCGGCGCGGCGCTCGGTCTCGGAGCAGCGCGTGCCGATCCGTTCGAGGTCCCCCGCAGCGTAGCGCCTGCCGTCGAGCACCGCCTTGATCGCGCGATGCACGAGGAGATCCGGGTAGCGGCGGATGGGAGACGTGAAATGCGCGTAGGCGTCGTAGGCGAGCCCGAAGTGGCCGACGTTCTGCGGGCTGTACACCGCCTGCGAGAGCGAGCGCAGCATCACCGTCTGCAGCAATCCGGCGTACGGCTTGTCCTTGATCCGCGCGAGGAGCTCGGCGTAGTCCTTCGCCTGCGGATCCTCGCCGCCGGAGAGCGTCAACGCGAAGTCCTTGAGCATCGCGCGCAGGGCCTCGAGCTTCTCCGGCGTCGGCCCTTCGTGCACGCGATAGAGCGTGGGCTGCTGGTTCTTCTCGAGGAAATCCGAGGCGCTCACGTTCGCGGCGAGCATGCACTCCTCGATCAGCCGATGCGCGTCGTTCCTCACCACCGGGACGATGCGCTCGATCTTGCCGTTCGCGTCGAAGATCATCTGCGTCTCGACGGTCTCGAAGTCGATCGCGCCGCGCTTCCTGCGCGCGCCGAGCAGCGCCTGGAACACGCCGTACAGGTTCTCGATGTTCGGCATCACGCTTTCGGGCAGCGGCGGATCGGCCTCGCGTCCCTCGATCGCGGCGGCGACGCGCGTGTACGTGAGCCGCGCGTGCGAGTGGATCACGCCCGGATAGAACTCGTAGTGGCGTACGACGCCGCCCTGGCTCACTTCCATCTCGCACACCATCACGAGGCGATCGACGTCGGGCTTCAACGAGCAGAGCTCGTTCGAGAGCTCCTCGGGCAGCATCGGGATCACGCGCCGCGGGAAGTACACCGAGTTGCCGCGGTTGTACGCCTCGTGGTCGAGGGGCTCGCCGGGGCGCACGTAGTGGCTCACATCCGCGATCGCGACCCACAGCCGGAATCCGCGCGGCTTGCTGCCTTTCGCCGGCGCGAGCGCCTCGCAATGGACGGCGTCGTCGAAATCCTTCGCGGTCTCTCCGTCGATGGTGACGAACGGAAGCGCACGCAGGTCCCTGCGGCCCTTGAGGTCCCTCGCGGCGACGCCCTTCGGCAGCTTCCGGGCCTCACCGAGCGCCGACTCCGGCCACTCGTAGGGCAGATCGTGCTTGCGCAGCGCGATCTCGATCTCCATTCCGGGATCGGCGTAGTTGCCGAGCACCTCGACGACGCGCCCGATGGGCTCGGCGTTCCTCGTCGGCTGCTCGACGATCTCCGCGACCACCACCTGCCCGACCTTCGCCCCGTCGAGCGACTCGGGCATGATCAGGATGTCCTGGCTGATGCGCTTGTTCTCGGCGACCACGAACGCGACGCCGTGCTCGATGAAGAGCCGGCCGACGACCTTCTTGTTGGCGCGCTCGAGCACGTCGACCACGCCGGCCTCGAGCCGTCCGCGCCGGTCGACGCCGGTCACGCGGGCGAGCACCACGTCGCCGTGCAGCACCTTGTGCATCTGGCGCGGCTCGAGGAAGAGGTCGTCGCGGCCGTCCTCGGGCTTGAGGAAGCCGAAGCCGTCGGGGTGGCCGATCACCTTGCCCTTGATGAGGCCGGCCTTGTCGGGAAGGATCAGCGCGCCGCGGCGATTGCGCAGGATCTCGCCGTCGCGCTCCATCGCGGCGAGGCGCCGCTCGAGGCCTTCGCGCTCGGCTTCCCCGTGCACGGAGAGCTGCGCGAAGAGGTCTTCCTGCGCAACGGGAATGCCGGCTTCCGCGAGCAGCTCCAGCACTTCCTCGCGGCTCGGGATCTCGGTGGGATAGGCCTTCAGGCCCCTGGTTTTGTTGGACAATCCGCCGCCCTACAAGGTAAAATTTCGTGTTTCCGCGGCCCAGATGGCGGAATTGGTAGACGCACCAGTTTCAGGTACTGGCGGGTAAAACCGTGGAGGTTCGAGTCCTCTTCTGGGCACCATCCATTCCTTGCTCGCCGGCCGAAGGGCGTCGCTTGCCGACATTTCTTCGCGCACGCGGCGGGCACTAAGTCCTGCCCCGCAGCACCAGCGGATTGGGCGTAGGCTCCGCGACTTTCGTAAGGGCGTTGGCATCCCGATGCTCGAACGGTTCGGAGCGCCCGCGCACCAGCAGCATCGTCTCCTGGACGTAGCTCCAGCCTCCACCGGAATCGAAAGTGACCTCTATCCGGTAGGAGTCGGTACGGAAGGCCTGTTCCAGAAAAGCGGTGGAACAGATGCCATATTTGGTGTCGCCGCGCATCGCCGTCAATACCAGTCGGTTCGCATCCGGCGTGGCGTGGCCCGCCGCCATCGCGACCTGTCCGCGCGGGATGGCCAATGTCTGCAGGATCAACCCGGTCGCAGGCTCCCAAAGCCAATAACCGACCTGATCGTGAAAGGTCGCGTCCTCGTCGGTGGCCAGGATATGGGTGTGATACCGCAGGCCGTAGAAGAGCTGCGGCCCGTTGAGTTGATGGTCGATGGGCTGCAGCTCGATGCGTTCGGTGTATTCCCTGCGTTCGGGGCCGTCGGCCTTCGGATTCACATCCACGCCCTTGCGACCTTCCCAGATGCCTGCGAGACGCCGCAAGGGCCCGAGATTGGCCAGGGTGTCGGGGTCGACGTTCTCCGGCTCGGTGAAGATGTCTCCGGGAATCGTGTCCACGCCGTTCCGGGCACCAGGATTCATTCGAAGGGATGGCGCAGGACGATCGTTTCCTCGCGGTCCGGTCCCGTCGAGATGATCGAAATGGGGGCGCCCACCAGCCCTTGCAAGCGCTCGAGGTAGGCGCGCGCGTTCGCGGGAAGCTCCCCGTAGCGCTTCACGCCGACGGTGCTCTCCTTCCAGCCCGCGTGCTCTTCGTAGATCGGCTCGCAGATCGCGAGCGCTTCCGCGCCCACCGGCAGGATGTCGCGCCGCCCGCCGCCCGCCACCTTGTACCCGACTGCGACGCGCACCTTGTCGAGGCCGTCGAGCACGTCGAGCTTCGTGATGCACAGCCCGCCGATGCCGTTCAGCTGCACCGCGCGCTTCAACGCGGCCGCATCGAACCAACCGCAGCGCCGCGGACGTCCCGTCACCGAACCGTATTCGTTCCCCTTCACGCGCAGGCGCTCGCCGATCTCGTCGTCGAGCTCGGTCGGGAACGGGCCCGCCCCGACGCGCGTCGCGTAGGCCTTCGCCACGCCGAGCACGTAATGCAGCTGTCCCGGCCCGACGCCCGCGCCTGCGGCCGCCTGGCCCGCGACGCAGTTGGACGAGGTCACGAAGGGATACGTGCCGTGGTCCACGTCGAGCAGCGCCGCCTGCGCGCCCTCGAAGAGGATCGGCTTCTCGGCGCGGATCAACGCGTTCACCTCGCTCGAGACGTCCGCGACCATCGGGCCGAGGCGCTCGGCGAGCACCAGCGTCTCGTCGAGCGTCTTCTGGAAGTCGATCGGCTCGACCTTGAAGTAGTTGCGCAGCACGAAGTTGTGGTAGTCGAGGACCTCGCCCAGCTTCGCCGCGAAGCGCTCGCGCGTGTAGAGGTCCTGCACGCGGATCGCGCGCCGCGCGACCTTGTCCTCGTACGCGGGGCCGATGCCGCGCCCGGTCGTGCCGATCTTCGCCTCGCCCTTCGCGCGCTCGCGCGCCTGGTCGATCGCGATGTGGTAGGGCAGGATCAGCGCGCACGCCTCCGAGATGCGCAGGCGGCTGCGCACGTCCACGCCCAGCTTCTCGAGCTCGGCGATCTCCT
>DATIZV010000122.1:0-11014 GCA_035516915.1 Usitatibacter sp. | reverse complement strand
GCCTCACGCCCCCACGAAGGGCTTCTTGCCGTCCTTCCACCGCTTCCACGCCTTGGGATTTTCCAGCGCTTCGAGCAGCGCCAGGTTGAGGTCGGCGTTCTCGGCGTCGAGTTCCTGAGCGCGGACCGCATGCTGCGCCTGCGTGATGATCACCGCCGCGTTGTGCGCGAGCGCCTCGTGCATCGGAGACTCGAGCGATTCGTCCGACGGGTTCGCGTGGAACGCCTCGCAGGTCGCGAGCCGAGTCGAATGGTAGCGCCGGCATTGCGCGGGCCGTGCTTCGTACGCCGAGCAGGTTCCGTCCGCCGCGAGGAGCGCGCAGGCGAGGTTCGCGCGCTTGCGGCCCTCGACGCCGAGCGACTTCGTGCGCGCCACGTTCTCGCGCAGGCGTGCGAGGACGGCGGCGAGCCGTGCCGGGTCGAAACGGCGCCGGATCCATGCGGCGAGCGCGAAGGCTTCGTGGGGCTGCACCGCGACCCGCAGGTGGCAGCAATGGCTGCACCCGCGCGAGCACGCGAGGCGCAGCGCATGGCCGCCCACCGTCGCGTCCATCACCGCATCCACGGTGCGATGGAATCTCACGACGGCCGCCGCGAGCCGGGCCGGGTCGCGGGCGCCGGCGAACACCGCACGCGCCTCTTCTCCCCACGCCTTCGGGTCTTCCATTCGCGCCGCTTCAGCTCTCGCGCGGCCGGGCCGGCATGAGGTCCGTGATCGTGCCCTCGGCCATCTCCGCGCCGAAGAAGATCGTTTCGGAGAGGGTCGGATGGGGATGGATGGTGAGGCCGATGTCCTCGGCGTCCGCGCCCATCTCCAGCGCGAGCACGGTCTCGGCGATGAGCTCGCCCGCGTTCACGCCGACGATGCCGGCGCCGAGGATGCGCTTCGTTCCCTTCTCGAAGAGGAGCTTCGTGAGCCCCTCGTCGCGCGCCATGCCGAGCGCGCGCCCGCTCGCGGCCCACGGGAACGCCGCCTTGTCGTATTCGATGCCGCGCGCCTTCGCCTCGGGCTCGGAGAGCCCCATCCATGCGACCTCGGGATCGGTGTAGGCGACGCTCGGGATGGTGCGCGCCTCCCAGGCGTGGTGCTCCATGCCGGCGATGACCTCGGCGGCGAGCTTGCCTTCGTGCGTCGCCTTGTGCGCGAGCATCGGCTCGGCCACGATGTCCCCGATCGCGAAGATGTGCGGCACGTTGGTGCGCATCTGCCGGTCGACCGGGATCCAGCCGCGCTCGTTCACGTTCACGCCGGCCTTCTCCGCGCCGATGCGATGGCCGTTCGGCCGGCGGCCGACGGCGAGGAGCACCCGGTCGTAGGTCTCCGGCGAAGGCGCGGAGCCGCCGTCCGCGGCCTCGAACGTGGCGCGCAGCCCTTCTTTCGCCGCATCGATCTTCGCGACCCGGGTCTTCAGCAGGATCTTCTCGTAGCGCTTCTCGATGCGGCGTGCGAGCGGCTTCACGATGTCCGGATCGGCGCCCGGGATCAGGCGGTCCATGAACTCGACCACCGTCACCTTCGAGCCGAGCGCGTCGTACACGGTCGCCATCTCGAGGCCGATGATGCCGCCGCCGATGATGAGCAGGCGCTTCGGCACCTCTTCGATCTCGAGCGCGCCCGTGGAGTCCATGAGCCGCGGATCGTCGTAGGGCAGGCCCGGGATGCGTGCCGACTGCGATCCCGCGGCGACGATGCAGTGATCGAAGGACACGACCTTGCGTCCGTCCTTGCCCTGCACCTCGAGGGAATGGGGCGAGGCGAACGTGCCCGTGCCCTCGAGCACCGTCACCTTGCGCGCCTTCGCGAGCTGCGCGAGTCCCTTGGTGAGCTTCGCGACGACGCCGTCCTTCCATGCCCGCAGCTTCGCGAGGTCCACCTTGGGCTTGCCGAAGGAAACGCCGAGCTCGCCCATTTCCCCGGCCTCGGCGATGACGCGCGCGGCGTGGAGCAGCGCCTTCGACGGGATGCATCCGACGTTGAGGCAGACGCCGCCCAGGTTCGGATAGCGCTCGACGAGCACGACCTTCTTGCCGAGGTCTGCCGCGCGGAACGCCGCGGTGTATCCGCCGGGTCCCGCGCCGAGGACCAGCACTTCGGCGTGCAGGTCGGCGTCGAGGCTCGCGAGCGTGGAGGTGAGCGCCTCGCGCACCGATTTCGCGCCCTGCTGGGCGATCGCGCCCGCGAGCGCCTTCGCGTCGGAGGATGCGGTGGTCGCTGCCGCCGCGTCGCGCCCTTGCGCCCCCGGCGCGAGCATGTTGTCGGGGACGTCGGACTGGGCGACCTTCGCCGCCTCTTGCGCCTCGAGCACCGCGATGATCGATCCCTGCGACACCTTGTCGCCCACCTTCACGCGCAGCTCCTTCACGCGGCCGGCGTGCGGAGTGGGCACGTCCATCGTCGCCTTGTCGCTCTCCAGCGTGACGAGCGAGTCTTCCTTCTTCACGGCGTCGCCCGGCTTCACCAGCACGTCGATGACGGGCACGTCCTTGAAGTCGCCGATGTCCGGGACGCGGATCTCGATGGCGGCCACGGCGCGCTCCTAGAGGAGCCCGCGCCGCAGGTCCGAGAGCACCTGGGCGAGGTAGGCGGTGAAGCGCGCGCCGAGCGCGCCGTCGACCACGCGATGGTCGTAGGAGAGCGAGAGGGGAAGGATGAGGCGCGGCGCGAATTCATGCCCGTTCCACACCGGCTTCATCGATGCCTTCGACACGCCGAGGATCGCGACCTCGGGCGCGTTGATGATCGGCGTGAACGACGTCCCTCCGATGCCGCCGAGCGACGAGATCGAGAACGTGCCGCCCTGCATGTCGGTCGGCGCGAGCTTGCCGTCGCGCGCTTTCGCCGCGAGCTCCGCGGCTTCCTTCGCGATCTCGATCACGCCCTTGCGGTCCGCGTCGCGGATCACGGGCACCACGAGCCCCTGCGGCGTGTCGGCCGCGAAGCCGATGTGCCAATAGCGCTTGAGGACCAGGCTTTCCCCGTCGAGCGAGCTGTTGAGCGTCGGGAACCTCTGCAGCGCGGCGACCGCGGCCTTCACGAGGAACGCGAGCATGGTGACCTTCGCGCCCGATTTGGCGTTCTCCTCGTTCACGCGCTGGCGGAACGCCTCGAGCTCGGTGACGTCGGCCTCGTCGAACTGCGTGACGTGCGGGATCATCACCCAGTTGCGCGCGAGCGCGGGCGCCGAGATCTTCTGGATGCGCGTGCGCGGCTGCGTGTCCACCGGGCCGAACTTCGCGAAGTCGACCTTCGGCCATGCGGGCAGGCCCAGCTCCGCCAGACTGCCGCCTGGGGAGCCCGCCCCGGCAATCCCGAGGCCGGGGCCGCCGGCGAGCGATTGCTTGACGAAACCCTGCACGTCCTCCTTGAGGATGCGGCCCTTGGGCCCCGATCCGGTCACGCGCGTGAGGTCGACGCCGAGCTCGCGCGCGAAGCGGCGCACTCCCGGGCTCGCATGGGGGGGAACGCCCTCGCGCTCGTGCTCCGTCTCGGCTTCGCCGGGCGGCGCGGATTCGCGCGCCGGCGCGGGGGCGGCGGTGGGCGCGGGCGAGACGGCCGGCGGTGCGGGGGGGCGCGGCGCGGGCGCGGAAGTCGCGGCGGTTGCGGCAGGGGCAGGGGAAGGAGCCGCAGCAGCGGGTGCCGCCGACTTCGCGGCCTGCGCGGGCTTCGTCGCCTCGGCGCCCTCGAGCACGAGGATCTGGCTTCCCTCGCTCACCTTGTCGCCGACCTTGATCCGCACCTCCTTCACCGTTCCGGCCGAGGGCGCCGGCACTTCCATCGTCGCCTTGTCGCTCTCGAGCGTGACGAGGGAGTCGTCCTTCTTCACGGCGTCGCCCGCCTTCACCAGCACCTCGATCACCGGCACGTCCTTGAAGTCGCCGATGTCGGGGACCTTCACCTCGATGGCCGCCACGTATTCTCCTGTTCGTTGTTCTTGTCGCCGTCCGGGGCGCTACACCGTCCAGGGCGCGGGCTTCTCCGGATCGATGCCGTATTTCCTCAGCGCCTCCGCGACCTTCGCCGCGGGAACCTCGCCGTCCTCGGCGAGCGCGCGCAGGGCGGCGAGGGCGATGTAGTAGCGGTTCACCTCGAAGAAGCGGCGCAGGTTCGCGCGCGAGTCGCTGCGGCCGAACCCGTCGGTGCCGAGCACCTTGTAGCGGCGCGGCACGAACTCGCGGATCTGGTCGGCGAACGTGCGGATGTAGTCGGTCGCCGCGACGACCGGTCCCTTCGTCGGGCCGAGGCACTGCTCGACGTACGACACGCGCGGCTTCTCGGTGGGATGCAGGATGTTCCACCGCGCCGCGGCGAGCCCTTCGCGGCGCAGCTCGGTGAAGCTCGGGCAGCTCCACACGTCGGCCGCCACGCCCCAGTCGTCCTGCAGGAGCTCGCGCGCCGCGAGCGCCTCGCGCAGGATCGAGCCGCTGCCGAGGAGCTGCGCGCGCGGGCCCTTGGCCGCCCCGGCGTCGACGAGCTTGTACATCCCCCGGAGGATTCCCTCGCGCGCGCCGTCGGGGAGCGCGGGATGGGGATAGTTCTCATTGAGGAGCGTGATGTAGTAGAAGACGTCCTCCTGCTCCTGCACCATGCGCCGCAGTCCGTCCTGCAGGATCACCGCGACCTCGAAGCCGAACGTCGGATCGTAGGAGATGCAGTTGGGGATCACCGAGGAGAGCACCTGGCTGTGCCCGTCCTCGTGCTGCAGGCCCTCGCCGTTGAGCGTGGTGCGGCCCGAAGTGCCGCCCAGCAGGAAGCCGCGCGCGCGGATGTCCCCGGAGGCCCACACGAGGTCGCCGGTGCGCTGCAGGCCGAACATCGAGTAGAAGATGTAGAAGGGGATCATCGGCACGTCGTTGTTCGAGTACGACGTGGCCGCCGCCATCCAGGAGCAGAGCGCGCCCGCCTCGTTGATGCCTTCCTGCAGCATCTGGCCGCCGCGGTCCTCCTTGTAGAACATCAGCTGGTCGCTGTCCTCGGGCTCGTAGAGCTGCCCGACGGCGGAGTAGATGCCGAGCTGGCGGAAGAGGCCTTCCATGCCGAAGGTGCGCGACTCGTCCGGAACGATGGGCACGACGTTGCGCCCCACGTTCTTGTCCTTCACGAGGATGCCGAGGCAGCGCACGAACGCCATCGTGGTCGAGATCTCGCGGCCTTCGGCGGTCGCCTCGAGCACCGGCCTGAAGGCCTCGAGCTTCGGCGACTCGAGCGAGCGGCTCTTGCGCCGGCGCTGCGGGAGCGACCCGCCGAGCTTCGCACGCAGCTCGCGCAGGTATTGCATCTCGACCGACTTCTCGGGCGGCCGGTAGTAGGGGATCTCCTCGAGCTTGTCGTCCGCGATCGGGATGTTGAACCGGTCGCGGAACTGGCGCAGCGCCTCGTTGGGCATCTTCTTCTGCTGGTGCGCGATGTTCTTGCCTTCGCCCACCGCGCCCATGCCGTAGCCCTTCACGGTCTTCGCGAGGATCACCGTGGGCTGGCCGCGGTGCTTCATGGCCGCGGCGTAGGCGGCGTAGATCTTGTGCGGGTCGTGGCCGCCGCGGTTCAGGCGCCAGATGTCCTCGTCCGACATGTTCGCGACGCGCGCCTTGAGCTCGGGATACTTGCCGAAGAAATGCTCGCGCACGTATGCGCCGTCGCGGCTCTTGAACTTCTGGTACTCGCCGTCGACCGCTTCCTCCATGCGGCGCTGGAGGAGGCCATCCTGGTCGCGCGCGAGGAGCGGATCCCAGTACGAGCCCCAGATCACCTTGATCACGTTCCATCCGGCGCCGCGGAAATCGGCCTCGAGCTCCTGGATGATCTTGCCGTTGCCGCGCACCGGGCCATCGAGGCGCTGCAGGTTGCAGTTCACCACGAAGATCAGGTTGTCGAGCCCTTCGCGCGCCGCCATGCCGATCGCGCCCATGGATTCGGGCTCGTCCATCTCGCCGTCGCCCATGAACGCCCACACGCGCCGCTCCGACGTCTTGGCGATGCCGCGGCCCTCCAGATAGCGCAGGAACCGCGCCTGGTAGATCGACTGGATCGGGCCCAAGCCCATCGACACCGTCGGGAACTGCCAGAAGTCCGGCATCAGCCAGGGGTGCGGATACGACGAGATGCCGCGCCCGTCCACCTCCTGGCGGAAGTTGTCGAGCTGCTCCTCGGTGAGGCGTCCCTCGAGGAACGCGCGCGCATACACGCCGGGCGAGGAGTGGCCCTGCATGTACACGAGGTCGCCGCCGTGCGACTCGTCGGGAGCGCGCCAGAAATGGTTGAAGCCGACGTCGTAGAGCGTCGCCGCCGAAGCGAAGCTCGCGATGTGGCCGCCCAGCTCCAGGTTCTTCTTGCCCGCGCGCAGCACCATCGCCACCGCGTTCCAGCGCACGATCGAGCGCAGCGTGTGGTCGATCGCCGCATCGCCCGGCATGTGCTCCTCGAGGTGCGGCGGGATCGTGTTGATGTACGCCGTGTTCGCGCTGTACGGCAGGTACGCGCCGGAGCGACGCGCCTTGTCGACCAGCTGCTCGAGGAGGAAGTGGGCGCGCTCGGGGCCCTCCACTTCGAGCACGGCCTCGAGCGAATCGACCCATTCGCGCGTCTCCAGCGGATCGACGTCTTGCAGGCGGTCCATGTGCGGTCTCGGTGCCGAAAACCCAATCGTATAATGACTCGCGGCGCGATCGGAAAGCTCCGGCGGAAAAGGAATTTTGCCGTCGCGGACGAAATCGCGGCGGCGCGCGAAATACCGGCTCTCCGGCGCGGATATTCCCGGTAATTCAGGTACATCGCGACGGAAGCGGGATTGTTTCTGAAAAAAGCTTTTTAAGTTATTATAAATCCGTGTTTTTGCGCGCTTTTGGCCGAGGGGGGCCGCGCGCGGCCCGGAACGCGGGACGTGCCCGAAGAGCGCATCGAACGACAACAACCGGAAACGGCATGGAAGAACGAGCGCACGGCGACAGGGAGGAAAGCCGGGTAACGGCCGATGCGGCCCTGGTGCGGGGGCTTCGATGAACCTCGCGCAGGCGCTGCCGGCGGCGAGCCTCACCGATCCGGGAAGGGTACGCGATCACAACGAGGACTGCATCGAATCGCGCCCGGAGATCGGGCTTTACGTGCTGGCCGACGGCATGGGCGGCTACAACGCGGGGGAGGTGGCGAGCGGCATGGCGACGTCCCTCATCAGCGAGGGGCTCGTGGAGGCGTGGAATCCGCGCGCCGTGGAGCGCCTCGCCCGCGACGAGGCGAAGGGCCTCGCCGAGCGCCTGATCCGCGAGCAGATCGAGCGCGCCAACGCCGCGATCTTCACCACGTCGCAGAACAATCCCGAGTGCGCGGGCATGGGCACCACGCTGGTGATGAGCCTCTTCTACGACAACTTCGTCGCCGTGGCGCACATCGGCGACTCGCGCCTGTACCGGCTGCGCGGCGAATCGATGGAGCAGGTGACCCGCGATCATTCCCTGCTCCAGGAGCAGCTCGACTCCGGGCTCATCACGCCGGAAGAGGCGAAGCTCTCGCAGAACAAGAACCTCGTCACGCGGGCGCTCGGGATCGATCCGGGCGTGGAGCCGGAGATCCACGTGCACGAGGCGCAGCCCGACGACCTCTACCTGCTGTGCTCGGACGGCCTGTCGGACATGGTGGAGGACGAGGAGATCCGCCTCACCCTCATCACGCTCAAGTCCAACCCGAGCCTCACGGTTCAGCAGCTGGTGCAGGCGGCCAACGACAACGGCGGCCGCGACAACATTTCGGCGATGCTCATCCGCGTCGCGGAGCCCTTCGGCATCGAGCGCGGTTGGCTCGCCCGCCTGAAGGCACTCTTCCGGTAACACCCAAGGAAAACGACCATGGCCAAGCTCATCCTCAGCGTCGACGGGCAGGTGCTCAAGGAGTACACGCTCTCCAAGGAGCGGACTCTCATCGGGCGCAAGCCCCACAACGACATCCAGATCGACAACCTCGCGGTGAGCGGCGAGCACGCGGCGATCATCACCATCCTCAACGACTCGTTCATCGAGGACCTGGGCAGCACCAACGGGACGATGGTGAACGGCAAGCCCATCAAGAAGCACTTCCTGCAGAACAACGACGTGGTCGAGATCGGCAAGCACAAGCTCAAGTACTTCAACGACGCGCCGCAGCAGGCGACCGCGGCCGACTTCGAGAAGACCATGATCATCCGCAACCCGGCGAAGGCGGGGCCGCCGCCGGAGAAGGCCATGGGCGACACGCAGACCAACCTGAAGGCCATGTCGGCCGAGCAGCTGAAGCAGGGGGCGCCCGCCGCCGGCGGCCCGACGACCACCACGCCGCCCGCTCCCGCGCCGTCCGCGCCGCCGCCCGCTCCCGCGGCACCGGCTGCCGCGCCCGGCGCGGCCGGAGGGCTGCGCGAGGCCGCGATCCAGGTGCTGTCGGGCGCGGCCGCGGGGAAGACCCTCGACCTCACCAAGAACCTCACGACCGTCGGCAAGCCCGGCGTGCAGGTGGCGGTGATCACGAAACGACCGAACGGCTATTTCATCACGCACGTCGAGGGCGCCACGTACCCGACCCTGAACGGCGCCTCGCTCGGCGGCCAGGCGCACGCGCTCGGCGACCACGACCTCATCGAGATCGCCGGCGTGAAGATGGAGTTCTTCTACAAGCCGTGAAGCCGGGCCGTGGATCGGCCCCTTTTCACGCGCCGCACGGCGGCGCCGGATGTGCCGTGCGCCCCGTGTGGAATGGCGCACAGTCCCCATGGTAACGTTCTCCGATAATGGAGCGACGCTCCGGTCCCTGTCGCGACCGGCGGTCGCGGCGGGAGGCCGGAAGAAGGCCGCCTCGGCCCGGGGACAGGAGATGCGGATCAGGGTACTGGGGTGCAGCGGGGGCATCGGCGGGGGGCTGCGCACCACCTCGCTCCTCGTCGACGACGACGTGCTCGTCGACGCGGGCACGGGCGTCGGGGACCTCTCGCTCGAAGCGCTCGCGAAGATCGACCACATCTTCGTCTCGCATTCGCACCTCGATCACGTCGCGAGCATCCCCTTCCTGGTGGACACGGTGTGCTGGATGCGCTCCTCGCCGATCGTGGTGTACGGCATCAAGGAGACGCTCGACATCCTGCGCGCCCACCTCTTCAACTGGAAGATCTGGCCCGACTTCACCCAGATCCCCGACGCCGAGCGGCCCTTCATGGTCTACCGCGAGATCGTCCCGGGCGCGACGATCACGCTCGGGCGGCGCCGCTTCACGCCGATCCCGGCCAACCACACGGTGCCGGCGGTCGGCTACGTCCTGCAGACCGCGAAGGCCGCCCTCGTCTACAGCGGCGACACGGCGCCCAACGACGCCCTCTGGGAGGCGGTGAACCGCACGCCGGACGTGAAGTACCTCATCATCGAGACCGCCTTCTCGAACAAGGAGCGCGACATCGCCACCGCCTCGAAGCACCTGTGTCCCGACATGCTCGCCGGGGAGCTCGCCAAGATGCGCGCGAGCCCCGAGGTGTTCATCACCCACTTGAAGCCGGGCGAAGGTGCGCTCACGATGCAGGAGATCGAAAAGGCGGCCGGGCGCTGGAGCCCGCGCATGCTCGAGAACAACCAGGAATTCTCGCTGTAGCAGGCAACCCATCCCGCAGGTACAACCATGAGCGCAGTCCTCGAACCCAAGATCCAGGCCGGCACGCAGAACGTCGCGGACATGAGCGTGAAGCTCGCGTTCTCGAAGAAGCTGCAGGCGGTCACCAACCGCATCCACTCCACCGCGAACATCGACGAGATCATCCTCGACGTCTCGCGCGACATCTGCCAGCTCTTCGAGGCCGACCGGATGACGGTCTACATCGCGAGCGAGGACGGCGGGTCGATCGTGTCGAAGGTGAAGACCGGCTTGAACTCGTTCAAGGACATCAAGCTGCCGATCTCCGAATCCTCGCTCGCCGGCTTCTCCGCGCTGCACAAGCGGCACATGAACATCAAGGACGTCTACGACGACGCGGAGCTCAAGCAGTTCTCGCCGAACCTCTCGTTCCTGAAGGCGGTCGACCAGCGCACCGGCTACCGCTCGCGCCAGATGCTGATCGCGCCGATCCTCGGCGGCGACTCGGGCACCGAGCTGATGGGCGTGCTGCAGCTCATCAACAACCTCGCCGGCCAGCCTTTCTCGTCGCTGCACGACGAGGGCATCGTGGAGCTCGCGAAGACGCTCGCGATCGCGTTCCGGGTGCGCCAGCAGATGCCCGGCGCGATCCAGTCGAAGTTCGAGTACCTGGTGATCGACAACGTGATCGCCGCGGGCGAGCTCGAGCTCGCGACCAAGGCCGCGCGCCGCAAGAACAAGAACGTCGAGGACATCCTGGTCGAGGAGTTCCAGGTGAAGCCGCCGGCGATCGGCGCCGCGCTCGCCAAGTTCTTCGGGGTCGAGTTCGAGCCGTTCAAGCCCGACCGCATCAAGCCGCCGGACCTCCTCAAGAACATCAAGCGCGACTACGCCGAGGCGAACCACTGGATCCCGATCGAGGAGGGATCCAAGGGTGTCATTGTGATGTCGACGGATCCGGAGCGCGTGCGCAACTCGCGCATGGTCGACAACGTGTTCCCGCGCTCGCGCATCCTCTACAAGGTGACCACCGAGCGCGATTTCCGCCAGACGCTCGACCAGTTCTTCGGGGCCGAGGGCCCGGGCGGCGGCGAATCGATCGGCGAGCTCCTGCAGGGCCTGGACGAGGACGAGGAGGGCGCCGCGGGCGGCGTGGACGACGTCTCCGCCGCGGCCGACAACGAGCTCGTGAAGCTCGTGAACAAGATCATCGTCGACGCCTACCAGCAGGGCGCGTCCGACATCCACATCGAGCCGCTGCCGGGCAAGGGCAGGACCGGCATCCGCTTCCGCAAGGACGGCTCGCTCACGAACTACATCGAGGTGCCGGCGGCGTACCGAAACCCGCTGGTGACGCGCCTGAAGATCATGTGCGACCTCGACATCTCCGAGCGCAGGAAGCCGCAGGACGGCAAGATCAAATTCAAGAAGTTCGGCCCCCTCG
>DATIZV010000121.1:0-4145 GCA_035516915.1 Usitatibacter sp. | reverse complement strand
GAGCCGATCCGCATGGCGGGCGTGCCCTACCACGCGGCCGAGCAGTACCTCGCGAAGCTCGTGAAGATGGGCGAATCGGTGGCGATCTGCGAGCAGGTGGGCGATCCGGCGACCTCCAAGGGGCCGGTCGACCGCAAGGTGACCCGCATCGTCACGCCCGGAACGCTCACCGACTCCTCGCTCCTCGCTCCCACCCGCGAGAGCCTGCTCGCGGCGGTGAACCTGGCAGGCCCCGCGGCCGGTCTCGCCTGGATCGCGCTCGCGAGCGGAAGCTTGCGCATCGCGGAAATCCCCGCGGAGCGCCTCGCGGCCGAGCTCGAGCGCCTGCAGCCCGCCGAGCTCCTGTCCTCGGCGGAATCGGCCATTCCCGCGCGGCCCGGCACGGCCGTGAAACGCGTCGACGCGTGGCAGTTCGACGCGGCGGCCGCGCGGCGCGACCTCGCGCGGCAATTCGGCACGGCGGACCTCGGCGGATACGGATGCGAAGGGATGGACCTCGCGATCGGCGCCGCGGGCGCCCTCCTCGCCTACTGCCGGCACACGCAGCAGTCCGCCCTGCCGCACGTGACGGGGCTGCGGGTCGAGCGCGAGAGCGAGCTCGTCGCGATGGATGCGCCCACGCGCAGGAACCTCGAGATCAGCGAGACGTTGGGCGGCGCCGAGGCGCCCACGCTCCTCTCGCTCCTCGACCGCACGGCGACCTCGATGGGCGGACGGCGCCTGCGCCACTGGCTGCACCATCCGCTGCGCGATCCCACGGTGCCCGGCCGGCGACATGCCGCGATCGGCGCACTGCTCGACGCCGCCTCGCCGCTGCGCCATCCCCGCGTGCGCGAGCTCCTCGGCACCTGGTGCGACGTGGAGCGCATCACCGCGCGCATCGCCCTCGCGAGCGCCCGGCCGCGCGACCTCGCGGGCTTGCGGGACACCCTCGCCGCGCTCCCTGCGCTCCACGAGGCGCTCTCGGCGAGCGCGCATCCCGCGCTCGAGTCCCTCGCGCCGGCGCTCGCCCCCGCCGACGAAGCGCATGCCGAGCTCGCGCGCACGCTGCACGACGAGCCGGCGGCGATGGTGCGCGACGGGGGCGTGATCCGCCCGGGACGCGACCCGGAGCTCGACGAGCTGCGCGCGATCCAGGAGGATTCGAGCGCCTTCCTGCTCGAGATGGAAAAGCGCGAGCGCACCCGCACCGGCATCCCCAACCTGCGCGTCGAGTACAACCGGGTGCACGGCTTCTATATCGAGGTGACGCAGGGCCAGCTCGACAAGGTGCCGGTGGAGTACAAGCGCCGGCAGACGATGAAGAACGCGGAGCGCTTCATCACGCCCGAGCTCAAGGCCTTCGAGGACAAGGCGCTCGCCGCGGGCGAGCGGGCGCTCGCGAAGGAGAAGGCGCTCTACGAGGATCTCCTCGGCGCGCTCGGCCGCCACATCGCGCGCCTGCAGGCGATCGCCGAGGCCGCGGCCGAGCTCGACGCCCTCGCTTCGCTCGCCGCGAGCGCCGAGGCGCTGAACCTCGCGCGTCCGGAGTTCACCACCGAGGAGCGCATCGAGATCGCCGAGGGCCGCCACCTCGTGGTGGAAAGCCAGGTCGAGCACTTCATTCCCAACGACACGAGCCTCGCGCGCTCGCGCCAGCTGCTGCTCATCACCGGCCCGAACATGGGCGGCAAGTCGACGTACATGCGGCAGGTCGCGCAGATCGCGCTCCTCGCCTTCTGCGGCTCGTACGTGCCGGCGAAATCGGCTTGCCTCGGGCCGATCGACCGCATCTTCACCCGCATCGGCGCCTCCGACGACCTCGCCGGGGGACGGTCCACGTTCATGGTCGAGATGACCGAGGCGGCGACGATCCTCAACAACGCGACGCCGAGAAGCCTGGTGCTCGTGGACGAGATCGGGCGCGGCACCTCGACCTTCGACGGCCTCGCGCTCGCCTACGCGATCGCGCGCCACCTCGCGGAATCGGTGCGCTGCTACACGCTCTTCGCGACGCACTACTTCGAGCTCACGCAGCTCGCCGGCGCGCTGCCGAACGTCGCGAACGTCCACCTCGACGCGATCGAGCACCGGGACCGCATCGTGTTCCTGCATCGCCTCGAGGCCGGCCCCGCGGACCGATCCTACGGCATCCACGTCGCGCACCTCGCCGGGATTCCGAAGGAGGTCGTGCGCGCCGCGCGTCGCCGCCTCGGGGAGCTCGAGGCGCGGTTGCGACCCGCCTCCTCTCAGCCGGACCTGTTCGCCGCGCCTGCCGAGCCGAGCCCCGAGCCCGCGCACGCCGCGCTCGACGCCCTCGCCGCGCTCGATCCCGACGCGATGACGCCGCGCGAGGCCCTCGAGGCTCTCTACAGGCTGCGGAAGGCACTGGATGAATAGGTGGGCAAGCGCGCTCGCGATGCTCGCGCTCGCGGCAGCGGGCTGCGCCACCCCCGCGCCGCCCGGTCCCGGCGGTTTCCGCTTCGCCGTGATGGGCGATACGCCGTACAACGCGCGCGAGGAGAAGGCCTTCGTCGCGATGCTCGGGCGCCTCGATCGCGAGCCGATCGCGTTCGCGATCCACGTCGGCGACATCAAGGCCGGCGGCAATTCCCCGTGCACCGACGCGCTCTACCTCGAGCGCAAGGCCGAGTTCGACCGTTCGCTTCATCCCGTCGTCCTCACGCCGGGCGACAACGACTGGACCGATTGCCGGCGCAAGAGCAACGGCGCGATGGATCCCATCGAGCGCCTCGAGCGCATGCGCGAGATCTTCTTTTCCACCGACCGCTCCCTCGGTCGAACGCCGATGGCGACGCGCGCGCAATCGCAGTGCATCGTGCCGGTCCTGCCCGAGTGCGGATGCGCGGCCCACGCGGAGAACCGCATGTGGATACGCGGCGGCGTCACCTTCGTCACGCTCGACGTCCCCGGAAGCCACGACAACGTCGGCTACGACGAGAGCAACGATCGCGAAGCGCTGTGCCGCGAGGAGGCGAACCGCCAATGGCTCGAGGAGGCGCTGCGCGAGGCGCGCGCGGCGAAGGGCATCGGCCTCGTCGTCGCGATGCAGGCCGATCCGTGGGCGACGACGAAGCCGGTCTACCGCGGCCTCCTCAGCGAGATCGCCGACGTCGGCAAGCGCTTCGGCCGCCCGGTGCTCCTCGTGCACGGCGACACGCATGCCTATCGCCTCGACTGGCCGTTCCGCGACGCGGACGGCACGCCGATCGACAACATCACGCGACTGGAAACCTACGGCAGCCCGCTCGTGGGATGGGTGGAGGTCATCGTCGATCCATCCGACCCGCGGCTCTTCCGCTTCGATCCGCACCTGGAGGCGATGGTGCGCTGATCGGGGCGCGAAGCAAGGTCAATGCGCGTGGACGCCCAAACCCCCGTGCGGATGCCCGTGCGTGAGCTCGTCCGGTGTCGCCGCGCGCACGCCACGCACCGAGCAGCGGAACCACAGGCGCTCGCCCGCCAGCGGATGGTTGCCGTCGACGATGACCGATTCGGGAGTGATGTCGGTGACCGTGTAGATGAGCGCCTCGTCCTCGCGATCGCCCGGCACGCCCTCGAAGCGCATGCCGATTTCGAGCGTCTCCGGGAAGCGCTCGCGCGGCTCCACGCGCAGCAGCTCCGCATCGTATTCGCCGAACGCATCGTCGGGCTCGAGCGTGACGCTCATCTCGTCGCCCTGCTGCTTGCCCTGCAGCGCCGTTTCCACCTTGGGGAAGATGCCGCCGTAACCGCCGTGCAGATATTCCATCTCGGCGCCTTCCTCCTCGAGCGCGTGGCCGTCCGCGTCGCGCAGCTCGTAGGCGAGCCGCACGACGGTGCCCGGGTCAATTCGCATGGACCGCGGTCTTGAGCTGGCGGCAGACCTTCAGCACCTCCTCCACGTGCGCGCGCGGGTTCACGTCCTGCAGGATGTGGCGGACGACGCCCTTCTTGTCGATCACGAAGGTCGAGCGCAGGAGGATCGAGCGCGCATGGCCGTCGACGATCTTCTCCTCGATCACGTGGTAGAGCCTGCACACCTCGGCCTCGGTGTCGGCGAGCAGGTTCACGGTGAGCCCGTGCTCGTCGCGGAACGCCTGGTGCGAGAGCACGTCGTCGCGCGAGACGCCGAACACGACGGTATCGAGCTTCTTGAACTCGTC
>DATIZV010000120.1:0-2005 GCA_035516915.1 Usitatibacter sp. | reverse complement strand
CGCTGGAGGTCTTCCACCACCTGCACGCGCTTTCGCTGCGCTTCCACCTCGAGCGCCAGACCGGCGGGCTCACGCGCGACATCGAGCGCGGCACGCGCGGCATCTCGACGCTGCTCTCGTTCATGGTGTTCAGCGTGCTGCCGACGCTCCTCGAGATCTCGCTCGTCACGGGCTTCCTCGTCGTGCGCTTCGACATCTGGTTCGGCGTCATCACCGTCGCGGCGCTCGCGATCTACGTCGGCCTCACCTTCACCATCTCCGAGTGGCGCACGAAGCACCGGCGGCAGATGAACGAGATGGACTCGAAGGCCAACACCAGGGCGATCGACTCCCTGCTCAACTACGAAACGGTCAAGTACTTCGGCAACGAGTCGTACGAGGCGCGCCGCTACGACGCCAACCTGCAGAGCTACGAGCACGCGGTGGTCGCGAGCGAGACCTCGCTGGGGCTGCTGAACGCCGTGCAGGCCGCCGTCATCGCGACCGCCGTGGCGCTACTCATGTGGCGCGCGGCCGAGGGCATCGTGGCCGGCCACCTCACGCTGGGCGACCTCGTGATGGTGAACGCGCTCCTCATCCAGCTCTACATCCCGCTCAACTTCCTCGGCGTGATGTACCGCGAGATCAAGCAGGCGCTCACCGACATGGAGCGCATGTTCAAGCTGCTCTCCGAGAACCGCGAGGTGGAGGACAAGCCGGGCGCCGCGGCGCTCGCGGTCGCGGGCGGCGCGGTCCGCTTCGAGCACGTGGACTTCGGCTACGACCCGAACCGTCGCATCCTGCACGACGTGACGTTCGACGTTCCCGCCGGACGAAAGGTGGCGGTGGTGGGCGCGAGCGGCTCGGGGAAGTCCACGCTCGCGCGGCTCCTCTTCCGCTTCTACGACGTCGACGCCGGCCGCATCACCATCGACGGGCAGGACCTGCGCGACGTGACGCAGGCGAGCGTCCGCACCTCGATCGGCGTGGTGCCGCAGGATACCGTGCTCTTCAACGACACGATCTACTACAACATCGCCTACGGGCATCCCGGCGCCACCCGCGAGGCGGTGGAGAACGCGGCCCGCGTGGCGCACATCGCCGACTTCATCGCGCGCCTTCCGCAGGGCTGGCAGACCACCGTGGGCGAGCGCGGCCTCAAGCTCTCGGGCGGCGAGAAGCAGCGCGTCTCGATCGCGCGCACCGTGCTCAAGGACCCGCCGATCCTGGTGTTCGACGAGGCGACCTCGGCCCTCGACTCGCACACCGAGAAGTCGATCCAGGCCGAGCTCGCCGAGATCTCGCGCGACCGCACCACGCTGGTCATCGCGCACCGGCTCTCCACGATCGTCGACGCGGACGAGATCCTCGTGCTCGACCACGGCCGCATCGTCGAGCGCGGCGCGTTCCGCGAGCTCCTCGGGGCGAACGGGCGCTTCGCCGAGATGTGGCGCCTGCAGCAGGAAGAGGGCCGTGCCCGCGATGCGGCGTCGGTTGCGGCGGCCGCCGCCGACGCGGCGGACTGAAGCGGGAAGCGGCTGTGAAGGGGTTCATCGGCGTTCATCACCCCTTCCCGGCCTGGCCATCGCCGGGAAGAAATTCGCGCAGCGCCACCAAGGTCGCGCGCGGCGCCTCGGCCATCATCGAGTGGCCGGCGTCGAGCGACACGAAGCGCGAGCCCGGAATGCGGTCGGCCACGGATTTCCCCGCCTTCCAGGGCGTCATCTGGTCGCGAGTGCCGGCGACCACGAGCGTCGGCACGCCGAGCGATCGCAAGCTTTCATCGGCAGGCCGGTAGGCGGCGCAGGCGCCCAGGTCCGCCGCGAGCACGCCGCGCCGCGAGCGGCCGTTCAGCCGGCGGCTCCCGCCGAGGAGCGAGGCGCCGGGCACGGCGCTCGTCGCGAGGAGCACGTCGCGCGCGTGTCCCCACACGGCTTCCATGTCGAGCGCCGCCGGGGAGTCGTCGCGGGCGGCGGCGAGGAAGGCGTCGCCGACCGGCATGGGCACGGAGGTGCCGAGCAGCGCG
>DATIZV010000119.1:0-3810 GCA_035516915.1 Usitatibacter sp. | reverse complement strand
GCTGTCGAATACCTGAAGCGGGCGACCAAGTCGCCCGAGACCGAGACCGGCACCGCCCGGCGCGTCGTCGAGGAGATGCTCGCCGAGATCGAGCGGCGCGGCGAGGCGGCGGTGCGCGAGTACGCCGCGAAGCTCGACGGCTGGAGCGGCGAGATCGTGATGACCGCCGCGGCGATCGAGCGCCGGGTGCGCGACATTCCGGCCGAGGTGAAGCGCGACATCGAATTCGCGACCGCGCGGGTGCGCCGCTTCGCCGAGGCCCAGCGCGAGTCGATGCACGAGTTCTCGGTCGAGGTGCACCCCGGCCTCACCGCCGGCCAGCGCCTCATTCCGGTGAACGTCGCGGGCTGCTACGTTCCGACCGGCCGCTACGCGCACATCGCCTCGGCGTACATGGGGATCGCGACTGCCAAGGCGGCCGGCGTCCCCTTCGTCGTCGCCTGCTCCACGCCCTACCGCGGCGAAGGAATCCATCCCGACGTCCTCTACGCGATGAAGATCGCCGGCGCCGACGTCATCATGACGCTCGGCGGCGTGCAGGCGATCGCGGCGATGGCCTACGGGCTCTTCACCGGCAGGCCCGCGGACATCATCGTCGGCCCGGGCAACAAGTTCGTCGCCGAGGCGAAGCGCATGCTCTACGGGAAGGTGGGCATCGACGTGTTCGCGGGGCCCTCGGAAGTGGCGATCATCGCCGACGACTCGGCGGATCCGGCGATCGTCGCCTCCGACCTCGTGGGGCAGGCCGAGCACGGACACGAGTCGCCGGCGTGGCTCATGAGCACCTCGCGCAAGCTCGCGGAGGAGGCGATGCGCCTCGTGCCGCAGCTGGTCGCGAAGCTTCCGGCGACCGCGCGCGACGCGGCGGGCGCGGCGTGGCGCGACTATGGCGAGGTCGTGTTCTCGGAATCGCGCGAGGAGATCGCGCGGCAGTCGGACCGCTATGCGCCGGAGCACCTCGAGGTGCACGCGCGCGACCTCGACTGGTGGCTCGCGCGCCTCACCTGCTACGGCTCGCTCTTCCTCGGCGAGGAGACCACGGTCGCGTTCGGCGACAAGACCTCGGGACCGAACCACATCCTTCCCACGAAGGGCGCGGCGCGCTATTCCGGGGGACTGTCGGTGCACAAGTTCCTGAAGACCGTCACGTGGCAGCGCATGACGCGCGCGGCGAACCGCGACATCGCGCAGGTGACGGCGCGCATCTCGCGGCTCGAGGGCATGGAGGCGCACGCGCGCACCGCCGACGACCGGCTCGAGAAGTACTTCCCGGGCGAGCGCTTCGACCGCGGCGCGCCGGTGGAGAGCTGAGGCGATGGCGGTGGCGGACCTCTTCGATCTGTCCGGGCGCGTCGCCGTCGTGACGGGCGCGAGCTCGGGGCTCGGCCGCAGCTTCGCGCAAGCGCTCGCGCTCGCCGGCGCCGCCGTCGTGCTCGTCGCGCGCAGGGCGGCGGAGCTCGCCGAGGCGCGCGAGGCGATCGCGTCCGGTGGGGGGCGCGCGGAATGCGTCGCCGCGGACCTCGCCGATCGCGCCGCGCTGCGCAAGTGCGCGGAGGACGTCGCGCGGCCTTTCGGAGCGCCGGACATCCTGGTCTCGGCCGCCGGCGTGAATCCGCGCAAGCCGATCCTCGAGGTGACCGAGGAGGACTGGGACCGCACGATGCGCATCAACCTCGACGCGCCGTTCTTCCTCGCGCAGGCGCTCGCGCCGAAGATGGTCGAGCGCGGCTGGGGGCGCATCATCAACGTCGCCTCGCTGCAATCGGTGCGCGCGTTCATGTACGGCGCGCCCTACGGCGCGTCCAAGGCCGGCGTGGTGCAGCTCACGCGCGCGCAGGCCGAGGCATGGTCGCGCCACGGGGTGAACGCGAACGCGATCGCGCCCGGATTCTTCGCGACGCCGCTCACCGCCGCGCTCGCATCCGATCCGGCGAAGTGGAAGGAGCACGCGGAGCGCACGTTCATGAAGCGCAACGGCGAGGCGCGCGACCTGTGGGGGACGCTGATCTTCCTCGCGAGCCGCGCCTCCGACTACGTCACCGGCCAGACGATCTTCGTCGACGGCGGATACACGGCGGGCTGAGGTGAAGGCGCTCGTCTACACCGGAACGAAGCAGATGACGTATCGCGACGAGCCCGCGCCCGCGCGCGTCGCGGACGAAGTGCTGATCCGCGTGGACGCGGTCGGGATCTGCGGCTCGGACATGCACGCCTACCACGGCCACGACCCGCGCCGCGTGCCGCCGCTCATCCTCGGCCACGAGCTCGCGGGCGAGATCCTCGACGGCCCGGGCAAGGGAGGCCGCGTCACGGTGAATCCGCTCATCACCTGCGGCCGTTGCGAATACTGCGTGCAGGGCCGCAACAATCTTTGCTCGGACCGGACGATGATCGGCATGACGCGCGCCGGCGGCTTCGCCGAGCTCGTGACGACCGCCGCCTCGAGCGTGATCGAGCTCCCCGAGGGCATGTCCGCGCGCGCGGCGGCGCTCACCGAGCCCGCGGCGACCGCGCTGCACGCGATCAACACGGGAATGCGCTCGCTCGCGCGCCCGGTCGCGGAATGCCGCGCGCTCGTGATCGGCGGCGGCGCGATCGGGCTCCTCGCCGCGCTGCTGCTCCGCGACTACGGCTGCCGCCGCGTGCGCCTCGCGGAAACGAATGCGCTGCGGCGCGATTCCGCTTCGCGCGCCGGCGACTTCGAGGCCTTCGATCCGCTCGGCGAGCCGCCGGCGGCGAATTCCTGCGAGCTGGTGATCGACGCGGTGGGCGTGAAGGCGACGCGGGCGATGGCGCTCGCATCGGTGAAGCCGGGCGGCGTCGTCGTGCACGTGGGCCTCGGCGACTGGGCCTCCGAGATCGACATGCGCAAGCTCACGCTCGCCGAGATCACGCTGGCGGGCGTCTACACCTATTCCACGGCGGACCTGCGCGCGGCGGCGCTCGCGCTGCACGAGGGCGCATTCGGCGACCTCGCCTGGGTCGAGGAGCGGCCGCTGTCCGAGGGCGCCGGCGCTTTCCAGGACCTCGACGAGGGCCGCTCGCCCGCGGCGAAGATCCTGCTGCGCCCCGCATGAGCAACATCGTCTTCGACCACGTGGGACGGCGCTTCCGCCGCGACGGGCGCGAGTTTCCCGCGCTCGAGGACGTGAGCTTCGAGGTGAAGGCGAAGGAGTTCGTCGCGATCGTCGGTCCCTCGGGCTGCGGGAAGACCACGTGCCTGCGCATGGCCGCGGGCCTCGAGTATCCGAGCGCGGGGAAGGTGACGGTAGGCGGGAACCCGGTGAAGGGACCGGGACCCGATCGCTCGGTCGTCTTCCAGCAGTTCGCGCTTTTCCCGTGGAAGACCGTGACGGAGAACATCGACTTCGGCCTGCGCGCGGCGCACGTGCCCGCGGCCGAGCGCAGGGCGCGCATCGCGCGCTACATCGAGCTCATGGGATTGCAGGGCTACGAATCGGCCTTTCCGCACCAGCTTTCGGGCGGCATGCAGCAGCGCGTGGCGATCGCGCGGAGCTACGTGCTCGATCCCGACGTGCTCCTCATGGACGAGCCGTTCGGCGCGCTCGATGCGCAGACCCGGGTCGTGATGCAGGAGGAGCTCATCAAGCTCGCACGCGTGAGCCCGCGCACCGTGCTCTTCATCACGCACGCGGTGGAGGAGGCGGTGTACCTCGCCGACCGCGTGGTGGTGATGACGTGCCGGCCGGGACGCGTGGCCGAGATCATCGACGTCGCCCAGGTCCGCAAGCGCGAATCCTGGGACCGCCACGAGCGCATCGAGGACGTCATGGACGAGGAGTCGTTCGT
>DATIZV010000118.1:0-4565 GCA_035516915.1 Usitatibacter sp. | reverse complement strand
CGAGCGCCTGCGCGAGGAGATCGCGTGGTTCGCGCCCAGGCTGCGCGTGCATCGCCTCCCCGACTGGGAGATCCTGCCCTACGACCAGTTCTCGCCGCACCCGGACCTCGTCTCGGAGCGGCTCTCGACGCTCTGGCAGCTCGCGAACGGCGCCTTCGACGTCGGCATCGTCCCGGTGACCACCGCGCTGCAGCGCCTCGCCCCGCGCGCCTATCTCGCCGGCCGCACCTTCCAGCTCGCCGCGAAGCGCAAGCTCGACCTCGAGGCGTTGCGGGGCCAGCTCGTGCTCGCCGGCTACTCGCACGTGCAACAGGTGATGAGCCCGGGAGAATTCTGCGTGCGCGGCGGGCTCGTCGATCTCTATCCCACGGGGAGCAGCGTTCCGTACCGCATCGACCTCCTCGGCGAGGAGATCGACACCATCCGCACCTTCGACGTCGATACGCAGCGCTCGATCTACCCGGTGCCGGAGGTGCGCATGCTTCCCGCGCGCGAGTTCCCGCTCGACGAGGAAGGGCGCGCGCATTTCCGCGAATCCTTCCGCGAGCGCTTCGAGGGCGATCCCACCAAGAGCCGCATCTACAAGGACGTCTCCGCCGGCATCGCTCCCGCGGGCGTCGAGTCCTACCTGCCGCTCTTCTTCGACGCCACGGCGACGATCTTCGACTACGTGCCCGCGAGCGCCACGTGGATCGTGCACGGCGAGGTCGCCGCCGCCGCGGAGGCCTTCTGGAAGGACTTGCGCTCGCGTCACGACCTGCTGCGCGGCGATCGCGATCGCCCGCTCCTCGAGCCGCGCCACCTCTACATCCCGGTGGAGGATTTCTTCGTCGGGCTGAAGGAGCGCCGGCGGATGGACCTCGGCCGCCATCCCGGCGGCGACGGCGCGACGAATGGCGACGCGGTGCGGACGTTCGCGTCCGATCCCGTCCCCGCGATCGACGTCGATCGCCGCTCCGTCGAGCCGCTCGCGCGCCTCAGGAAATTCGCCGACGAGTTCGACGGGCGCACGCTGATCGTCGCCGAGAGCGCGGGGCGGCGCGAGACGCTCTCGCAGTTCTTCGCCGAGCACCACTTCCATCCGGCGCTGGTGGACGACTGGGATCGCTTCCGCGAATCGACCCATCCGCTCGCCATGGCCTACGGCCCGGTCGCCTCGGGCTTCCTGCTGCCGGGCGAGAAGCTCGCCGTCGTCACCGAGGCGGAGCTCTATCCCGGCCAGGTGCGCCAGTCGCGCCGGCGCGACGGGCGCGCGCGCGCAAGCGCCGAGGGCATGGTGCGCGACCTCGCCGAGGTGAAGCCGGGCGATCCGGTCGTGCACAGCCAGCACGGCATCGGCCGCTACCTCGGGCTCGTCACGCTCGACCTCGGCGAAGGCGAGATGGAGTTCCTGCACCTCGAATACGAGGGCGGCGACAAGCTCTACGTTCCGGTGTCGCAGCTGCACGTGATCAGCCGCTACACCGGCGCCACGCCCGAGTCCGCGCCGATCCACCGATTGGGAAGCGGGCAGTGGGAGAAGGCGAAACGCAAGGCCGCGCGCCAGGTGCGCGACACCGCGGCCGAGCTCCTCGACCTCTATGCGAAGCGCCTCGCGCGCGAAGGCTACGCGTTCCCCTTGAAGGTGCAGGACTACGAAGCGTTCACGGCGACCTTCCCGTTCGAGGAGACGCCCGACCAGGCCGAGGCGATCCAGTCGGTGATCGTCGACATGACGATGGGACGCCCGATGGACCGCCTCATCTGCGGCGACGTCGGCTTCGGCAAGACCGAGGTCGCGATGCGCGCGGCCTTCATCGCGGTCGCCGCCGGCAAGCAGGTGGCGATCCTGGTGCCGACCACGCTCCTCGCCGAGCAGCACTTCGAGAACTTCGGCGACCGCTTCGCGGGCTTCCCCGTGAGGATCGCCGAGCTCTCGCGGTTCCGCAGCCCGAAGGAGGTCGCGAAATCGCTCGCGGGCCTCGCCGACGGCTCGATCGACATCGTGATCGGCACGCACAAGCTGATCCAGAAGGACGTGAAGTTCGCGAACCTGGGCCTCGTGATCATCGACGAGGAGCACCGCTTCGGCGTGCGCCACAAGGAGGAGCTCAAGAAGCTGCGCTCCGAGGTGGACGTGCTCACCCTCACGGCGACGCCGATCCCGCGCACGCTGGCGATGTCGCTCGAGGGCCTGCGCGATTTCTCCGTCATCGCGACGGCCCCGCAGCGCCGGCTCGCGATCAAGACCTTCGTGCATCGCCTTTCCGACGGCATCGTGCGCGAGGCGGTGCTGCGCGAGCTGAAGCGCGGCGGGCAGGCGTACTACCTCTACAACGACGTCGAGACGATCGAGAACCGGCGCGCCGAGCTCGAGCGGCTCCTGCCCGAGGCGCGCATCGCCGTGGCGCACGGGCAGATGCGCGAGCGCGAGCTGGAAGGCGTGATGCGCGACTTCTACCACCAGCGCTCGAACGTGCTGCTCTGCTCGACCATCATCGAGAGCGGCATCGACGTCCCCACCGCGAACACCATCCTCATCCACCGCGCCGACAAGTTCGGGCTCGCGCAGCTGCACCAGCTGCGCGGGCGCGTCGGGCGCTCGCACCACCAGGCATACGCGTATCTCCTCACGCCGCCCGAAGAGGCCCTCTCGGCGAGCGCGAAGAAGCGGCTGGAGGCGATCCAGGCGATGGAGGAGCTGGGGGCGGGCTTCTACCTCGCGATGCACGACCTCGAGATCCGCGGCGCGGGGGAAGTGCTGGGCGAATCGCAGTCGGGCGGCATCCACGACGTCGGCTTCGCGCTCTACACGCAGATGCTCGAGCACGCGGTGAAGTCGCTCAAGAAGGGCAAGGAGCCGGACCTCTCGCGTCCGCTCGAGACGGCGACCGAGGTGAACCTGCATGCCCCCGCGCTCCTTCCCGAGACCTATTGCGGCGATGTCCACGAGCGGCTGGTGATCTACAAGCGCCTCGCGAACTGCCAGGCCGAGGAAGAGCTCGAGCGGCTCACCGAGGAGCTGGTGGACCGCTTCGGCCCGCTGCCCGATGCCGCGCGCGTGCTCCTCGAGTGCCACAAGCTGCGCATCCAGGGAGCGCCCCTCGGCGTGCAGAAGATCGACGCCGCCCCCTCGGGCATCGTGGTGCAATTCGTTCCGCAGCCCCCGGTGGACGCGCGGCGCGTGCTCTCGCTCGTGCAATCGAGCCGCATCTACCGCCTCCCGGGCCCCGATCGCGTGAAGATCGAGATGAAGCACGAGGACCTGCGCCAGCGCTCCAACGAGGTGCGTCAGTTCCTGAAGAAGCTCGCGTGATGTTGCGGGGCAGTCGGCGTTTATCGGCGTTCATCGGCGGATCCAAGGCCTTTCTGCATCCATGAACCTGATCATCCAGGGCGAAGAAGTCGCGACGCCCGACCTCAAGGCGCTGGCGAAGATCGCGCGGGGCGCGGCGATCGAGCGCGTCTCGGAGAGCGCGTTCCGCATCACCCGGGCGGACGCGTCGTCGCGCGAAGCGGTTGCGGCGCATTGCGCGCGCGCGAAGCTCGACTGGGGCTTCGTCGCCGAAGGCCGCACGCTCGGCGACTTCGCGCTCCTCGCGATGGACATGGACTCGACGCTCATCTCGATCGAGTGCATCGACGAGATCGCGGACTTCGCGGGACGCAAGAAAGAGGTCGCGGAGGTGACGGCGGCGGCGATGCGCGGCGAGATCGACTGGCCCGAGAGCCTGCGGCGCCGCGTGGCGACGCTGGCGGGGCTCGACGAGGCGGTGCTCGGGCGCGTCTACTCCGAGCGCCTGCGCTTCAGTCCCGGCGCCGAGCGCCTGGTCGCGGCGGCGCGGCGCTCGGGGCTCAAGGTGCTCCTCGTTTCCGGCGGCTTCACCTACTTCACCGACCGCGTGCGCGACCGCCTCGGAATCGACTACGCCTACTCGAACGTGCTCGTCGTGGAGGACGGCAAGCTGCTGGGACGCGTCACCGGGCCGCTGGTGGACGCGCACGGCAAGGCGGGGCACCTCGCGCGCCTCAAGCGCGAGCTCGGCATCCCGCGGGAGAGAGTGCTCGCCGTGGGCGACGGCGCGAACGACCTCGCCATGCTCGCCGAGGCGGGCACGAGCGTCGCCTACCACGCGAAGCCCGTGGTGCGCGAGAAGGCGGACTATGCGCTCGACTACGCGGGCCTGGACGGGTTGCTCAACTTGTTCCCGGAATCCGGGTCATCTTCCTTGCCGCGCTTCGGAAGCGGGAAGTAGACGTACGCCGGCTGGGGGACGGCGGCCTGGCGCCGCTCCTTCAACGTTTCGAGATCCTGCGGTCGGTCCCACCAGGTGAGCCGGTTCTTCTTCTGCTGCTCGACCACCTGGGGGTTCTTGCGGACGAAGTCGCGGAGAAAGCGGGTGAGCTCGGATTCGTACATGGCCTAGGCGCAAATAATTGATTCACGGGAATTTTATCATCGATAATGCGAGGCTGATGCGGCTCACCTATCCGCGCTCGTTCCTCACCCTGCTGCTGATCGGGTTCTCGATCGTCGCGGCCCCGCTGCTCTTTGCGCTCTTCTCGAACGCCATCGCGTTCGAGCG
>DATIZV010000117.1:0-21605 GCA_035516915.1 Usitatibacter sp. | reverse complement strand
CAGCTTCAGCATTACGAATTCGACAAGATCTTTCCCGGCTGCCGCCTTCTCGACATCCACGAATATCTGCTGGAGCAGGGAGTGAAGCTCGATGGCGTCGAAGGCGTGCGCTACCTTTACCACGACCCCTGCCACACGCCGATGAAGACGCACAAGCCGCTCGCCGTGGTGAACCGCCTGATGGGGCAGGAAGTGCGCCTCAACGACCGCTGCTGCGGCGAGTCGGGCACCTTCGCGGCGACGCGCCCCGACATCGCCACGCAGGTGCGCTTCCGCAAGGAAGCCGAGATGCGCAAGGGCGCCGCGGCGGCACGCTCCGATGGATTCGCGGGCGCGGTGAAGGTGCTCACCTCGTGCCCGTCGTGCCTGCAGGGCCTGCAACGCTTCGACGGCGACGCGGGGACCTCGGCCGACTACATCGTGGTCGAGATGGCGCGCCATCTCCTCGGCGCGACGTGGATGGAGGACTTCGTCGCGCGCGCGCGGCGGGGCGGGATCGAGCGCGTGCTGCTGTGAGGAGCGCATGAGTCCCTGGCGCGCATTCTTCCTCGCGCCCGCGCTGCTGCTTCTCGCCGCCGGCTGCTCGCCGCTCGCGCCGCGCGCGCTCGCGCCCGCGCCTGCCCCGTCGGCGGCCGGCTATCCGATGGATCCCGAGTCGCTCGCCGGCGACCGGGACGAGGACCGGGACGCCGGCGTGGAACGGGGTGCGGCGATCTCGATCCGCTACAACCTGCGCAGCGAGGCCGACGAGGGTGGGCCACCGCGCGTCTGGCAGCTGCTGCGTGCGCAGGCGCAGCGCAAGGCGCTCGTCGCGCCGGCGCCGGCGATGCGCGAGAAATCCGCCGGGCTGCAGCCCGGCGCGTGGCAGGCGCTGGGTCCGTCCGACGTCGGCGGTCGCGTGCGCGCGCTCGCTTTCGATCCGGGCAACCCGTCGCGCATCCTCGCGGGCACGGCTTCGGGCGGCCTCTGGATCTCGGACGACGGCGGCGCCACCTGGAGCGCGAACGACGACTTCCTGCCCAACCTCTCGATCACCACGATTGCCTTCGATCCCTCGAGCCCGGCGATCGTCTACGCGGGGACCGGCGAAGCGAGCGCGGGCCTCGTCGGCGCGGGCGCGTTCAAGTCGCTGGACGGAGGCAGCACGTGGCAATACCTCCCCGCGACCGACCCGGACCAGAACCCCGACTGGCGCTTCGTGAACCGCCTCGCGGTCGACCCCGCGGACGCGCAGGTGCTGCTCGCGGGCGTCACCAACGACGATCTCGCGAGCGGGGCGATCTACCGCTCGACCGACGGCGGCGCGTCGTGGACGCGCGTCTCCACGGCGAAGGCGCTCGACGTCGCCTTCGATCCGCGCAACGCCGCGAACGCGGTGGCCGGCCTCGACGACGGCACCATCGCCTACTCGCGCGACGCCGGGCTCACGTGGACGCGCACCGTGCCGCTGGTCCCTTCTCCTTCGGGCAACGGGAACACGGCGCGCGCCGAGATCGCGTTCGCGCGCACGCAGCAGCTCGTGTACGCCTCGGTCGACGACAACCAGGGCGAGGTGTGGCGCTCGTCCGACTCGGGGGCGACGTGGGCGCTCATGAGCAACCCGGGGCACCTCGGCGTGCAGGGCAATTACGACAACGCCATCTGGGTCGATCCCACCGACGCCTCGCACGTGATCGTCGCGGGCATCGACGTCTACGAGTCGCGCGACGGCGGCGCGACCTTCGCCAAGGTGAGCGACTGGAGGCACGCGCCGCTCTCGCCCCACGCCGACCACCACGCGCTCGTCTCGCCGCCGGATTTCGGCCCCTCGCATCCGGCGCTCTACGACGGCGACGACGGCGGCGTGTACGAAGCGCGCGACGTGTACGCCATCTCCGGAGGGCAGAGCGGCGCGGGCTGGACCAACCTCGACAACGGGCTCGCGGTCACGCAGTTCTACAGCGGAGCCGGGAGCGCCGCGGCCGGGGGTCGCATCGTCGGCGGCACGCAGGACAACGGCACGCTCGTCCTCTACAACGGCGCCTGGCGCATCTACAGCGGCGGCGACGGCGGCATGGTCGCGGTCGATCCGGCCTCCGACCTCACCCTCTACGGCGAGTACATCTACCTCGCGCTGCACCGCACCTTCAACGGCGGGTCCAGCGCGGAATATTTTTGCAACGGCATCACCGAGGGCCTCCCGCCGGACGACTCGGGCAATACGTACTGCGGATCCGGCGCGACCAAGGCGGCGAACTTCATCGCGCCCTTCGCGCTCGACCCCAACGACTCGAACCGGATCCTCGCGGGCGCCGAGTCGCTCTGGGAAACCATGGACGCGAAGGGAGCGCCGGGCTGGATCTCGATCAAGCCGCCCACGTCCTTCGCGAAGGACGACTACATCAACGCGATCGCGATCCAGCCGGGCAACGGCAACGTCGTCTGGGTCGGGCACGACGCCGGCGAGCTCTACCGCAGCGGCGACGCGCTCTCCGCCACGCCGCAGTGGACGCGCGTGGGCTCGGGAGTGCTGCCCCAGCGACTCGTGCAGCGCATCACCATCGATCCGGCGAACCCCGATCGGGTGATCGTCGCCTTCACCGGCTTCGTGCCGAACGACGTCTGGGAGACGACCGACGGCGGAGCGACGTGGAAGTCGATCACCGGGAACCTGCCCGATGCACCGGTCTTCGACGTGAAGATCCACCCCCGCAATCCGGACTGGCTGTACGCGGCGACCTCGGTCGGCGTGTTCGCGAGCCAGGACGGCGGGGCGACCTGGTCCACCACGGACGAGGGCCCGGCGAACGTCCGCGTCCGGCAGCTCTTCTGGATCGACGACGCCACGCTCGGCGCCGCGACCTTCGGCCGCGGCATGTACCGGATCTCCGTCGGGAGCGGCGCGCCGCCGAGCTACCAGGACCTCTGGTGGGCGGGAAGCGCCGAGAACGGCTGGGGCATGAGCATCACCCAGCACGGCTCGATGATCTTCGCGGCGATGTACATCTACGACGCATCCGGGCGGCCCACCTGGGTGGTCATGCCCGGGGGATCGTGGAACGCGTCGTTCACGGATTTCACCGGCTCGCTCTACGTCCCGACCGGCAGCTGGTTCGGCGCATACGACGCGAGCCGCCTGGTCGTCAACGCGCCGGTGGGCTCGGCGACGCTGCATTTCACGGGGCTCGATACGGCGACGCTCGAATACGCCATCGACGGCGTGTCCGGCAGCAAGTCGATCGTGCGCCAGCCCTTCGGCGTCGCGGATTCGACGCCGGTGGGAAGCTATGGCGACCTCTGGTGGGGCGGCGACTCGCAGAACGGCTGGGGCGTCGCCATCAACCAGCAGTACCGTACGCTCTTCTCGGTCTGGTACACGTACGACACGAACGGCGCGCCGACCTGGTACGTGGTGCCCGGCGGACAATGGACCGACGAGACGACCTTCACCGGCACCGCGTACCGCACCAGCGGCTCGCCCTGGCTCGGGCGGGCGTACGATCCATCGGCGCTGTTGGCCACGCCGGCGGGCAGCGTCACCTTTTCCTTCACCGACCTTTCGCACGCGGTCATGACCTACACGATCGACGGCGTCACCCAGTCCAGGCCGATCACGAGGCAGCCGTTCTGAGCGCGTCCTCCTGCGAGCTTTGCGACGAGCCGGGCGGAACGATCCTCTGGCAGAATGACCTGTGCCGGGTGGTGCAGGCCGACGAGCCGGGCTACCCGGGGTTCTGCCGGGTGATCGTCGCGCGCCACGTCCGCGAGAACACCGACCTCGACCCGGCGGAGCGCATGCGGCTCGTGGCGGTGGTCTTCGCGGTGGAGGAGGCGGTGCGCGAGACGATGCGTCCCGACAAGATGAACGTCGCGAGCCTGGGCAACGGCGTGCCGCACGTGCACTGGCACGTGATCCCGCGCTTCCGCGACGACCCGCACTTCCCTTCCCCGGTGTGGTGCGCGCCGCGACGCGAGCCCCCTGCGGACGCCCAGCGCCTCGCGCGCGCGGCGCGCCTTGCCGAGGCGATCGTCGCCCGCCTCGGTCGCCTCGCGCCATGACGAGCGCTTCCGGCACGCAGGGAGAGGGCGCCGTCGGCTTCAGCGATGCGCGCAGCTGCAAGGAGTGGCTGGGCGCACTCCCGCTCACCAACATTCCCCAGGCGCAATCGCTGGTTCTCACCGAGCTGCGCGCGCTGAACGCCGCGCCCTTCGCGCCCATCGAGCGGCTGAAATGCATGGAGCTGCTGCGCGACAAGGTCGCCTTCCTGCAGGGCGAGCAGCGCTCGCGCTACTTCGGCAAGTCGCTGCCCCTCTCCGCGAACGACAGCAGCGCCTGGTCCACGGGCGCCGCTCTCCTCGCCGAGATGGAGGAGGGCTACGCGCGCTGCCTGGAGGAATCCCCGGGCGAGCTCGCTTCCCACCGCGCCCTGATCATCCAGCGGCTCATGCGTTACATCGGCACGCTCATGCTGTTCCACGCCATCGTCTATCGGCGCTTCGACCCCTCCATCTGGCAGCGGCTGCACGCGCGCTACCTCGAGGCCGAATCCGCGGGCGTCGCAGGCGAGCGGGTGAAGGACTCGCTGGAGGGCGACGCCGAGGGGCTGTCGAGCGTCGAGGAGACCTACGTCCAGGTCGTGCTGCTGCAGGCCGCGTACCTCTCGGAGATGACCGGCGCCCAGATCGATTTCGCCGAGGCGCTCCTCAAGCAGTGGCTGCGAAAGGTTCGCGTGCTCGCGCCTTCCGCGGCGCCGGCGCTCGATACGCTTCCCCTCGTGGCCGACCTCTCGTCCTCCATCGGCGCGCGTCCGCTCGCGCGCGCCGAGCTCAAGGCGGTCCATCGCGTGTTCGACGTCGACGGCGTCTCGAAGAGCCTGCGCAGGCGCATCCACGCCCTGCAATCCGAGGAGGATCCGGCGCAGCTCGGGCTTCCGCCGCAGGCCGCCGGGCTCGACCTCGCCGCGCAGCTCAAGCGCCTGCACAAGCTCTGGTGCGAGGGCGCGCCGCCGCGCCCGCCGGGGAAGGCATCGGAGCTCAAGGCGGCCGGCGTCGTCTTCACCATGCCCGAGGTCCATTTCTTCGCGGGCGGAGGCAAGGTCTTCGAGCAGCCCGGCAAGAGTCGCGACCTCACGCCGCAGGAGAAGCAGGACATCGAGGTGTTCGGCCGCATCACCGAGCGCACGCAGAACCGCATGCAGGCCGACCACAACTACACCGCGGAGGCGTGGGGCGTGGTGGACGAGATGCCCGGGTCCTGGCGCCTGCAACGCCCGCAGACCGCGTCGAAGGGCGTGGCGATCGGCCGCATCGTCGGCATGCGGCTCGGCGACGGCGGGTCGTTCTTCGTCGGCGTGGTCCGCGCGCTTGTCCAGGAGACCGACGGGCGCATCGTCGCCACCGTCGCGCTCTTCCCCGGCAAGCCCGAGCCGATCGCCGTGCGCGCGGGCGACGTGCGGCACCGCTCCTCGGCGCAGTGGATGCAGGCGCTGCGGCTTCCCGCGCTCGAGCGCCTGCAGATTCCGGCCTCGATCGTGCTGCCCGGCTCGCTCGCGATCCGCGGGCGCGGCGTCGAGATCTGGCAGGATGGGGCGCCGAAGGAAACCACCGTCTACGAGGTGCTCGAGCACGGCGCCGACTTCGACCGCGTCACCGTGTTCTAGCTTCGCCGCCCGTCAGCCGCCCAGCACGTCCATCAGCTCTCGCGCCGCGTCGGCGCCGGTCTGCTGCGCGATCTCGACGATGCAGGTGGGGCTCGTGACGTTGATCTCCGTGAGCCGTTCGCCGATCACGTCGAGACCGGCGAAGACGATTCCCGCCTTCACGAGCTCCGCGCCGACCGCCTCGCCGATCTCGCGATCGCGCGCGGTGAGCGGTCGCGCCACGCCGGTGCCGCCCGCCGCGAGGTTGCCGCGCGTCTCGCCGCTCTTCGGGATGCGCGCGAGGCAGTGGGGAAACGGCTTCCCGCCGATCACCAGCACGCGCTTGTCGCCCGCGGCGATCTCCGGCAGGTAGCGCTGCGCCATCACCGTGCGCCGGCCGAAGTCGGTGATGGTCTCGACGATCACGTTGCGGTTCGGGTCGCCCGCGCCGACGCGGAAGATCATCGCGCCGCCCATCCCGTCGAGCTTCTTCACCACCGCGTCGCCCTCGGCGTCGATGAAGGCCTGGATGCGCGCCATGTCCGCGCAGACGAGGGTGGGCGGCGCGAGCCGGGGAAAGCGCAGGATGGCGAGCTTCTCGTTCCAGTCGCGCAGGGCCCGCGGGTCGTTCACGACGCGCGCGCCCGCGGCCTGCGCGCGCTCGAGGAGCAGCGTCGCGTAGTAATACTCCTGGTCGAAGGGCGGGTCCTTCCTCATCATCACGAGGTCGAACGCGCCGAGCGCCGCGTCCTTCACCTCGAGCACCCGGTGCCACGGGTGGTCCTCCTCGTGCAGCGAAAGCCGCGCGACCGGCGCCATCACCGCGGTGCCGCTCACGTACATGCGGCCCGCCTCGAGCGCGTGCACCTCGTGGCCGCGGCGCGCGGCCTCGCGCATCATCGCGATCGAGGAATCCTTGTACGGCTTCAGCGCGTCGAGGGGATCGACGACGAACGCGATCCTCATTCGTTCGCGGCGCGGGCCTGCGGCGCGCTGGCGGAGGCGACCAGCTCCTCGATCTCGATCGCGGCGGCGAGCGCGGCGAGGCGCGCCACGACGCCGTAGGTGTAGAAGCGGTTGGGCGGATCGCCGGGCTTGCCACCGCAATCCGGGGTGTGGCAATCCGTCTCGAAGGCGAGCGGCGCATAGTGCGCGCCCGGCGAGTTGAGGTTCTCGTCGATGCCGCGCTCGGTGTGGACGCGGTAGAAGCCGCCCACCACGAACTGGTCCATCATGTAGACGACGGGCTCGGCCACGGCGCCGTCCACGCTCTCGAACGTGTACACGCCCTCCTGGATGATCACCTCGTTCACCGGCTGGCCTTCCTTGATCACGGCCATCTTGTTGCGCGTCTTGCGGTTCAGGTTCCTCACGTCGTCGGGGCTCTTCACGGTCATGATGCCCATGCCGTAGGTGCCGGCATCGGCTTTCACGATGGCGAACGGCGCCTCGGTGATCTGGTACTGCGCGTACTTCTCGCGCACCTCGCCCAGCACGTGCTCGACATTCGCCGCGAGGCAATCCTCGCCTTCCTTCTCGGCGAAGTTCACCTTGCCGCACTGGCTGAAGTACGGGTTGATGAGCCAGGGATCGATCGCGACGAGCTTCGCGAAATCCTCGGCGACGCGGTCGTACACGTGGAAGTGGTGCGACTTGCGGCGCGTGGACCAGCCGGCGACCACCGGCGGAACCACCGGCTGCTCGATGCCGACGAGGATCTGCGGGATGCCGGCGGAAAGGTCGTTGTTGAGCAGCACCGCGCAGGGATCGAAGCCCTCCACGCCCACGCGATTGCCGTGGCGCCGCAGCGGCTCGAGGCGCAGCGTCTCGCCGCCCGAGGTCTCAACCTCCATCGGCGCCTCGAGGTCGGCGATCAGGCTTGCGACGCGCACGGTGTAGCCCGCGCCCTCGAGGATGCGCTTGAGGACGGCGACGTTCTGCAGGTAGTGGAGGTTCCTCGTGTGGTTCTCGGGGACGATGAGGAAGCCGCGCGCGTCCGGGCAGATGCGCTGCACCGCCGACATCGCCGCATGAACGCACAGCGGCAGGAAATCGGGATTGAGGTTGTTGAAGCCGCCGGGGAAGAGGTTGGTGTCCACCGGCGCGAGCTTGAAGCCGCTGTTCCTCAGGTCGCACGACGCGTAGAACGGCACGACGTGCTCCTGCCATTGCGCGCGGAACCAGCGCTCGATCTCCGGGCGCTTGTCGAGCACCACGCGCTCGATCTCCTGCAGCGCGCCGGTGAGGGAAGTGGTGAGGTGGGGAACCATGGTCGTGGGCCTCGGGGGAAGGATTTCCCGCGGCAATGCCGGTAGCGGGCCGGAGGGTCAGTTTACACGCTCGCCAATGCTAAGATGCAAGGCTCGCAACGCCCTGTCGAAGTCTCCCATGCCACCGCTCAACGCGATCGGTCCGACCGTTCTGCTTCTCATCGGCTCGAACCTTTTCATGACGTTCGCCTGGTACGGCCACCTGAAGGAGCTGGGCGCGCGCCCGTGGTACGTCGCGGTCGTGGTGAGCTGGGGCATCGCGTTCTTCGAATACCTGCTGCAGGTCCCCGCCAATCGCCTCGGCTTCCGGGCCGGCATCACGCTTCCGGAGCTCAAGATCGTCCAGGAGGTGATCACGCTCACGGTGTTCGTCCCGTTCGCGATGCTCTACATGCACCAGGCGATCCGCTGGAACTACGCCTGGGCCGCGCTCTGCATGGTCGGGGCGGTGTTCTTCATCTTCAAGGGTTGATGGTTCCCGCCGCGCGCGGCAACGACGAGCCGATGCACCTCCACATTCTCGGAATCTGCGGCACCTTCATGGGCGGCCTCGCCAGGATCGCGCGCGAGCTGGGCCATCGCGTCACGGGTTGCGATGCGCAGGTGTATCCGCCGATGAGCGAGCAGCTCCAGGCGCTCGGCATCGAGCTGCACGAGGGCTACGACGCCGCGCAGCTCGAGCGCCATCCGGCGGACCTCTACGTGGTGGGCAACGCGATGACGCGCGGCAAGCCCGTCGTCGAGGCGATGCTGGACGCGGGACTGCCCTACGTCTCCGGTCCCCAGTGGCTCGCCGACAACGTGCTTCCCGGCCGGTGGGTGCTCGCCGTGGCGGGCACGCACGGCAAGAGCACGACCTCCTCGATGCTCGCCTGGATCCTGGAGGACGCCGGCCTCGCCCCGGGGTTCCTGGTCGGGGGGATCCCGCGCAATTTCGGGGTCTCCGCGCGTGCCGGAGCCGCACCCTTCTTCGTCATCGAAGCCGACGAATACGACACGGCGTTCTTCGACAAGCGCTCGAAGTTCGTCTGGTACCGCCCGCGCACGGCGGTCCTCGGCAATCTCGAGTACGACCACGCCGACATCTTCCCGGACCTCGCAGCGATCGAGACGCAGTTCCATCACCTCGTGCGCATCGTTCCTTCGGCCGGGCGCATCGTCGCCGGGGAGGGCGAGGCGCTCGACCGCGTGCTCGCGCGCGGCGCATGGACCCCGGTCGAGCGCTTCGGCGCGGCGTCGCCGTGGCGCGTGGGCGACATCCGGCCCGACGGGTCGTTCGAGGTCGTGCTCGACGGCGAGTCGCAGGGCGTCGTGCGCTGGGAGCTCATGGGTGCGCACAACCGCATGAATGCGCTCGCCGCGCTCGCGGCGGCGCGCCACGCGGGCGTGCCGGTCGCGGCGGGAATCGAGGCGCTGAATCGTTTCGAGGGCGTCAGGCGGCGCATGGAGCTGCGCGGCTCCGCGGCGGGCGTGCGCGTCTACGACGATTTCGCGCACCATCCCACCGCCTTCGAGACCACCATCGCGGGGTTTCGCGCGAGCGCTCCCGGCGGACGCGTCATCGCGGTCTTCGAGCCGCGCTCCAACACGATGAAGCTCGGCACCATGCAGGACCGGCTCGCCGCGAGCCTCGCGGGCGCCGACCTCGTCCACTGCTACGCGCGGGACCTCGGATGGGATCCGTCGCGCGCGCTGGCTCCGCTCGGGCCGCGCGCCTCGATCCACCAGGACATCGCTGCGCTGGTCGAGGCGGTCGCGCGCGAGGCGCGGCCGGGCGACCTCGTGCTGGTGATGTCGAACGGCGCGTTCGGCGGCGTGCACGAGCGCCTCCTCGATCGGCTCTCGCCGCGCGCCAGGTCGGCCGCCGCCGACTAACCATGGAACCGCGCGCATTCCGCATCCTCAACGTGTTCGCGCGCGAGGGACGCCTCACGGGCAATCCCCTGTGCGTGTTCGAGGATGGGCGCGGCCTCGACGAGGCGGCGATGCAGGGCCTCGCGCGCCAGTTCAACCTCTCCGAGACGACCTTCATCCTGCCCTCGGCGAGCGCGACCGCGCGCGTGCGCATCTTCACGCCGAGCTACGAGATGCCGTTCGCCGGGCATCCCACCCTCGGCACCGCGCACGTCGTGCGCGCCCTGCGCGGTGGCGACTCGGTCAGGCTGGAGATGAAGGCCGGCGTGATCCCGGTCGAGGCGCGGGGCGACGTCTGGACGCTCGGCGCGAACCGCCCGCGCTGGCGCGAGGTAGCCGAATCGCGCGACGAGCTGGCCGCGATCCTCGGGCTCGAGGCTTCGGACATCGCCGAGCGCCCGTTGTGGGTGAACGCGGGGAAGGAGCAGCTCGTGGTGCCGCTCGCGAGCTCCGCGGCCGTGCGGCGCGCCCGTCCGCGGCCCGATGCGTTCGCGCGCCTGACGAGCGAGGACGGGCAGAGCATGGCCTGCGTGTTCTCCGACGCGGGCGACGCGGCGGGAACGGTGGAGTCGCGCTTCTTCTTTCCGAGCGGTCCCGCGATTCTCGAGGATCCGGCGACGGGATCGGCGTGCGCGAACCTCGGCGGCTGGTTCTGCGCGCTTCGTCCCGGCGCGCGCATCGACCGCGTCGTCTCGCAGGGCGAGCAGGTGGGCCGCCCCTCGACGCTGCGGCTCGCGGTGCGCGACGGATCGATCTTCGTCGGCGGCCGCGTGGTCGAGCTCGGCCGCGGCACGGTGGAGCTCTGAATCGCCGCCTCTCGCGCATGGCCGCCGTTCCTCCCGCCCGCAAGGCGATCGTCTACCTGCACGGTTTCCTGAGCTCGCCGCGCTCGCGCAAGGCGACGATGCTCGGCGACTATCTGGCGAACTGCGTCTCGGGCATCGACTACGTCGTCCCCGAGCTGCATCACCGCCCGGCGCGCGCGATCGAGCAGGCGGCGCAAGCTTGCGCGGGCCGTGCGAGCGGCGACCTCACGCTGGTCGGAAGCTCCCTCGGCGGGTTCTACGCGACCGTGATGGCCGAGCGGCTCGGCTGCCGCGCGGCGCTGCTCAATCCCGCGGTGCATCCGCATCGCCACTTCGGCCGCCATCTCGGGCCGCAGCGCAACCTCTACACGGGCGAGCCGTTCGAGCTCACCGTCGAGCACGTGGGCGAGCTGATGGCGCTCGATCCGCCGGCGATCACGCGGCCCGAGCGCTACTGGCTGTTCGTCGAGACCGGAGACGAAGTGCTCGACTATCGCGAAGCGGTCGACTACTACGCGCTCGCCTGCCAGACCGTCGTGCGCGGCGGCGACCACACGCTCACGTCGTTTCCGGAATTCGTCCCCGACATCGTGGATTGGGCCGCGTCTTGAAGCAGGTGCTCTTCGAGGAGGACGGCGCATTCCGCGTGGGAACGATCCTCGCCGAGGCGGGCGCCTCGTTCCAGGTGGAAGCGGCGCACGGCAAGCGCTCGAAGGTGAAGGCGGCGAGCGTGCTGCTGCGCTTCGACGGGCAGCCGCTCTCCGCATTCATGCCCGAAGCGCAGAAGCTCGCCGAGCCGATCGACCCGCGCTTCCTCTGGGAGGTCTGCGGCGCGGGCGAGTTCGCGTTCGACCAGCTCGCGGGCGAGTACTTCGGGCACGAGCCCACCCCGCAGGAAGCGGCGGCCGTCGTGCTCGTGCTGCACGGCAACCCGATCTACTTCTACAAGCGCGGCAAGGGCCGCTACGAGGCGGCGCCGGAGGAGAACCTCAAGGCGGCGCTCGCCGGCCAGGAGAGGAAGCGCCGCCAGCAGGAGCAGGTCGACGCGTGGGCGGGGGAGCTCCTCGCGGGCCGGCTCCCGGAAGCGGTCGGAGCGCGCCTCGACGCGCTGCTGTTCAAGCCCGACAAGATGAGCCTCGAATGGCGCGCCCTCGAGCAGGCCGCGGCGGCGAAGGGATCGTCGGTGCCGCGCCTGCTCGCGCACGCGGGCGCGCTCGGCGGCCCCGAGGACTACTTCCTGCGGCGCTTCGCCTTCGAGTTCTTCCCGCAGGGCACCGGCTTTCCCTCGACGCCCCCGCTCGCCGAGCCGTCCGGGCTCGCGCTCGCCGCCCCGGGCGCGTTCTCGATCGACGACGCGGAGACGACCGAGATCGACGATGCCCTCTCCGTGCGCTTCCTCGATGGCGGCCGCTTTCGCGTCGGAGTCCACATCGCGCTTCCGGCGCTCTTCTTCGACCGCGCCCATCCGCTCGAGGCGGTGGCGCGCGAGCGGCTGTCCACCGTGTACTTCCCGGGCGGCAAGATCACCATGCTTCCGCAGGATGCGATCGAGCGCGCGACGCTCGCGCAGGGGCGCGAGGTTCCCGCGGCCTCGCTCTACCTCACGATCGACGCCGCGAGCCTCGCGATCGTCGAGATCGAATCGCGCCTGGAGCGGGTCGCCATCGCGGCGAACCTGCACCTCGCCGAGCTCGACGCCCGCATGAACGCGCAGAGCGTCGCCGCCGGGCGCGTCGAGGGGGCGTGGGGCGAGGAGCTCTTCGCGCTCTGGCGGCTCGCTCGCGCGCTGCACGCGCGGCGCGGCGCGGCCGAGGAGCGGCCGGACCGGCTCGACTACACCTTTCGCGTCGACGGCGGGCGCGTCGCCATCGAGCGCCGTCCCCGCGGCACGCCGGTGGACACCGTGGTCGCCGAGCTCATGATCCATACCAACGCCACCTGGGGGAAGCTCCTCGACGAGCGCGGCTACCCGGCCATCTACCGCAACCAGCGCGGGATGAAGACGCGCATGGAGGTGGAACCGGGGGCGCACGAATGGCTCGGCGTCACGCACTATGCGTGGGCGAGCTCCCCGCTGCGCCGTTACTCGGACCTGGCGAACCAGCGCCAGCTGGTCGCCGCGCTCTCCGGCGCGCCGGCCCCCTACGCCCGCGCCGAGCTGGAGGCGGCGGCGCGCGACTTCGAGACCGCCTACGACGCCTACGCCGAGCACCAGCGCCACCTCGAACGGTACTGGTGCCTCAAATACCTGCAGCAGGAGGGGATCGACGCTTCCCCCGCCACCGTGGTGCGCGAGGAGCTGGTGCGCATCGAGGGGCTGCCCCTGGTCTGCCGCGCGCTCGGGCTGCCGCCGCTCGGCCCCGGCGAGAGGGTCCGCGTGGCCTTCGGCGAGGTCGACCTGTGGGAGGCCAACGTGACGTGCCGTTACGCGGGCAAATAGCCTAAAATCGCCGCTCATGTCGCGACGTCCCGACCGAGCCTCGTAGCGGCTCCGATGCAGCTCCGGCAGCCTTCGCCCGACGCGGTCGCCTCCTTCTCCGATTTCCTGCTCGAACGCTTCGGCCTGGTCGGTTCGATGCAGGTGGCGATCCTCGCCTCGATCGCGTTCCACCTGTTCCTGATCCTCGGCCTCGGGTTCCGCCTGCCGCACCTCGGCAACCTCGACGAGCCGCACAACGCGATGGACGTCGTGCTCGTGAACGCCAAGAGCGCGCACCGGCCCGAGAAGGCCGACGCGCTCGCGCAGGCGAACCTCGACGGCGGCGGCAACACCGACAAGAAGCTCCGCGCGCAGAGCCCGCTTCCCGCCCTGCAGCCGCGCGATCCGAGCGAGGAGCTGCACGCGGCCGAGGGGCGCGTGAAGGCGCTCGAGGCCGAGGCGCGCCAGCTGATGACGCAGATGAAGTCGAACGCCGCCGTGGTGCAGGCCGAGCTCGCGCCGCAGTCGGCGCGCGAGAAGCCCGATCCCGCGGCGCGCGACCTGGTCGAGAAGAGCCTGGAGGTCGCGCGGCTCGAGGCGCAGATCCGGCGCGAGTACCAGGCCTACCAGGAGCGGCCGCGGCGCACGTTCGTCGGCGCGCGCGTGAAGGAATACCGCTTCGCGCAATACGTCGACGACTGGCGCCACCGCATCGAGCGGGTCGGGAACCTCAACTATCCCGCCGAGGCCAAGGCGAAGCACATCTACGGCTCCCTGCAGCTCACCGTCGCGATCCGGGCGAACGGCGAGGTGGAGTCGATCCAGATCAATCGATCCTCCGGCCACAAGGTGCTCGACCAGGCCGCGGTGCGCATCGTGCGCCTCGCGGCGCCCTTCGAGCGCTTCCCGGACAACATCCGGGTGGACACCGACATCCTCCACATCACCCGCACGTGGACCTTCACGCGCGCGGACCAGATGGTCTCCGAGTAGCGGCGGGGCATCGCGGCCGCCGGCCGCGCCATCCGGCGAGTCCCGAGGAACCTTCGGGGCGCCATTTGAGCCAAACTTCGCCAGGGATTAAAATGGCCGACCGGTGGCCAATGCAAACGATCAACCTCACCAGCCACTTCCTCATCGCCATGCCGGCGATGTCGGACCCGAATTTCTCCCGCACCCTCACCTTCGTCTGCGAGCACAACGAGCGCGGCGCGCTCGGCATCGTGGTGAACCGGCCCATCGACGTGACGCTCGAGGCGCTCTTCGACCAGGTGAAGATCCCGCTCGACGACGCGATGCTCGCGGCGCAGCCGGTGTTCTTCGGCGGCCCGGTGCAGTTCGACCACGGCTTCGTGCTGCACCGCCCGGTCGGCACGTGGAAGTCGACGCTGCCGGTGGGCGAGATCGGGCTCACCACCTCGCGCGACATCCTCGAAGCGATGGCCGCCGGCGAGGGCCCGCGCGACAAGCTGGTCGCGCTCGGCTACGCGGGTTGGGCGCCCGGCCAGCTGGAGGACGAGATCCGGCGCAACGGCTGGCTCACCGTGCGTGCGGCCACCGACCTCATCTTCCGCACGCCGCCCGAGTCGCGCTACGACGCCGCGATGGGGCTGCTCGGCGTGAACGCGGCCAACCTTTCCGAGGACGCGGGGCACGCGTGACGGCGGCTTCCGGCTCCGGCAGCGAGGCGCGGCCGGGGAGCCGCGCGGCGCGGGAAATCCGCGGAACGCTGCTCGCATTCGATTTCGGGGAACGGCGCATCGGCGTCGCGGTCGGCGAGACCTCGGTCGCGATCGCGAACCCGCTCGGCGCGATCGACGCCAGCGCGAACCCGGAGCGCTTCCGCGCCATCGCGCGGCTGGTCCGCGAGTGGCAGCCCGCCGCCTTCGTGGTGGGCCGTCCGCGCCACTGCGACGGAAGTCCCCACGCCGTCGCGAGGCTCGCCGAGAAGTTCGCGCGCCGGCTCGCGGCACGCCACGCGCTCCCGGTGGCATTGGTGGACGAGACGCTCTCCTCGGCGGAGGCGCAGTCGCGGCTGCGCGGTGCGCGCACGCGACCCGCGCGCGCCGGCGACGAGGACGCGCTCGCCGCCGCGGTGATCCTGCAGGCCTACCTCGACGACCCGCAAAGCCATGAGCGCCTCGCTTCCTGATCCCGAGATCCTCGTGGGCCAGCTCGCGGCGCAGATGCGCGGCAAGCTCGCGGCGGATGCCGCGCTCGTCGGAATCTACACGGGCGGCGCATGGGTCGCGGAGAGGCTGCAGCGGGCGCTCGGCCTCGCGCCGCCCCTGGGCACGCTCGCGGTGACGCTGCATCGCGACGACTTCAATCGCATCGGGCTGCACCGCGAGGCCCGGCGCAGCCTCATTCCCTTTCCGGTCGACGGCCGCGAGGTGGTGCTGGTGGACGACGTGCTCTACACCGGGCGCACGGTGCGCGCGGCGCTGAACGAGCTGTTCGACTTCGGGCGGCCGCGCGCGGTGCGCCTCGCGGTGCTGGTCGACCGCGGCGGGCACGAGCTGCCGGTCGCCGCGGATTTCGTCGGCGCGCGGGTCGATGTCGGTGCCGACGAGGAGCTGGTGCTCTCGAACGAGGCCGGGAAGCTGCGGCTCGCCGCCGTGAAGAGGCCCTCGCCATGACGCTGCACGCCGATTCCCTGCAGGTCGGAAGCGACGGGAAGCTGCGCCACCTCCTCACGACCGAGGGACTGCCCGCCGAGACCGTGCGGCGCATCCTCGACACCGCCGACCAGTTCGTCTCGGTGAGCGAGCGCGAGGTGAAGAAAGTGCCGCTGCTGCGCGGGCGCTCGGTCTTCAACGTGTTCTTCGAGAGCTCGACGCGCACGCGCACCACTTTCGAGATCGCCGCCAAGCGCCTGTCCGCGGACGTGATCAACCTCAACGTGGGCGTCTCCTCCACCTCCAAGGGAGAGACGCTGCTCGACACGGTGTACAACCTGCAGGCGATGGACGCGGACATGTTCGTCGTGCGCCACGCGCAGTCGGGCGCCGCGCACCTCATCGCGCGCCACGTGAAGCCGGGCGTCGCGGTGATCAACGCGGGCGACGGCCGCCACGCGCACCCGACGCAGGGCCTGCTCGACATGTACACGATCCGCCACTACAAGAAGGACTTCTCCGGGCTCGCCGTGGCGATCGTGGGCGACATCCTGCATTCGCGCGTCGCGCGCTCGCAGATCCACGCGCTCAAGACGCTCGGCGTCCCGGACGTGCGCGTGGTGGGCCCGAAGACGCTCATCCCCGCCGATGCCGCGCGCATGGGCGTATCCGTCTTCCACGACATGCAGGAAGGCATCCGCGGCTGCGACGTGGTGATCATGCTGCGCCTGCAGAGCGAGCGCATGAACGGCGCGCTGCTGCCCTCGGCGGGCGAGTTCTTCAAGTGCTACGGGCTCACCGCGGAGAAGCTCGCGCGCGCGAAGCCCGACGCCATCGTGATGCATCCCGGCCCGATGAACCGCGGCGTGGAGATCGATTCGTCGGTGGCCGACGGCCGGCAGAGCGTGATCCTGCCGCAGGTGACCTTCGGCATCGCGGTGCGCATGGCCGTGATGTCGATGCTCGGCTCGCCCGCATGAATACCGAGATCCGCGGCGCGCGAGTGGTGGACCCGGCGAGCGGGCGCGACGAGACGGCCTCGATCTGGATCGCCGAAGGGCGCATCGCGGCGATCGGCGCGGCGCCCGCGGGCCTCGCCGCCGACGAGACGATCGATGCGCAGGGCCTGGTCGCGTGTCCCGGCCTCGTCGATCTCTCGGCGCGGCTGCGCGAGCCGGGCCTCGAATACAAGGCGACGCTCGAGTCGGAGATGGCGGCCGCTGCGGCGGGCGGCGTCACCACGCTCGCCTGTCCCCCCGACACGGATCCGCCCCTCGACGAGCCGGGCCTCGTCGAGATGCTCAAGCGCCGCGCCTCGGGCGTGCACGGGACGCGCGTGCACCCGCTCGGCGCGCTCACCACCGGGCTCAAGGGCGAGCGGCTCGCCGAGATGGTGGAGCTCGCCGAAGCGGGCTGCATCGGCTTCTTCCAGGGCAACGCGCCGCTCCCGGACAACGGGACGCTCCTCGAGGCGATGCGCTACGCGGCGACGTTCGGCTTCACGGTCTGGCTGCGTCCCCAGGACGCGGCGCTCGCGCGCGGCGGCGTGGCGCACGAGGGCGAGGTGGCGACGCGCCTGGGACTCGCGCCGATCCCCGCGATCGCGGAGACGGTGGCGTTGCGCACCATCCTCGAGCTCATGGAGGCGACGGGCGCGCGCGTGCACCTCGCACGGCTGTCGACGGGCGCCGCCATCGACCTCGTCGCGCAGGCCAAGGCGCGCAAGGCCCCGCTCACGTGCGACGTGAGCGTGTACCACCTGCACCTCAGCGACCGCGACATCGCCGGATTCGATTCGCGCGCGAACCTGGCGCCGCCGCTGCGCGATCCGGCGGATCGCGGGCGCCTCGCGCGTGCCCTCGCCGACGGCGTCGTCGACGCCGCCTGCTCGGACCACACCCCGATGGACGAGGACGCGAAGCTCGTCCCGTTCGCAGAAGCGGAGCCGGGCGCGACGGGCCTCGAGCTCCTCCTGCCCCTCACGCTCCAATGGGGGCGCGAGCGCCGGCTCGACCTCCTGCGCACGCTTTCCGCCATCACGTCGCGGCCGGCGGCGGTACTCGGCGTGGAGGCCGGCACGCTCGCGGTCGGAGCGCCGGCGGACGTGTGCCTCTTCGATCCGGAGCGCGAATGGATCGTCAAGCCGGAAGCGCTCGCGAGCCAGGGCAAGAACACGCCGTATCTCGGGCGCGCGCTCGCGGGCCGCGTCGTGCGCACCCTCGTCGGAGGCCGAACCGTCCATGCCGCCTGACGGCCCGCTGACCAATCCGCTGCTCGACTTCTCGGGCCTGCCGAGGTTCTCCGAGATCCGTCCCGAGCACGTCGTCCCCGCGGCCGACGCGCTCATCGCGCAGGGACGCCGGACGATCGAGAGCGTGGGCTCGAGCGAGCGCGAGCCCGAATGGGAAGGCTTCGTGCGCCCGCTCGAGGATGCGAACGAGCGCCTGTCGCGCGCCTGGGCGCAGGTGAGCCACATGAACGCCGTCGTGAACACGCCGCAGCTGCGCGAGGCGTACAACGCGGCGCTGCCGCGCGTGACCGAGTTCTTCACCGAGCAGGGCCAGGACGAGCGCCTCCACGCGGGCTACAAGCGGCTGCGTGCCTCGCGCTCGTACGACGCGCTCGCGCCCGCGCGCAAGCGCTACGTCGAGAACGAGCTGCGCGATTTCCGCCTCGGCGGCGCGGAGCTTCCACCCGCCGGGAAGGCGCGCCTGCGCGAGGTGAAGGAGGAGCTCGCGAAGCTCGCGTCGCGCTTCCAGGACAACCTGCTCGACGCGACCAACGCGTTCGGCCTGTACGTGAGCGACCCCGCGGAGCTCGTCGGCATCCCCGCGGACGTCGTGGAAGCGGCGCGCGCGGCAGCGCGCGCCGAGGGGCGCGAGGGCGCGAAGCTCACGCTGCACATGCCGTGCTACCTGCCGGTGATGAAGTACGCCGACCACCACGGGCTGCGCGAGCGCATGTACCGCGCCTATGTGACGCGCGCCTCGGAGTTCGGCAGGCCCGAGTGGGACAACAGCGCGATCATGGAGCGCATCCTCGAGCTGCGCGCCGCGATCGCGCGGCTGCTCGGCTATGCGTCGTATGCCGAGGTCTCGCTCGCGACGAAGATGGCCGAGTCGGCCGCGGAGGTGATGCGCTTCCTCGAGGACCTCGCGCGGCGCGCGCGGCCGTTCGCCGCGCGCGACATGGCCGAGCTCACCGCTTTCGCCCGCGAGGAGCTCAACCTCGCCGACGTGCGCGCATGCGACATCGCCTACGTGAGCGAGAAGCTGCGCCAGAAGCGCTATTCGTTCTCCGAGCAGGAAGTGAAGCGCTATTTCCCGGAGCACGAGGTGCTGGCGGGCATGTTCCGCCTGGTCGAGGCGCTCTACGGCCTCGCGATCCGCCCGGCGAGCGCGGAGACCTGGCATCCGAGCGTGCGCTTCTTCGAGATCGTCGACCGCGCCGGCGAGCGCGTCGGCCAGTTCTACCTCGACCTCTACGCGCGGGATGGCAAACGCGGCGGCGCGTGGATGGACGACGCGATCAACCGGCGCCGCGTGGACGGCCGGATCCAGACGCCCGTCGCCTTCCTCACCTGCAACTTCTCCGGGCCGGTGGGCGGCAAGCCGGCGCTCTTCACGCACGACGAGGTGACCACCCTCTTCCACGAGTTCGGCCACGGGCTGCACCAGCTCCTCACCCAGGTGGACGAGCTCGGCGTCACCGGCATCAACGGCGTCGAGTGGGACGCGGTGGAGCTTCCCAGCCAGTTCATGGAGAACTTCTGCTGGGAATGGGACGTGGTCGAGCCGATGACCCGCCACGTCGACACCGGCGAGCGCATCCCGCGGGCGCTATTCGAGCGCATGCGCGCCGCCAAGAACTTCCAGAGCGGCATGCAGTTCGTGCGCCAGCTCGAGTTCGCGATCTTCGACATGCGCCTGCACCACGGATACGACCCGCGCAAGGGCGTCATGAACGTGCTCGATGAGGTGCGCAGGGAGGTCGCGGTGTACCCGGTCCCCGAATACAACCGCTTCGCGAACCAGTTCTCGCACATCTTCGCGGGCGGCTACGCAGCGGGCTACTACAGCTACAAGTGGGCGGAGGTCCTGTCCTCGGACGCGTACGCGGCGTTCGAGGAGGCCGGCGTGCTCAATCCGGAAGTGGGCGCACGGTTCCGGCACGAGGTGCTCGCCGCCGGAGGCAGCCGCCCCGCGATCGAGTCGTTCGTGGCGTTCCGCGGCCGCCGGCCGCAGATCGACGCCCTTCTGCGTCATAATGGAATGACAGAGGCGGCTTGAAGCGCCCGCATTCGAGGACCGGCGCCAAGCGACAAGGGGGTTTTCCATGCAATCGCGCCTGTTCGCGTGCGTCGCCGTCGTGGCGATGCTGGCAGCGATGGCCGCGGCCCATGCCGCGACCAACGTGTATCGCTGGGTCGACAAGGAGGGCAAGGTCCACTTCTCCGATACGCCGCCCGCGCCCGGGGACGTGCAGGACGTGAGCGAGAAGCCGATGGGCGGGGCCTCGGTCGAGGAATCCAACCTTCCCTACGCGACGCAGGTCGCGAAGAAGCGCAACCCCGTCACGCTCTACACCGCGAAGGACTGCGGCACGCCCTGCGACCAAGGCCGCGACCTGCTCTCGAACCGCGGCGTACCCTTCACGGAGAAGAATGCGATGGCGAGCAACGCCGATCTCGACGCGCTGCGCAAGCTCACGGGCGGCAGCGGCGAGGTGCCGTTCCTGCTGGTCGGCGAGACGAAGATCAGGGGCTACGACGAGGACGCGTGGAACTCCGCGCTCGACAGCGCCGGCTATCCGCGCACGCGCCTTCCCGGCCAGCCGGTCGCCTCGGGCGCGGCTCCGGTCGCCGCCGCCCCGCCCGCACCGCCGGGCCCGGCGAATCCCGGCGCGCAGACCCAGTAGGCATTCCGTCATGAAGATCGCCACCTGGAACGTGAACTCGCTCCGGGTGCGCCTTCCGCACCTGCTCGGCTGGCTCGCGGCGCAATCGCCCGACGTGGTCTGCCTGCAGGAAACCAAGTGCGCGGACGAGAGCTTCCCGACGCAGGAGCTGCGCGAAGCGGGCTATCGCGGCCTGCACCACGGCCAGCGCGGCTACAACGGCGTCGCGATCCTCTCGCGCGCCGAAGCGAAGGAGGCGCGGCGCGGCATTCCCGAGTTCGCCGACGAGCAGAGCCGCGTCATCGCGGCCGACGTGGGCGGGATGCGCGTCGTGAGCGTGTACGTCCCGAACGGGCAGGCGGTCGGCTCCGACAAGTTCGCCTACAAGCTGCGCTGGTTCGAGGCGCTCGCATCGTGGCTCGCCGGCGAGCTCGCCGCGCATCCCCGGCTCGCGGTGCTGGGCGACTTCAACGTCGCGCCCGAGGACCGCGACGTGCACGACCCGCAGCTCTGGGAGGGCAAGATCCACGTGAGCGAGCCGGAGCGCGCAGCGCTCGCGCGCGTCGTGGGCGTCGGCTTCGCCGATGCCTTCCGCCTCTTCGAGCAGCCGGAGAAGTCGTTCACGTGGTGGGACTATCGCATGGGCGCGTTTCGCCGCAACATGGGCCTGCGCATCGACCACGTGCTGCTCTCCCCGGAGCTCGCGAAGGCCTGTCGCTCCTGCGTCATCGATACCGCACCGCGCCGGCTCGAGCGGCCCTCGGACCACGCGCCCGTCGTGTGCGAGCTCGCCAATCCCTGAGCGGCGTCGCCGCGCCCGAGCGCATCGCCGCCGAGCGCGCGACGCGCCTGCGCGAGTACGGCGTCCTCGATTCGCCCACCGCGCTCGCCGCGCTGGAGGAGCTCGTGCGACGCGCCCAGGACGTCGCGCGCTTTCCCGTCGCCTGGATCTCGTTCCTCGACGGCGGCCGTGAGCGCCTGCACGCGGCACGCGGCACCGACCTCGCCACGCTCGATGCGGGGGAGTCGATCGCGCTCGATCTGGGCGAGATGCGCGAGGCGCT
>DATIZV010000116.1:0-9300 GCA_035516915.1 Usitatibacter sp. | reverse complement strand
GATGATCCTCGCGGCGATTCCGGCCGTGGCGTCCTTCATCGGCTTCTCGCTCATCGGCGTCTCGACCTTCATGGGCTCCTACCGATGGCCGATCACGAGCGGGATCACCCACATGATCCTGGAGTACGTGCTGAACCTCGGCTGGGTCTACGTGCTCGCGCTCATCATCGACGCGCTCGCGCCGAGCTTCGGCGGCGAGAAGAACTTCATGCAGGCGCTCAAGGTCTCCGCGTTCTCGCCGACCGCGATGTGGCTCGCGGGCATCTTCTCGATCATCCCCGCGCTCGCGATCCTCGGCATCCTCGGCCTCTACAGCCTCTACCTGCTCTACACGGGGCTGCCGTTGCTCATGAAGACGCCCGCGGACAAGGCGATCCCCTACACCGTGGTCGTGATCATCGTCGCGATCGTGCTCGCGCTCATCGTGGGCGCGCTCGCCGGGCTCGTGGTCCCCGGCACGATGCGCGGCTTCTGAGGCCGGGCTAGGCGTCGGTCCCCAGCACCGTGGGGGCCGGCGCCGGGATCGCCTCCGCCTCGCGCCCGGCGCGCGGATGACGCCGGCGCCTTCCGTACGGCGAGAGGCCGCCCGCGCGGGGATTGAGCTCGAGGTAATTGGAGAGCTGCTCGAGGCCCAAGCGATAGACCTCGCGCTTGAAGTCGATCACCGTCTCGAGCGGCACCCAGTAGTCGTGCCAGCGCCACGCGTCGAATTCCGGGTGCCCGCTCGCGCGCAGGCTGATGTCGCAATCGCGGCCCATGAGGCGCAGCAGGAACCAGATCTGCTTCTGTCCCTTGTAGGTGCCGCGCCATTCGCGCTTCACCCAATGCACCGGCACGTGGTAGTGCAGCCATTCGCGCGTGCGGCCGAGGATCTTCACGTGCCGGGCCTCGAGACCGGTCTCCTCCTGAAGCTCCCGGTACATCGCCTGCTCGGGAGTCTCTCCCGGCTTGATGCCGCCCTGGGGAAACTGCCACGCGTGCTCCTTCACGCGCTTTCCCCAGAAGACCTGGTTGCGGCTGTTCACGAGCACGATGGCGACGTTCGGGCGATATCCGTCCCGATCGATCATGGCGGTCACCATCCAATCCGTTGAGTTGATCCCATTTTTCCACAGTTCGCAGCCGCTGGCGAGCCCGCGGGGAGGACCTCGCGCCGTGTAGAATGGGCGGCTGCAAGCTCCTGATTTTTCTTGTCTTCATGCGCGCCAGCCACTACTACATCGCCACCCTCAAGGAAGCGCCCCAGGAGGCGGAGCTCGTGAGCCACAAGCTCATGATCCGCGCGGGGCTCATCCGCAAGCTCGCGAGCGGCCTCTACACCTGGATGCCGCTCGGGTTGAAGGTGCTGCGCAAGGTCGAGGAGATCGTGCGCGAGGAGATGAACCGCGCCGGCGCCATGGAGATCCTCGCGCCGCCCGTGCAACCGGCGGAGCTGTGGCGCGAGACCGGGCGTTGGGACCTGTACGGGCCGCTGATGCTGCGCATCAAGGACCGCTCCGAGCGCGAGTTCTGCTACGCGCCCACCGCGGAGGAAGTGCTCTGCGACATCGTGCGCAGGGAGGTGAAGAGCTACCGCCAGCTGCCGGTGAACCTCTACCAGATCCAGACCAAGTTCCGCGACGAGATCCGGCCGCGCTTCGGCGTGATGCGCGCGCGCGAATTCATCATGAAGGACGCGTACTCGTTCGACGCCGACCTCGAGGGGCTCAGGAAGAGCTACGACGCGATGTACCGGGCGTACACGCGCATCTTCACGCGCCTCGGGCTCGAGTTCCGCGCCGTGGCCGCGGACACCGGCGAGATCGGCGGCACCGGCTCGCACGAGTTCCAGGTGATCGCCGGATCGGGCGAGGATGCGATCGCGTATTGCCCGCAGTCCGGATACGCCGCGAACGTCGAGCTCGCCGAGGCGCTCGCGCCGCAGGAGCCGCGCGCGCCGGCGACGCAGCCGATGAGGAAGGAAGCCACGCCCGCGAAGCACACTTGCGAGGAGGTTTCGGAATTCCTCGGGATCCCGCTCACGAAGACCGTGAAGTCGATCGTCGTGATGCACGACGACGAGATGGTGATGCTGCTGGTGCGCGGCGACCACATGCTGAACGAGGTGAAGGCATCGAAGGTGAAGGGCCTGAATCCCTTCCGCTTCGCGACCGACGGCGAGATCCGCGCGCGGCTCGCGGCCCCGCCCGGCTCGCTCGGGCCGGCGGGACACCCGGGCCTGCGCGTCATCGCCGATCGCACGGTCGCGGCGATGAGCGACTTCTGCACCGGCGCCAACGAGGAAGGCTTCCACCTCACGGGCGTGAACTGGGGGCGCGACCTCCCCGAGGCGGACGTCGTCGCCGACATCCGCAACGTCGTCGCGGGCGACCCCTCGCCCGACGGCCGCGGGACGCTCGAGATCGCGCGCGGCATCGAGGTGGGCCACGTGTTCCAGCTGCGCACGGCGTACACCGAGAAGATGGGCGTCACGTACATCGACGAGAAGGGCGCGTCGAAGCCGATGGAGATGGGCTGCTACGGGATCGGCGTCACGCGCGTCGTCGCCGCCGCCATCGAGCAGAACCACGACGAGCGCGGCATCATCTGGCCCGACCCGATGGCGCCGTTCCGGGTCGCGGTGATCCCGATGGGGTATCGCAAGGGCGAGGCGGTGAAGAACGCCGCGGATCGGCTGCACGAGGAGCTGGAGGCCGCGGGCCTCGACGTGCTGCTCGACGATCGCGACGAGCGCCCCGGAGTGCTCCTCGCCGACCAGGAGCTCATCGGCATCCCGCATCGCATCGTGGTGGGCGAGCGCGGATTGAAGGAAGGCGTCGTCGAGTACCAGCACCGGCGCGGCGCGGCGCCGACCCGGATCGCGCTCGAGGAAGCCGCGCGCCACGTGCGCGAGCGCCTGCGGGATGGGAAGGCGCGCGAGGCGGCCTAGCCTCGCCGCGCTCGCCGCGGCGGTCCTGCTCGCGGCGGCGGGCGCGGCGCGCGGCGGCGCGCAGCGATACGAGGTCCTTTCGGCGAGCGTGCGCGCCTCGCTCGCGCACGCGGTCGCCGATCAATCCAGCGTCGACATGAGCGACATGGACACCCGCGCCTGGGTCCGCGCGATGACGCCGCGCATCATCGATCGATTTTCCGACGAGGAGTCCGCGCGGCGCTTCCTCGCCCTGGTGCGCTACGAGGCGGTGCGCGCCGGGCTCGACCCGCAGCTCGTGCTCGCGGTGATGGACGTCGAGAGCCACTTCCGCAAGTACGCCGTCTCCGCGGCCGGGGCGCGCGGGCTCATGCAGGTGATGCCCTTCTGGGTGAGCCTCATCGGGGTTCCCGGCCAGGACCTCTTCGTCGAGCGCATCAACCTGCGCTACGGCTGCACGATCCTGCGCTACTACATCGATCGCGAGCACGGCAACCTCTTCAACGCCCTGGGACGCTACAACGGCACGCTCGGCCAGGCCGACTACCCGAACCGCGTGCTGAAGGCGTGGAGGGCGCGCTGGGCGCTCTGAGCGGCCGGCGTCGCCGTGCAAGGCGGCGAGAAACGTCCGCGGCTGCTACTCTTTCCGCGTCGCGCCGGTACTCCGGTTGCGGCGCAGGACCAACCACGATCACCTCACGGGAGAACTTCCATGCGTAATGCGTCCACGCGGCTGCTTCGCGGGGTCGGGTGGGTCGGCCTCGTCGCGTTCCTCGGATGGTGCGCCGCGGCGAACGCGGCGGACGACAAGGCCTCGCTTTCCGGGTTGAAGGAGGTGAAGGTCGCATTCGACATCAAGGAGGGCAACGCGAAGGGCTTGCTCCACCAGCTCGACGTCATCGACGAGACGCGCCAGTCGCTCATCCGGCAGGGCGTCTCGCCCCATTTCATCCTCGCTTTCCGCGGTCGGGCCACGAAGCTCGTGCAGACCGACCCGGCGCAGATCAAGCCGGAAGATCGGCCGATGGCGGAAAAGATCGCGCAGAAGATCCGGCAGATGAGCGAATCGCAGGGCGTGGACGGCTTCGAGCAGTGCGCGGTGGCGGCGCGCGACCAGGGAACGAGCGTGGAGAAGGTGCTGCCGCAGGTGCACGTCGTGGGCAACGGCTTCATCTCGCTCATGGCGTACCAGGCGAAGGGGTACGCGTACATCGCGCCCTGAATGCAGCGTCGGAGCCGGGCGGGCTAGGCCTTCACGTCCGCCCACTCCGCCCCCGTGATCGCCCGCAGTTGCGGCGGCTCCAGGGGGAATACCGAGAACGGCGTGCCCGCGGCGGCCCACACCTTCGCGTAGCGCTGCAGGTCCTCGTCGAGCACGATCTTCGCCGGCTTCGCATGGCCGAGGGGCGCGACGCCGCCGATCGCGTAGCCGGTCGCCTCGCGCACGAACTCGGCGTCGGCCCGCGCGAGCGCCTCGCCGACTCGCGCGGCGACCTTCGACTCGCTCACGCGGTTGGCGCCGCTCGCCACGACGATCACGGCCGTGCCGCTCGCGGCCGCGCGGAAGACGATCGTTTTCGCGATCTCCGCGACCGTGCAGCCGATCGCCGCGGCCGCCTCGGCGCTGGTCTTGGTGGGCTGCTCGAATTCCAACACTTGCGTGCCGACCCCGGCTTCGCGCAACAGGTGCGAGACGCGCAGCGCCGTCGGATGCTGCGCGGGCTTCATCGCCTACGCCCGGTCCATCGGCTTGCCCGCCGTCCTCGTGATCGCCTCCAGCGTCTTGCGGTCGACGCGCCCCGGGCGGTCGTAGACCAGGCGGCCGTCGGGATCGTAGATCCTCGTGGTGGGGAGCACGGCCGGCAGTCCGAGCTGCTTCTCCACGGCGTCGTTCGAGAGGACCAGCGGGTACGTGAGACCGAGACGGGTGGCCATGTGCTCGACCTCGGCCGGTTCTCCTGAATCGACCGCCACGCCGATCACGGCGACGTCCGGATGCGCGCGCGAGAAGGCGCCGATCTCCGGGATCTCCGCGACGCACGGCGGGCACCAGGTGGCCCAGAAGTTCACCACCACCCAGTGGCCGCGCAGCTCCGCGAGGCGATGGTGCTGCCCCCGCGTGTCGGTGAGGTCGAATCCGGCGGCGCGCGCGGCCAACGCCACGGCGAAGAGCGCCACGGCGAGGCCGGCGCGAATTGCGGAGGCGGTCTTCATGCGGGAGCGGAATTCCGGGAAGGCGTCTCGTGGAGCTTACTGGAAAGCGCGGCGAGCGGGCGCTCGAGCCCCTCGCGCATGCGCTCGGCGGCGCGCGCGAAATCGCCCGAGATCTCGGCCCATTCCTCCGGGCGCATGCCGCCGACGGGCGCGACCGCCGCCTCGTAGAGCTCGCCTACCGTGATCGCCGCGGGATCGCCGGCGAGCGCGTAGCCCGAGCGCCGCTCGCCGCGCACGATGCCGGCCTCGCACAGCCGCGCGAGAAGGTCCTCCAGCTCGTGCGCCGGGAGCACCGCCTCCTTGCGCAGCGCCTCGAAGCTCGCGCCCGCGCCGTCCGCCTCGACCAGCTCGCGCGCCACCTTCACCGCCTCGCGGAAGCGCGTGCCGGGACGGTCCACGCGGGTCCAGAGCCGCGCGTGCCAGTATCCCGCGCACGCCGTGAGCTCCGCGCCGAACAGCACCACCATCCAGGAGAGCTCGAGCCAGACGAGGAACAGCGGCAGCGCGGCGAACGCGCCGTAGACCAGGCTGTAGGTCGTCGCGTGCCGCACGTACACCGCGAAGAGCTCCTTCGCCGCGTCGAAGAGCACGGCCGCGACGACGCTGCCGGCGAGCGCGTGGCGCCAGGGCACGGGGCGGTGCGGAACGAGCTTGTACACGAGGAAGAGCGCGAGCATCGTGCTCGCGAGCGAGACCAGCCGGAAGAGGACCGGCTCCACGTCGAAGGGACCGAAGCCCGAGGAGACCGAGAGCACGAAGGTGGTCGCCGCGATGCCCGCGCCGATCAGGAACGGGCCGACGACGAAGAGCGCCACGTAGCCGGGGACCAGGAGCCAGTAGGACCGGCGCCGCCGCACGCGCCAGATCGCGTTGAGCGAGCGGTCGATGATGAGCATCATCATGACCGAGACGACGAGCACGATCGCCGTGCCGGTCCAGGTGAGGCGCTGCGCGTTCGCCGCGAAGTCCTCCAGGTACACGCCGAGGAGCTTCTGCGATGCCGCCGGCGCGAGGCTCGCGAGCACGAGCGCCTTCAGCTGCGCGAGCCGGCCCGCGAACCACGGCGCCGAGGAGAGGATCGAGACCGCGACGGTGAAGACCGGCACGATCGCGAGCAGCGTCGTGTAGGTGAGGTTCCCGGCGATCTGCGGGCAGCGGTCCTCGGACCATCGCCGCAGCACGAAGCGCACGAAGCCGAGGACGTCGCGGGCGAGTTCGAGGAGGCCGAGCATCGCGCGCTATGATAACCGCCCCATGCCCGAGGTCCTCGTCCTCTACTACAGCGCCACCGGCTCGGTGCGCGCGCTCGCCGAGTCGCTCGCCCGCGGCGTCGAGTCGGTGGAGGGCATGGCGGCGCGCGTGCGTACGGTGCCGAAGGTGGCCGCGGTGATCGAGAAGCCGGCGCCCGCGGTCCCCTCCGGCGGCCCGCCCTACGTCGAGCGCCGCGACCTCGCCCAATGCATGGGGCTCGCGCTGGGCTCGCCGACGCGCTTCGGCAACATGGCCGCTCCGCTCAAGTTCTTCCTCGACGGCCTGGGCGCGGAATGGGGACAGGGCACCCTCGCCGGGAAGCCCGCCGCGGTGTTCTCCTCGACCGCGTCGATGCACGGCGGGCAGGAGGCGACGCTGCTCTCGATGATGCTGCCGCTGCTGCACCACGGCATGGTGATCGTGGGACTTCCCTACACCGAGCCCGACCTCAACGCGACGCGCTCGGGCGGCACGCCCTACGGCGCGACGCACGTCGCGGGGACCGCGAACGACCGCGCGGTCACCGACGAGGAGCTGCGCCTCGCCTTCGCGCTCGGCAAGCGCCTCGCCGCCGTGGCGCGGAAGCTCGCCGCTTGAAGCTTCGGTCGGCGGCGTGGCTCGCGGCGACGGCGAGCCTCGTCGGGCTCGTCTTCCTGTGCGTCGCGTGGGAGCTCTTCCTCGCGCCGGTGCGCCCCGGCGGGTCGTGGCTGGTGCTCAAGGCGGCGCCCCTCCTCGTGCCGCTCTTCGGCGTGCTGCACGGCAAGCGCTACACGTTCCAGTGGACGACGCTCCTCGTGTGGGCCTACTTCGCCGAAGGCATCGTTCGCGCGTGGTCGGATACCGGGCTCTCGGCGCGCCTCGCCGCGGCCGAGGTCGCGCTCTCGCTCGCCTACTTCGCCTCGGCGGTCGCCTTCCTGCGCGCGAGGGACTGAGGGCTCACGGTCTGGCGGGCGCTCACCGCGGCGATCGAGATCTCGCGCAGGAAGACGATCAGGCAGAGCGTGAGCGCGGCGACCGCCGCGATGAAGAGGAGCGCGAGCGGCTTGGAGAGCTCGATGCCGATCACCGCTCCGACGAACGCGGCGCCGATCAGCACGCAGATGAAGAGCGCGGCGAGCACCGCCAGCGCCGCCGCCCAGATCACCAGCGTCACGCGGCGGTTGAGCATGGCGAGCTCGCGGCGGGCCTGCGTCGCGCGGTCCTCGGCGTACTCGGGGAGGTGCTCCTCGAGCGTGCGCCGCCGGTCCACGGCGCGCGCGAGCCGCGCGATCAGCACGTTGATGATCGTCGCGATCGCCGTGAGCAGGAACACCGGCGCGATCGCGAGCTGGATGACGTGCGCGATGTCGAGGAAGTGGTTGGCGGCGGTGGGCATCGCGAAATCTAGGCCGGGCGCCGCGCCGGCGTCAAGCGCGCCGCGCGGCGAGGCGCGAGCGCACGAACGCGGCGGCGAGCGGCGCGAGGCTCACCACGATGATCGCGAGGATGAGGGCGGTGAGGTTGCCGCGGATCCAGGGAACGTTGCCGAAGAAGTAGCCCGCGTACGTGAGCAGCCCCACCCACGCGGCCGCCCCGGCGGCGTTGAACGCCTCGAAGCGCGGCGCCGGCATCTTCGCCATCCCGGCCACGAACGGGATGTAGGTGCGCACGACCGGAAGGAAGCGCGAGATCACCACGGCCTTGCCGCCGTGGCGCTCGTAGAACTCGTGCGCCGCGCGCAGGTGGCGGGGATTGAGCCAGCGCGCGCCCTCGTCGGTGAAGAAGCGCGAGCCCAGCCAGCGCCCGATCGCGTAGTTCAGGGTGTTGCCGAGGATCGCCGCGACCGCGAGGAGCACGGCGAGGGCGCGCGGATCGAGCGCGCCGCCCGCCGCGACCGCCCCCGCCACGAAGAGCAGCGAATCGCCGGGCAGGAACGGCGTCACCACGAAGCCGGTCTCGGAGAAGATGATCGCGAAGAGGATCGCGTACACCCAGGCCCCGTACTCGGCGACCAGCCGGAGCAGGTGGACGTCGAGGTGCAGGATGACGTCGACGAGGTCCAGGGCCGGCCCCGGCTCAGGGCATCTGCGTGCCCACCACCTTCTTCTCGGGCTTCACGAAATCCTCGCGCGAGGCGCCGAGGTACATCGCGAGCGGGCACGCCACCAGCACCGAGGAGTAGATGCCGAAGCAGATGCCCACCGTGAGCGCGAGCGCGAAGTAGTGCAGGCTCGCGCCGCCGAAGAAGAAGATCGAGAGCACCATCATCTGGGTGCAGCAGTGGGTGATGATGGTGCGCGAGATGGTCCCCGTGATGGAGGCGTCCATGATGTTCGCCACGGTCGACTTCCTCATCTTGCGGAAGTTCTCGCGCACCCGGTCGAACACCACCACCGACTCGTTCACGGAGTAGCCGAACACGGCGAGCACCGCCGCGAGCACCGGCAGCGAGAACTCCCACTGGAAGAACGAGAAGAAGCCCAGGATGATCACCACGTCGTGCAGGTTCGCGATGATGGTCGCCACCGCGAAGCGCCATTCGAAGCGGAACGCGAGGTAGATCACGACCCCGATGCAGACGAAGAGGAGCGCGAGGCCGCCGTCGGTGGCGAGCTCCTTGCCCACCTGCCCGCCCACGTAGTCGCGGCGCCCGAGCTGCGCGCCGGAATCGTCGGCCTTGAGCGCCGACATCACGTCCGCGGCCTGCTTCTCCATCGCCGCGTTCTGCGCCTTCTCGTCCGGAATCGCCTTGAGGGGCAGCCGGATCATCACGTCGTTGGAGCTGCCGAAGTTGAGCACCTCCGCGTCCTTGATGCCGTGCTTGTCGAGCACGTCGCGGATGTGGCCGGTGTCGGCGGTATGCGGGTAGCTCACCTCGAGCACGGTGCCGCCCGTGAACTCGATCGAGAAGTGCAGCCGCCGGGTCGCGAGCGAGACCACCGCGATCA
>DATIZV010000115.1:0-6451 GCA_035516915.1 Usitatibacter sp. | reverse complement strand
GGAGGCCGGCGCGATCGGCCTGAAGCTGCACGAAGACTGGGGAACGACGCCCGCCGCGATCGATTGCTGCCTCGGCGTCGCGGACGAGATGGACGTGCAGGTCGCGATCCACACCGATACGCTCAACGAATCGGGATTCGTCGAGGCGACGATCGCCGCCTTCAAGGGCCGCACCATCCACACGTATCACACCGAGGGCGCGGGCGGCGGGCACGCGCCGGACATCATCAAGGTGGCCTCGCTTCCCAACGTGCTGCCCTCGTCGACCAACCCCACGCGGCCCTACACGGTGAACACCATCGCCGAGCACCTCGACATGCTCATGGTGTGCCACCATCTCGATCCGTCGATCGCCGAGGACGTGGCGTTCGCCGAGTCTCGCATCCGGCGCGAGACCATCGCCGCCGAGGACATCCTGCACGACCTGGGCGCCTTCTCGATGATGTCGAGCGACTCGCAGGCGATGGGCCGGGTGGGCGAGGTGATCGTGCGCACGTGGCAGACCGCGCACAAGATGAAGTCGCAGCGCGGGAGCCTCGCGGGCGACCCGTCCACCCACGACAACGCGCGCGTGAAGCGCTACATCGCGAAGTACACCATCAACCCGGCGATCGCGCACGGCATCTCGCACGCGGTGGGCTCGGTGGAGCCGGGCAAGATCGCCGACCTCGTGCTGTGGAAGCCGGCGTTCTTCGGCGTGAAGCCCGCGCTCGTGCTGAAGGGCGGCATGATCGCGGCCGCCGCGATGGGCGACCCGAACGCCTCGATCCCGACCCCGCAGCCGGTGCACTACCGGCCGATGTTCGGCGCCTTCGGCGGCGCGCTCCGCACCTCGGTCACGTTCGTGTCGCGCGCGGCGCTCGAGCGCGGAGGGCCCGGAGGCCTGGGACTCGCGAAGCCGCTGGAAGCCGTGCGCCACACGCGCGCCATCGGCAAGAAGGACATGGTGCACAACGACTGGCAGCCGAAGCTGGACGTGGATCCCGAGACCTACGAGGTGCGCGCCGAGGGCGAGTTGCTCGCATGCGATCCGGCCGCGCAATTGCCGATGGCGCAGCGCTACTTCCTCTTCTGACCATGGTGACGATCCGCTCGCGATTGACCCTGCGTTCGCTGCCCGCCGCGGCGATGTGCGCCGCGCCCCGCCTGGAGCTGCCCTTCGAGAGGCGCCAGAAGACGCGCCAGCGCGCCGTGCTCGATTCCGGCGAGGAAGTGACGCTCGACCTGCCGCGAGGCGACGTGCTTCGCGGCGGCGACTGGCTGGTCGCCTCCGACGGGCGCGTCGTGCAGGTGGTGGCGCAGACCGAGCAGGTGGTCCACGTCGAGTGCGCGACGCCGAGGCTGCTCGCCACCGCCGCCTATCACCTCGGCAATCGCCACGTGCCGGTGCAGGTGGGCGACGGGTGGCTGCGCATCGCCGCCGATCCGGTGCTCGAGCGGATGCTCGAGGGACTGGGCGCGAAGCTCGCCGCGCTCGAGGCGGCGTTCGAGCCCGAATCCGGCGCCTACGCCGCTCATCATCGCCACGACGACGAGTCGGGACACGGCGGTCGCATCCACGAGTTCGGGGAACCGCACGCGCATGGCTGAGCTCGCATCGCTGGTCCGCCTGCTGCAGCTCGCGAGCCCTTCGCTTCCGGTCGGCGCATACAGCTATTCGCAGGGCATGGAAGCGGCGGTGGACGCGGGCATCGTGCGCGACGCTTCGAGCGCGCGCGATTGGATCGGCGACGTCCTCGAGCTCGCGGCGGCGCCGATGGAGGGCGCGCTCCTGCTGCGCCTCGCGCAGGCCTGGGCGGCGGGCGATGCGGCGCGCGCGGCGCGCTGGAACGAGGAGCTTCTCGCGAGTCGCGAGACGTCCGAGCTGCGCGCGGAGTCGGTGCAGATGGGACAGTCGCTGCGCAGGCTGGTGCAGGAGCTGGGCCTCGATCCGGCAGGTGCGCTCGCGGCGATCGAGGAGCCCGCGTTCGTCACGTCCTATGCATTCGCCGCGGTCGCATGGGACATCCCGGCGGCGCAGGCGCTCGCCGCGTGGCTCTTCGGCTGGATCGAGAACCAGGTGCTCGCGGCAGTGAAGGCGGTACCGCTCGGGCAGACCGACGCCCAGCGAATGCTGCTCGCGCTCGGCAGCCGCATCCCGCGCGAAGTGGAGCGGGCGTGCCGCATGCCCGACGACGCCATCGCGAACCTCGCGCCGGGGCTCGCATTGCTCTGCGCGCGCCACGAGACGCAGTACACGAGACTCTTCCGCTCATGACCTCCCACGCCGCTTCTCCGTTGCGCATCGGCATCGGCGGCCCGGTGGGCTCCGGCAAGACTGCGCTCACCCTCGCGCTCTGCAAGGCGTTGCGCGACCGCTACGACATCGCCGCGGTCACGAACGACATCTATACGGAGGAGGACGCGCGCTTCCTGGTGAGGAACGAGGCGCTCGCCCCGGAGCGCATCCTCGGCGTCGAGACCGGCGGCTGCCCGCATACCGCGATCCGCGAGGACGCGTCCATCAACCTCGAGGCGGTGGAGCGGCTCGTGCGGCGCTTCCCCTCGCTCGAGATCGTGTTCATCGAATCGGGCGGCGACAACCTCGCGGCGACCTTCAGCCCCGAGCTCTCGGACCTCACGCTCTACGTGATCGACGTCGCGGCAGGCGACAAGATCCCGAGGAAGGGAGGTCCGGGCATCACCAAGTCGGACCTGCTCGTGATCAACAAGATCGACCTCGCGCCGATGGTGGGCGCCTCGCTCGAGGTGATGGATCGCGATGCGCGGCGCATGCGCGGCGAGCGGCCGTTCGTGTTCACCAACCTCAAGACGGGGCAGGGGCTCGATGCAGTGATCCGGTTCATCGAATCGGAGGGACTGCTGCGCGAGCCGGCGCGCGCCGTTTCCTAGCGCCGCGCCGGAACGACCTTCGCGCGCCGCTCGAGGCTCTCCTTCGGCCACACCTCGCTCGACCGGTAGTATTCGGGGACCGCGCGCATGCCGGGCGGGATCACCACCCAGGGCTGCTTCGTCGAGGTGAAGATGTGGATGTCGGGCGGGAAGGCATCGGGATCGTCGAGCGTTCCCACGCGGATGAAGCGGATCGCGTCTCCGGCGCCGGAATAATGGCTCCACAGCGCGATCCTGCACCTCGGGCAGCGTGCGATCTTCTGTCCCTTGCCGCTCGCTGAGGGGGTGTTCACGATCTCCGGCTCGCCGTGGAGCAGCTCCACGCGGTCGGATTCGATCAGCGCGTTCAGCGCGAACGAAGCCCCGGTCTCGCGCTGGCACCAGCGGCAATGGCAGCAATGCACGAACATCGGCCGCGAGGCGAGCCGGTAGCGCACCTCGCGGCAGTCGCAGCCGCCCTCGAACGATTCTCGCCCCGGCATGGCGCGCTATGCGGTGACGGCCGATGCCGGGCTCTGCGCCACGAGGTCGCGCAGGACATAGGAGAGGATGCCGCCGTGCAGGTAGTAGTCCACCTCGACCGGCGTATCGATGCGCAGCAGCAGCGTCGCCTCCTTCCTGGTGCCGTCCTTGCGGTGGATCGTGAGCTTCACGTCCATCTGCGGGCGCAGCCCGTTCTCGAGGCCGGTGATGTCGAAGGTCTCGTCGCCCTGGATGCCCAGGCTCTGCGCGGAATCGGAGCCCTTGAACTGCAGCGGCAGCACGCCCATGCCGACGAGGTTCGAGCGGTGGATGCGCTCGAAGCTGCGCACCACCACCGCCTTCACGCCGAGGAGCTGCGTGCCCTTCGCCGCCCAGTCGCGCGAGGAGCCGGTACCGTATTCCTCGCCGCCGAAGACCACCGTGGGCGTCTTCTGCGCGATGTACTTCATCGCCGCGTCGTAGATCGGCATCCGCTCGCCCGAGGGCTGGAAGAGCGTCACGCCGCCCTCGACGCGCGTTCCGTCCGGGTTCGGCGGGATCATGAGATTCTTGATGCGCACGTTCGCGAACGTGCCGCGCATCATCACCTCGTGGTTGCCGCGCCGCGCGCCGTAGCTGTTGAAGTCGGGCTTCTGCACGCCGTTGGCGATGAGGTACTTGCCGGCGGGCGAGGTGTCCTTGATCGAGCCGGCGGGCGAGATGTGGTCGGTGGTGACCGAATCGCCGAGGATGCCGAGCGCGCGGGCGCCCTTCACGTCGTGCGCCTTGCCGGCGGCCATCGCAAAGCCCTCGAAGAACGGCGGCTCCGCGATGTAGGTGGACTTGGGCCAGTTGTAGACGTCGCCCCCGGCGGTCGTGATGCTCGCCCACATCGCGTTGTCCTTGCCGAGGTCGCCGTACATGCGGCCGAACACCTTCGGGTCGATCGCGTACTTCATGAGCGCCTGGATCTCTTCCGACGTCGGCCAGATGTCCTTGAGGTACACCGGGCCGTCCTTGCCCTTGCCGAGCGGCTCCTTCTCGAGGTCCCTCAGCACGGAGCCCGCGATCGCGTAGGCGACCACCAGCGGCGGCGACGCGAGGAAGTTCGCGCGCAGGTTGGGATGGATGCGCGCCTCGAAGTTGCGGTTTCCCGACAGCACCGCGGCGCACACGAGGTCGTTCTCGACGATCGCCTGCTCCACCGCCGGATCGAGCGGCCCGGCGTTGCCGATGCAGGTGGTGCAGCCGTACGCCGAGACGAAGAAGCCGAGCTTCTCGAGCCAGGGGAGGAGCCCCGACGCCTTGAGGTTCTCGGTCACCACGCGCGAGCCGGGCGCGAGCGAGGTCTTGATGTGCCTGGAGACCGTGAGGCCCTTCTCGACCGCCTTCTTCGCGAGCAATCCCGCGCCGATCAGCACGCTCGGGTTGGACGTATTGGTGCACGAGGTGATCGCCGCGATGAGCACGTCGCCGTTGCCCACCTCGGCGCCGGTCTTCGTCTTCACGCGCTTGCCGAGGTTCTCGGGCTTCAGGCCGAAGCCGTTGGAGCTCACCGGCGCGGAATAGAGCTCGGTGAAGCGGCTCTTCATGTTGCCGAGGTCGATGCGGTCCTGCGGGCGCTTCGGTCCCGCGAGCGAGGTGCGGACCGTGGAGAGATCGAGCTCCAGCACCTGCGAGTAGTCGAGGTCTCCTTTCCTCGGCATGCCGAACATGCCCTGCGCCTTGTAGTACGCCTCGATCGCGGCGACCTGCTCGGCGGAGCGGCCGGTATTGCGGAAGTAGTCGATGGTCTTCTCGTCGACCGGGAAGAAGCCCATGGTCGCGCCGTACTCGGGCGCCATGTTGCCGAGCGTCGCGCGGTCGGGAACCGCGAGCGAGGCGGCGCCTTCGCCGAAGAACTCGACGAACTTGCCCACGACCTTGGCCTTCCTCAGCATCTCGGTCACCGTGAGCACGAGGTCGGTCGCCGTCACGCCCTCGCGCAGCTTGCCGGTGAGGTTCACGCCGACCACGTCGGGCGTGAGGAAGTACACCGGTTGGCCGAGCATGCCGGCCTCCGCCTCGATGCCGCCGACGCCCCAGGCGGTCACGCCGATGCCGTTCACCATCGTCGTATGGCTGTCGGTGCCGACGCAGGTGTCGGGGTAGTACACGCCGTCCTTCTCGAACACGCCGCGCGAGAGGTACTCGAGGTTCACCTGGTGGCAGATGCCCACGCCGGGCGGGATCACCTTGAACGTGTCGAAGGCGGTCGTGCCCCACTTGAGGAACTGGTAGCGCTCCTTGTTGCGCTGCATCTCGATCTTCATGTTGAGGTCGAGCACGTTCGGCGCGCCGTAGTTGTCGATCTGCACCGAGTGGTCGATCACGAGGTCCACCGGCACCAGCGGCTCGACCACCTTCGGGTCCTTGCCCATGCGTCCCGCCACGCCGCGCATCGCCGCGAGGTCGACGAGCGCGGGCACGCCGGTGAAGTCCTGCAGCAGGATGCGCGCGACGATGAACGGGATCTCGTCGCTGCGCGCGCCGGTCGGCTTCCAGCTCGCGAGCTGCTGCACGTGCTCCTCGGTCACCTTCTTGCCGTCGACGTTGCGCAGCACGCTCTCGAGGACGATGCGGATCGAGACCGGCAGCCGCCTCACGTTGGGAAACTTCGCGGCGAGCGCGGGCAGCGAGTAGTACCGCCCGGTCTTGCCGGCGGCGGGCTGGAAGGTCTTGAGGGTATCGAACGTGTTGGCCATGGCGGTGGTCTTCTTCGCAGGAGGTTTGATGGATTCCCGCCTACGCGGGAACGACGATGCGGTGACGGGAACGGCGATTCATTCGTGGGCGCGCAGTCATCTGGGTCGAAGCTGCACGTCGTAGATGCGGCCCTGGTCGTCGCGGCACATGCCGGCGCCGGTGCCCTGGTCGGTCCTGAGGTCGCAGCGCAGGCCCGATCCGTCGGGCGCGGTGAGCAGCGCCTTCGATTCGACGCCCGCGGGATTGTCCATGCTCACCAGGCCGCCCGCCGCGCCGTGCCATCCCCACGAGCCCCAGCCGCCGCCCACCCAGGCGCTGGAACGGGACGGCGTGGACTGCACCCAGGTGCCCG
>DATIZV010000114.1:0-5584 GCA_035516915.1 Usitatibacter sp. | reverse complement strand
GAGCTTCATCATGAACGAGGAAGTGTTCGGGCCGGTCCTCGCCCTCACGCCGTTCCGCGACGAGGACGACGTGGTGCGGCTCGCGAACGCCACGCGCTTCGGCCTCGCGGCGGGCTTCTGGACGCGCGATCTTTCGCGTGCGCATCGGCTGGCGAAGAAGCTCCAGGCGGGCACGGTGTGGATCAATACCTACCGCGCGCTCACGTTCAACTCGCCGTTCGGCGGCTACAAGTCGAGCGGCATCGGCCGCGCCAACGGCATGGAGGCGATCGAGCCGTTCCTCCAGACCAAGAGCGTCTGGGTCGAGACGAGCGACGAGGTGCAGGATCCGTTCGTGCTGAGGACGTGACGCCGTGGAGGTCGTGCTGCGCGGGGTGCGAGGCCTTCCCGAGCTGGAAGGCTTCCTCGAGGTCCCGCCGCACGCGGCCGGTGTGGTGCTCTTCGCCCACGGCAGCGGCTCGAGCCGACACAGCCCGCGCAACAACTACGTGGCGCGGGAGCTTCGCAGGAGCGGCCTCGCCACCCTGCTGGTCGACCTCCTTACCGAGGAGGAGGATGTCGACTACGCGCGGCGCTTCGAGATCGGGCTCCTCACGCAACGGCTGCGCGGGGCGCTCGCGTGGCTCGGCGAGGAGCCCGCCACCCGCGAGCTTCCGGTCGGCCTCTTCGGCGCGAGCACCGGAGCGGCGGCAGCGCTGCAGCTCGCGGCCCTCGCGCCGAAGCACGTGCGAGCGGTCGTCTCGCGCGGCGGGCGGCCGGACCTCGCGGGCGAGGAGGCGCTCGCGCGCGTGCGTGCGCCCACGCTCCTCGTCGTCGGCGGCGACGACAGCGGCGTGATCGAGCTGAACGAGTCGGCCTACGAGCGACTGCGCTGCGAGAAGGACATGGCGATCGTTCCCGGCGCGACCCACCTCTTCGAAGAGCCCGGCGCGCTCGAGCACGTCGCCCACCTCGCGGTCGATTGGTTCACGCGGCATTTGGCGGTGGGGAACGACGCGGACAAGAGGCGTTGAATCCGCCGATGAACACCGATGCTTTGCCGAAGGCCACTCCAGCGCCCAGAGCGCTCGTGCCCTGGGTCGCGCTTGACGGCGCGTACGACCCTCGATGATTTACCGGCGTTGATCGGCATTCACCGGCGGACTCAAGGCCTTTCGGTCCCCCAAGCCGTCCCCCCGGCTCCTCGCATCGATTTCGGCAGCGAGGGTCTCGAGCTCGGGGTCGATCTCCACCCGGTAGGGCGGGGCGGGATCGAGCGAACGCAGCCGCTCGGGAAGCTGCGCGATCTCGCGCCGCGCATGCTCGCGCGATTCCTCGAGCGAGATGCGCGGCTCGATGGGCTCGCCGCCGCGCACGTACGGGACAAGAAGCGGGCGGCCGGAACGGCGCCCGTCGGCGAGGGCGAGCAGGTCGCGCGCGAAGCGGCCATCGCGGCCGACATGGCGATACACCTGCTTGCGGCCCGGCCAGGTGGCTTTCCCTTCGGAGCGCTTCCGGCGCGGCTCGCCTTCGTATTCCTGCAGCTTGTACGCGCAATCGAGATAGGGCGCGTCGGAGGACGTGTTCATGCGTGTGCCCACGCCGAAGCCATCGATCGGGGCGCCCGCGCGCGCGAGCGCCGCGATGCGCCATTCGTCGAGGTTGCCGCTCGCGAAGATCGTCGCCTCGGGGAGGCCGCCTTCGTCGAGGATGGCGCGCACGCGCCGTGCGTGCTCGGCGAGGTCGCCGCTGTCGATGCGCACTCCGCGGATGCGCACGCCGGCCGCGGCGAGGAGCGGGGCCAGGGCGGCGACCTTCGCCGCGCCGTCCTCCGTGTCGTAGGTGTCGATGAGGAGCGTGGCATTCTCCGGCTGCGCCAGGGCGAAGCGCTCGAACGCTTCCGCCTCGTCCTCGTGGGCCTGCACGTAGGAATGCGCCATGGTGCCGAACAGGGGAATGCCGTAACGCCGCCCGGCTTCGACCGTCGCGGTGCCCGTGAAGCCCGCGAGGTAGGAGGAGCGCGCCGAGAGGAGCGCCGCTTCCGCGCCGTGCGCGCGCCGCATGCCGAAGTCGACCAGCAGCCGTCCCGGCGCCGCGAGCACCACGCGTGCCGCCTTGCTCGCGGTGAGCGTCGCGAAGTGCGCGAGGTTCATCACGCGGCTCTCGACGAGCTGCGCCTCCCGGATCGGCGCCACGATGCGCAGGATCGGCTCGTCGGCGAAGAAGAGCGTGCCCTCGGGCATCGCATCGACGTCGCCGGTGAAGCGCAGCCCCGCGAGCGAATCGACGAACTCCGTCGTGAAGCGGCCCGAGGCGCGCAGCCAATCGAGCTCGTCGGGCGTGAAGCGCAGGCCGAGGAGGTAATCCATGACGGCGTCGAGGCCGGCCGCCACGAGGAAGTTGCGCTGCTCGGGGAGCCTGCGCACGAACAGCTCGAAGACGGCCGTGCCGTTCATGCGCCGGGCGAAGTACGCCTGGAGCATGGTGAGCTCGTAGAGGTCGGTGAGGAGCACGCCCGGCGCGGCGCGGCCGGGGTCTTGCCGCGCGACGAGGCTATCCATGCGCCGTTACAACGGCCGCGAAGTCGGCGAAGGTGATGGATACCGCGCCGGCCGCGCGCATCTGCGCCAGCGCCCGCTCGCCGTCGCCCGGATTCACGTCCACCGCCCGGATCGCATCGGCGAGCAGGAACACGTCGTAGCCCAGCCGGCGTGCGTCGAGGACGGTGCGCAGCACGCAATAGTCCGTCGCGAGGCCGCCGACGAAGAGCCTGCGCGCGCCCAGGCCGCGGAGCCGGCGGTCGAGATCGGTCTCGTCGAAGCCCGAATACGCGTCGTGCTCCGGCGAGGTCCCCTTCGACACGACCACCGCATCGGGCGCGAGGACGAGCCCCTCGGCGAACGCGGCGCCGGGCGTTCCGGCCATGCAATGCACGGGCCACGGGCCGCCCCGGTCGCGGAACGAGCAATGACCCTCGGGGTGCCAGTCGCGTGTCGCGACGATCGGAAGGCCGCGGCGCGCGAATTCGCGCAGGTACCGGTTCAGTGTCGGCAGAATCGCCGTCGCCCCGCGGACGGCGAGCGTGCCGCTCACGAAGTCGCGCTGCACGTCCACCAGCAGGAGCGCGTCGCAAGCCCCCAGCGCGAGCGGCTGGACGGCGCGCGGAACGGATTCGGGCATGACCGGTTCTCCATGGGCGACGGGCCCGGAAAGTCCTCCCAGTACGACCCCACCCGTAGTAGGGTGGGGCAACCGTGGCTCTCGCACAGTCCCGAGGGACATCGCTGAGCCGGGAGGACTTGCCGGGCCCGTCGAATGCCAGCATCGCACGGGCCACGGCGAAGCGGTTTGCGCTGGCACAAACGGCCGCGAAATGCCGGGGCGAGATTGCATCGATCTCCACGGCGGCCGAGGAGCACGAGGTGAACGAAAGCGCCAGCGGCGGGCCCGCCTATTTCGAGCACGACGCCGATGTCGGCATCGTGGGACGCGGCGCGACTCCCGAGGCCGCCTTCGTCGACGGCGCGCGCGCTCTCTTCGCCCTCGTCACCCGCATCGAGGACGTGCGGCCGGTGACGCGCGTGGACGTGGCGTTCGAGGAGGCCGACGTCGAGCTCGCCTTCGTCACGTGGCTCAACCGGCTGGTTGCGGAGTCGCAGGCACGCGGTCTCGCGCTCGGCCGCTTCGCGCTCGCGCGCGAGGGCGCACGCTGGCGCGGCGAGGCTTGGGGCGAGCCGTGGCGCGAGGAGCTCGAGCGCGGGGTCGACGTGAAGGGGGCGACCCTCACGATGCTCTCGGTGAAGCCCGCGCCCGGCGGCTGGGAGGCGCGCTGCGTCGTGGACGTCTAGGCGGTGCTCCCGAATCCCTTGTCGACCGCGCCCGCCGGCGGATTGAGCCCCGCGATCCGGCTTCCCTGAGCGACCGGGCCGCCGGGGAAGAGCTGGTACAGACGCTTGATGCCGCCGCGCGCATGGAAGCGCTCGTCGAGCGCGTCGTGCAGCTGGCGCAGGTGGATCTCGTTCGGGTCGTGCCGCGCGTAGAACTCCTGGATGGCGCGCACCGCCTCCCAGTGCTCCTCGGTGAGCTCGAGGCTTTCCTTGCGGGCGAGCTCGGCGGCGGCCGCCGCCGTCCAGCCCGCGGGCGAGTTGGGGAAGCGGGGGTCCGTGGTGCCGGCGGATTCGCCGCCGACGATGGCATCCATGAGGCTCGTCATGTCGCTCTCCTCCATCGGGCGCAAGCGGGAATGCTAGACTGATTCTATCCCCGCGATGATCCGAAATCTCCCGCAGATCGCCCGTGTCGTGCAGCGCAACTGCGATGTCTCCGACGCGAGGCACGCGGGCGAGTACGGCCTGTGCACGTTCCTCCTCAAGATGCGCGAGTACTACCGCTGGGAGAACGAGCTGCCCTTCACGCACCGGCTCCCCGGCGACGACCTGGGCGAGTGGCTGAAGAGCCGTGAGCAGCTCTGGAGCCGACTCGAGTCGGAGGACTTCGCGCCGCTGCCCCTCGAGGGCGGCGGGGAGTGCGACCCCTTCGATGCCGACGCGGCGAACGACGAGCTCCTCGCGCAGGGCTGCGTCTACGGCGCGGGCTACGGGCGTTTCCACAAGCCCATGTTCTTCCTCGGACGATTGCTGCGGGTCGAGGAACGCGCGGGCCTCACGATCCGGGTGTCGTCGTGCGAGTACGCGCGCGAGCTCACCGCGCCTCCCGCCATGCTCCAGGGCCGCACGATCTACGTCCGCCAGGAATCGGTGCGCCGCTTCCTGTGGGAGCGGGTCGAGGAGTGGCAGTGGAGCAAGCGTGACAATGCGATGGCGCGCGCTCTGGCCGAGTACGACTTCATCGGCGACACCGAGGCGGCGCTCGCGCGCATGGCCGACAACGAGATGGAGTCCATGATCCTGCATGAGATCGGAGAGGCGATGGCGGGCGAGGCGCTGGGGAGCGCCTGGGGCGAGCTCGCCCTGTCGGTTGCGGCCACACCGGCCGAGCCGGTGGCGCGCGCCGTGCGCGACCTGCTCGCCGATTGCCTGTCCACGCTGCCGCAGCTCATCGCGCGCGGCAATACGCGGGCGCTGCATTTCCACTTCGCCACGTTCGACGCGCCGCGCCGGCAGCTCTTCCCCGAGGCGCTGCGCGCCTACGGGCACTTCCTGCGATCGGGCGAGCTCGCGCCGCTTTCCGAGGCGGTGCTCGAGGGAAGCCGGCATTGGCTCGCCACGGCGCGGGGACTTCTCGCCCTGGAGGCGGGGAGCCGCGAGGGTGCGCTGAAGGCGCTGCTCGCGCGATCCGGCGCGGGCGGGCCCGAAGGGCGCGGATCCTAGGCAAAGGTCCGCACGTGCACCTTCGCTAGCTCTTCACCACCTGATCGACGAGCTTGCCCACGAGGCGCACCATCTCCGGCGCGTCGATCTCCATCATCTGCTCGACCACCCACTTGTTGCCTGCCGGCGCCATGGCCTCGGCGACGTGCTCGGCCAGGTAGCGCAGGCACGCGAAGCCCGGCTCGCCGTCGCGGTATTCGAAGTGCGCGTACGCCTCGCCGCGCTCGTTGAGCAGGTCGATGAAGGCCTTGCGGTAATCGCCGGGACCGAGGAGG
>DATIZV010000113.1:0-6755 GCA_035516915.1 Usitatibacter sp. | reverse complement strand
GCTCCTCGGTGCGATTGGCGATCACGAGTCGCGCGGGCGACTGCTCGAGGAGCGGAGCGAGAACGCCGCGCGCGGCGCCGCCCGCGCCGATCATGAGGATCGTCGCTCCGGCGATCCGCACGCCGAGGTTGCCGCGCAGGTCCGCCACGAGTCCCGCTCCATCGGTGTTGTCGGCGACGATGCCGCGCTCGCCGTGCGAGAGGAAATTCGCCGCGCCCGCTTCGCGCGCGCGTTGCGATGGCGCATCGGCGAGCTCGTAAGCCTGCTCCTTGAATGGCAGCGTGACGTTCGCTCCTCTTGCGCCTTCAGCGAAGAAGCGCTCGACGGCTGCGCGGAAGCCGTCGAGCGGCGCGAGCAGCGCGAGGTACTCGATGCGTTCGCCGAACTGAGCGGCGAAGCGCGCGTGGATCGCAGGCGAGAGGCTGTGCGCCACGGGGTTGCCGATGACGGCGTAGCGGTCCATCGAGGAAAGCGGGCGGAAGCGTGCCGAGCAGCGCCTCATCATAGCCGCGGCACGACCCGCCGCCAATTTTAATAGTATGGACGGCTCGGTCCGGCACGCTCGCGATGCCTGCGCTATGCTGGTGCATCCAATCGGGCTGATGCCCTAGTTCGGTGCGAGGAGTCGGGGGCTGCCCTCCTACAACGAGCCAAATCAATGGCTTGTGATGCACCGGAACGTGGCATGCTTCATGCTCAGCGAACCGTTCGTTCGAAGGTCCCAAGATCGCCTCTTCATCCCTTCCGCACCATTCCATCCACAGGAGACAAACCAATGGCAGTCGCCGACGTATTCAAGACCATCAAGGAAAACGAGGTGCGCTTCGTTGACCTTCGCTTTACCGACACCAAGGGCAAGGAGCAGCACGTCTCCGTTCCGGTGAAGGCGTTCGGCGAGGACAAGTTCAAGGACGGGCACGCGTTCGACGGCTCGTCGATCGCGGGATGGAAGGGAATCGAGGCATCCGACATGCTGCTCATGCCGGACCCGGATTCGGCGCGCATGGATCCGTTCTACGACGAGCCCACGCTCGCGCTCACGTGCGACGTGATCGAGCCCGCGACGGGCAAGGGCTACGAGCGCGATCCGCGCACGATCGCCAAGCGCGCGGAGGCCTACCTCAAGAGCACGGGCCTGGGCGACACGGCGTACTTCGGCCCCGAGCCCGAGTTCTTCATCTGCGACGCGGTGGAGTGGAAGGTGGACATGTCAGGCAGCTTCGTAAAGATCTATTCCGAGGAGGCGCCCTGGTCCTCCGACGCGAAGATCGAGGGCGGCAACCTCGGCCATCGGCCGCCGGTGAAGGGCGGCTATTTCCCGGTTCCGCCGGTCGATTCGCTGCAGGACATCCGCTCCGCGATGTGCCTCGCGCTCGAGGAGCAGGGCGTGGAGGTCGAGGTGCATCACCACGAGGTCGCGGCGCCGGGGCAGAACGAGATCGGCACGAAGTTCAACACGCTCGTGAAGCGCGCCGACTGGCTGCAGATCCTCAAGTACACGGTCTGGAACGTCGCGCGCTCCTACGGCAAGACCGCGACCTTCATGCCGAAGCCCGTGGTCGGCGACAACGGATCCGGCATGCACGTGCACCAGTCGGTGTGGAAGGGCGGGCAGAACCTCTTCGCGGGCGACGGCTACGCGGGCCTCTCGGAGTTCGCGCTCTACTACATCGGCGGCATCATCAAGCATGCGAAGGCGCTCAACGCGATCACGAACCCGGGCACCAACTCGTACAAGCGCCTGGTGCCGCACTTCGAGGCGCCGATCAACCTCGCGTATTCCGCGCGCAACCGCTCGGCCTCGTGCCGCATTCCGTACGTGTCGAGCCCGAAGGGACGACGCGTCGAGGTGCGCTTCCCGGATCCGACGTCGAACCCCTACCTGTGCTTCGCCTCGATGCTGATGGCGGGACTCGACGGCGTGCAAAACAAGATCCACCCCGGCGATCCGCTCGACAAGAACCTCTACGACCTTCCGCCCGAGGAAGCCGAGAAGGTGCCGCATCCGTGCGCGTCGCTCGACGAAGCGCTCGAGCACCTCGACAAGGACCGCGACTTCCTCACGCGCGGCGGCGTGTTCACCAACGACACGCTCGACGCCTACATGGCGCTCAAGTACGAGGAGGTGCAGCGTTTCCGCATGACGACGCACCCGATCGAGTTCGACATGTACTTCTCGTCCTGATGCGCGGGCACGCGGGAGGAAGCGCCACGGCGCTTCCTTTCGCCGCCTTCGTCGGGGCGGCTTGTGTCCTCGCCCGGCGCAAACCACAAGAGATTGTGAAGTTCGTGCCGCATCTCATTGACTTCATTGCTTTTTCGATCGGCGCTGCCTATCCTGTGCCTCCCGTCTGCAGAAAGGGAGCGCGGCATGAAGACCGTGTGGGTCGCGGGTTGCATCCTCGCGTTTTCCGCCAGCGCGGCTGCGGAGACGACGATCTACAAGCTGGTCGACGAGAACGGGCGCGTCACGTACTCGAACAAGCCCATGAAGGGCGCGATGGTGATGGAGCTCGATCCCCTCACGACCTTGCCGACGCCGCCGGCGGTTCTCGCGGCGAAGGCGACGTTGGCGAGGGACGCGGCCGCGAGGACCGAGCCGAAGGCGCCCGCGCCGGCCGCGACGCCGATGCAAACGTCGCTCGCGTCGATCGACGTCCAGACGCAGAGGCGGCGCGACGACGCGCGGCGTCGCATCCTCGAGGACGAGCTCTCGAAGGAGCAGCAAGCGCTCGACCAGTCGCGCACGTCCCTCACGCAAGAGCAGCAGAACCCGGAGCTGGTGGCGGCGGTGCGCATGGCGCAGAATGCCGTCGATCCCAGTCCCGCCCAGCAGCAGCAGTTGCGCGACAGCGTCGACAAGGCTTCGGGGCGCATCCGCGGCCTGCAGGCCTCCGTCGCCGAGCACGAGAAGAACGTCGAGGCGCTCCAGAAGGAGCTCGGCGCGCTGAAGCCCTAGCCTCGAGCAGTCTCCACTTCCGGCACTCCCTTTTCGCCGAAGCGCCCGCCTTCGAGGCGGGCGCTGCCTTCGCCGGCCCGCGCCGGGCGCTCGCGTGAGCCGTGCATTCGCGGGCCTCGAGCTCCTCACGACCGCCGTGCTGCTGCTCGACGGGGACCTGCGGGTGACCTACGCCAACCCGGCCGCGGAGACGCTGCTCGCGCAGGGCCTCAGGCACCTCATCGGCGCGAAGCTCGACCGCGCGCTGCCCGGAAACGACGCGTTCTTCCAGCGCCTCGCGCAATCGATCGAGTCGGACGCCGGCTTCAACGAGAACGAGCTCACGCTGGAGGTGGCCGGGCAGCCGTTGCACCTGCACTGCGTGATGAGCCCGGTGGAAGCGGGCGAGTCGCGGCTGCTGCTGGAGATGCGCGAGCTCGAGCAGCAGCTGAAGATCGCGCGCGAGGCGAAGATCCTCGAGCAGCAGGAGGCGAACCGGGAGCTGATCCGCAACCTCGCGCACGAGATCAAGAACCCGCTCGGCGGAATCCGCGGCGCGGCGCAGCTCCTCGAGCGGGAGCTGGAGAACGCCGAGCAGCGCGAGTTCACCCAGGTGATCGTGAAGGAAGCCGACCGCCTGCAGTCGCTGATGAACCGCCTGCTCACCCCGAGCCGCCTGCCGCGCATCGAGCCGATCAACATCCACGAGGTCACCGAGCGCGTTCGCATGCTGCTGCTCGCCGAGTTCCCAAAGGGGCTCGCGATCCGCCGCGACTACGACACGAGCCTCCCGGACCTGCGCGGGGACAAGGAGCAGCTCATCCAGGCGGTGCTCAACGTGGCGCGCAACGCCGCGCAGGCGACCGGCGGCCGCGGCGAGATCTGCGTCGCCACGCGGATCGCGCGCCAGGTGACGATCGCGCGCAGCCGCTACCGGCACGCCATCGCCGTGTCGATCGAGGACAACGGGCCCGGCGTCCCCGCGGAGCTCGCCGAGCGCATCTTCTATCCGCTCGTGAGCGGGCGCGAGGGAGGGACCGGGCTCGGGCTTTCCCTCGCGCAGAGCTTCGTGAGCCAGCACCACGGCCTCATCGAGTTCGAGAGCGCCCCGGGGCGCACGCGCTTCACGATCCTGCTTCCCATCACCGAACGGAGCGCGAATGCAAACCCTCCCGAGTCCCCTGGCAGGACCCCGGAGCCCACGGTGGGGCGCCTCCTCGATGAATGACGCGGTATGGATCATCGACGACGACCGCTCGATCCGCTGGGTGTTCGAGAAGGCGCTGGCGCGCGAAGGCATCGCGCACCGCACGTTCGAGAATGCGCGCCAGGCGCTCGAGCGGCTCGGCGAGGAGACGCCGCGGGTCGTCGTGAGCGACATCCGCATGCCGGGCACGTCGGGCCTCGAGCTCATGAAGGCGCTCAGGGAGCGGCTGCCCTCGACACCGGTGATCATCATGACCGCCTACTCCGACCTCGAGAGCGCGGTGCAGGCGTTCGAGGGCGGCGCCTTCGAATACCTACCGAAGCCTTTCGACGTCGACCACGCGGTGGAGCTCGTGAGGCGGGCGCTCGAGGAAAGCCGCCGGCCGACCGAATCCGCCCCCGAGGAGCAGGCCGCGCCGGAAATCCTCGGCCAGGCGAGCGCGATGCAGGAAGTGTTCCGCGCGATCGGGCGCCTGGCGCATTCCCAGGCGACCGTCCTCATCACCGGCGAATCGGGAACGGGCAAGGAGCTGGTCGCGAGGGCGCTGCACCGCCACAGCCCGCGGGCGGGAAAGGCGTTCGTCGCGATCAACACGGCCGCGATCCCCAAGGACCTCCTCGAAAGCGAGCTCTTCGGCCACGAGCGCGGCGCGTTCACCGGCGCGCAGGCGATGCGGCGCGGCCGCTTCGAGCAGGCCGAGGGCGGCACGCTGTTCCTCGACGAGATCGGCGACATGCCGCCGGACCTGCAGACGCGGCTCCTGCGCGTGCTCTCCGACGGCCACTTCTACCGGGTCGGCGGCCACACGCCGCTCGCCGCGAACGTGCGCGTGATCGCCGCTACGCACCAGGACCTCGAGGCGCGCGTGCGCGAGCGTCTGTTCCGCGACGACCTGTATCACCGCCTCAACGTGATCCGGCTGAGGCTTCCGGCGCTGCGCGAGCGGCGCGAGGACGTCCCGGTGCTCGCGCGGCACTTCCTCGCGAAGAGCGCGCGCGAGCTCGGCGTTGAGGGCAAGCGCCTCACCGAAGCGGCGATGCAGTTCCTCGCCGCGCGCGACTGGCCGGGAAACGTGCGCCAGCTCCAGAACGTGTGCCACTGGGTCACGGTGATGGCACCGGGCCAGGTGGTCGACGTGAACGACCTGCCGCCCGAGGTCCGCGCCGGGGGCGTGGAGGCGCCCGCGACGCTGGACGACTGGCGCCGCGCGCTCGCGCGCGAGGTGGCCGGGCGCCTGGGCCGGGGCGAGTCGGGGATCGCCGATGCGCTCACGCGGGAATTCGAGATGATCCTCATCGCGAACGCGCTGCAGCACACCGGCGGGCGGCGCATCGAGGCGGCGAACCTGCTCGGCATCGGCCGCAACACCCTCACGCGCAAGGTGCAGGAGCTCAAGATCGACACGCCGTCGCACGATTGACGGCGCCTCAGCGCGCGGCGTAGCGCTTCTCGAACTCCGCGGGCGAGAGCGCCGCGCTCTCGAGGAATCCCTGGTACTCGTCGCAGCCGAGCGAGCGCAGCGCCTCGAGCTGGGCGGGCGTCTCCACGCCCTCGGCCACCACCGAGAGCCGCAGCGAGTGCGCCATCGCGAGGATCGCGCGGATGATCGCCTCGTCGTTCGGGTCCTCGGCCATGTCGCGCACGAAGGAGCTGTCGATCTTGATCGAATCGACCGGCAGCTTCTTGAGGTACGAGAGCGACGAGTAGCCGGTGCCGAAGTCGTCGATCGCGATTCCGACGCCGAGCTCGCCCAGCCGCGTGAGGAGCGAGGCGTTCTCCGGGATGTCCTGCATCAGGTGGCTTTCGGTGAGCTCGAGCTCCAGGCTCGCCGGATCGACGCCCGAGCGCTTCACCGCGCGCTCCACCGCCGCGTACAGGCGCTCGCCGTGGCGGACCTGCCCGATGGAGATGTTCACCGCGATTCGCAGGTCCGGCTTCACGCGGCGCTGCCACGCGCGGAGCTGCGCGCACGCCTCGGCGAGCGCCCATTCGCCGATCGGGACGATGAGGCCGGAATCCTCCGCGACTTCGATGAACTCCGAAGGATCGAGGAGCCCGCGCCGCGGGTGCTGCCAGCGGATGAGCGCCTCGGCGGCGACCAGCCGGGAGCCGGCGATGCGCACGCGCGGCTGATAGTGCAGCACGAGCTCCCCGCGCTTCAGGGCGAGGCGCAGGAAATTCTCCATCGACAGCCGCTCCTGGGCGCGCGCGTTCATCCCGGCCGAGAAGAACTGGTAGTTGTTGCGCCCCTTTTCCTTCGCGTAGTACATCGCCACGTCGGCGTTCTTCATGAGCGTCGCGCCGTCGCGGCCGTCCGAGGGATAGAGGCTGATGCCGATCGAGCACGACGTGTTGAGCGCCTGGTTGTCGACCATCATCGGGGAGGCCATCGCGGCGATCATCTTCTCCGCCACCTGCTGCGCGCCCTCGTCGTGCTCGTCGCGCAGGTCCTCGAGGATCACCGCGAACTCGTCGCCGCCCAGGCGCGCCACCGTGTCGTTCGCGCGCACGCACGCGATGAGGCGCGAGGCGACGCCCTTCAGCAACTCGTCGCCCGCCTGGTGCCCGAGCGAGTCGTTGATGGTCTTGAACCGGTCGAGGTCGATGAAC
>DATIZV010000112.1:0-7565 GCA_035516915.1 Usitatibacter sp. | reverse complement strand
CGACGTCCGAGGGCGCACGCACGAACGAGAGCGACACCATGTCGCCGTGCGGCGCGACGAACGCCAGGTCCTCGAGGTCCTTCGGGGTGAGCGCGGGAAGGGAAAGCTCCGATTCCGGCAGGTTGATGCCCTTTTCGGCCCGGAGCTTCGCCGAGCCGCCCTGCACCATGTGGATCTCCACCGCGAACCGGTCGGGCCGCACGTCGCGGATCGTGCCCCGGACCTTGCCGTCGTCGAAGAGGATCGGCTCGCCCGCGCGAACCGCCCGGAAGACTTCCCGGATCGCGCAGGACACGAACGCCGCCTGCACGATGCGGCCATCCTCGTCATGGATCGCGTCGCGTCCCGGCTCGTCGCCGTGGACCACCTCGAGCGTGTCGCCGAGGTGCAGGCCGATCCACTGCTCGATGGCCGGGAGATCGCCCACTTGCGCCTCGGCGACGGCCTTGCCGCGACGCTGCAGCGTGAGGCGCGTGCCGGGAACGACATATGCCGTCATGCTCGTCTCGCAAACGCAGCCGCCGTCGTCCACGGCCACGACATCCAGCGAGCGCTTGCGCTTGCGCGCGTCGGTGAACACGATCTCGTCGCCCGGTTGCGCCTGGGCGATGAACCCGCCGTCGACGGGAATGTTGGCCTCCTCGGCTTCGGCATCCGGCGCATGGCTCACGAAGCGAATGCGCGCCGGCGCGACCACGCAGCCGATCGCGTCGCGCTTGGGTCGCCACTTGACCACCGCCGGCCCCGCGGCGAGAGGACCGGTGCGCAGCTTGGGGCCGGCGAGATCGAAGCAGACGCGGCAAGGCCGCCGGGTTTCGCGCTCGGCGCTGCGCAGGTTCTGCACCATCTGCCGCCACACGGCCGGAGAGTCGTGGGCGCAATTGATGCGCATGATGTCCATGCCTGCCTGGACGAGCTCCCGGATGAGCCCCGGCGCTTCCGCCGCGTGGCCCGGCATCGTGACCATGATCCGCGTGTCGCGCTCCGCGGGGACCGGTCCGAGGATTGCGGCCGCATGCGCCGCGAGCAGCGTGTCGCCCGCGTCGAACGTGACCAGCGGACCTTCGCCGGGCAGCACGGGCTCGCCGCGAAGCGCGTGAAGCGCCTCGAGGACCGCCTGCAGGGACGCGTCGACGTGCGCCTCCATTCGCCCCAGCGAGCTCAGGCCCAGGCGCTCGAGGCGATCCTGGAGCTCGCGCACGTCGTGCCGGCGCACGGCCAGGTAATGGACGAGGTTCCGGGCGCTCGTGCGCATCGAAGGCTCGATCGCCTCGATCTGCCCGGCGAACTCGCGCTCCACCTCCCGAAGGGCGGCGCGAAGCTCCTCGACGCCGCGCGTGGCCCGCTTGAGCTCCAGCATCCTGGACGGCTCATGCTGCGTCCGTTCGATGGTCGTTGGGTCCGTCATCTGATGTGATCCCGGCGGGGTAAGCATGCCACGGGCCGATGACGGGAATATTTCCGGAAGGACGAGCGGCTGCCGGCGTCGGGTCTCGTGGTTCGCGCGCCATCGTGGACGCTTTCGCCGAGCCGGCCCGTCGCCGCCCTGGTGCCCGGCTACGGCATCCGGATCGGGCCGCTAGAGCGCAGCCGCACCCGATCGGGCCCGTGCCCATCGCCGAAACTCGGTCTCGCTCAACGGGGCGGAGATGTAGTGCCCCTGCGCGAGCTCGCAGCCGAGCGCGAGCAGCAGCGACCATTGCGGGAGCGAGTCGACGCCCTCGGCCACGGCGACGATGCCGAGCTTCTTCGCGAGCTCGAGGCTCGATTCCACGATGGCGCGGCTGGAGGCCTCCGTCGTCGCCTTGCGCACGAACCCCTGGTCGATCTTGAGCTCGGTGAAGGGGATCCGTGCGAGCCGCTCCATCGAGGAATATCCGGTGCCGTAGTCGTCGATGGACAGGCCGAAGCCCCTCATCCTGAGGCGCGACAGGTTCTCGAGCGCCGGACCCTCTTCGCGCACCGCGGCCGATTCGGTCACCTCGAAGGTCACGTGCGCCGGCTCCAGCGAACGCTCCGCGACCAGCGCCGCCATGCGATCGGCCAACGCCACGTCGGAAAGCGACTCGACGCTCAGGTTCACGGAAACGGTTGCTGTAATGCCGGCCTTGCGCCATTCGACGCATTTGCGCACCGCATCGGCGACCACGCATCGCGTCAGCTCCTCGACCAGGCGTCCTTCCTCGACCGACGGCATGAAGACCGCCGGCGCGAGCAGCCCCCTGTCGGGGTGGCGCCATCGGGCGAGCGCTTCGGCACCTCGCACCTGGGACGTCCTGAGGTCGACCTTCGGTTGGAAATGCGCCTCGAACTCGCCCTTCTGCAGGGCCCATTCGACCTCGGCGACCGTGACCGGCACGACACCTGGATCGGGCGGTGCTTCCCTGCTCGCATGGAACGACCGCAGGACCGCCTGCAACTTGTTCGCGGTGAGCGGCTTCTGGATCGCGCCGAACACCGTCACGTGGTAGGCCGCCGCCATCGACTCGACGGTCGCCATGAGCGAGCGATCGTGGCTGCTCACGAGGACGACGCCCACGGGGTGGCGAAGCTCTGCGATGCGGCGGATCAATTCCATTCCGTCCATCCCGGGCATGTCGAGGTCGCTCACGACCACGTCCACCGATTCGCCGGAGAGCAGCTGGAGAGCCTCCGCGCCGTCGGCGGCCGCGACCACCGACCGCGCGCCGAAGTCCTTCAGGAGGTTCGAGATCAGCCAGCGCTGGAAGCCCTGGTCCTCGACCACCAGGAAACGAAGCTGCGTGATGTCGGTCATGGCACTGACTCCACCCGTTCGATGTGCGACAGGAGGCATTCGCTCTCGCCCTCGAAATCGCGGGCGGCGGCGAGGATCGCGGCCCATTCGTTCCCGCGCGTCGCGCTCTCGATGCGCCCGCACGCGGCCGCGAGGCGGTTCGCGCCGATCGAGCTGCTCGCGCCGCGGATGCGGTGCGCGGCCCTCTGCACCTCTTCTAGGTCGCGCGAAGCGACCGCCGCCCGGAATGCCGCTTCCTCGGCGATGTGGTGGCGCCGGAATTCGCGCAGGATCTCGCGCTCGACGACCGGATCGCCCGAGGAGACTTGCGAGAGCGCCTCCGCCTCGAGGACCGGCTCTTCGCCACGTGCCGCTTGCGGCCTCGCGACCCAACGCTCGACCTTCTCGCGAAGCTGCTCGAGCGTGACCGGCTTCGCGAGGTAGTCGTCCATGCCGGCCGCGAAGCACTTCGCCGCCTCGTCGGCGAGCGCGTTCGCGGTGCACGCGACGATCGGAAGGCGCGGCCGGCCGTCGCGTCCTTCCGAGGCGCGGATCCTGCGCGCGAGCTCGTAGCCGTCCAACCCGGGCATGTTGCAGTCGGTGATGACGAGGCCCACGCCGCCTGCTTCATTCAGGCGCAGCGCCGCTTCGCCGCTGTCCGCCGTCTCGGCGGCATATCCGAGCGTCGCCACCTGCTTGGCGAGCAGCATGCGATTGATGGGATGGTCGTCGACGATCACGACGAGATTGCCGAAGCGCCTCGCTTCATCGATCGTCGGAACGCCGAGCGGCGATCGGACGCGGCGCAGGGTCTCCGAAGCCGGAGCGAGCAGGGACGCGTCGCGCTTCGCCGGCCCCGGTGCGACTTCCAGCCGCAGCGTGAGGGACATTTTCGTTCCGACGCCGGGGTGGCTCTCCATCTCGAGCCGGCCGCCCATGAGGTCGGCGAGACGCCGGGAAATGGAAAGGCCGAGACCGGTGCCTCCGGGAGCCGAGCCGGACGCCTGGCTGAATGGAGTGAAGAGCTTCCTCGCGTCCTCCGCGGCAATCCCCACGCCGGTGTCGCGCACGGTGATCCGGACCGTCTGCGTGCGCTCGCTACCGTCCAGGAGATCGGCGGCGACCGCGACCTCGCCGTGCTGCGTGAACTTGATCGCGTTGCTCACCAGATTGTTCACGATCTGCTGCACGCGCACGGCGTCGAACGTGAGGGCGGGAGCGATCCGCAGGTCGACCTCGCGCCGCAGCGCGAGCCCCTTGCTGCTCGCGGTGCCCGAATACATATTCGAGACGCGCTCGACCAGGTCGCCGATCGATGCCGGCTCCGCTCGAAGCTCGAGCTTGCCCGCGGTGACCTTCGAGAAGTCGAGGATGTCGTCGATGATGCGCAGCAACGACCTTCCCGACTCCCGCACGACCTGCAGCGTCGAGAACTGCTCGCGGTCGAGGCGGGTGAGCGAGAGCAGCTCCAGCATGCCCATGACCCCGAACATCGGCGTGCGGATCTCGTGGCTCATCGTCGCGAGGAAGGCGCCCTTCGCCTTCTCCGCCTCGAGCGCCGCTTCCCTGGCCCGCTCGAGCTCGCGGCTGCGCTCGCCGAGCCCGGTGTAGAGGCGCGCGTTCTCGACGAGCAGCACGCCGAGCACGAAGCTCGCCGCGATGAGCCCGTAGACGCGTCCGGCATAGAAGCCGAGGTCGAACCGTCCCGCGTTGAGCACCGCGGACAGCGCGATGTCGAAGATCCACGCCCACAGGATCACCATCAACCAGAGGTCGAGCACCGAGTGGGGCCGCCGCCGCCAGAGGAAGAAGAGGCCCGCGATGCTGGAAAGCCACACCGTCGCGACCGTCGCGAGCATCGAGGCGGAGTATCCGTTGCCGCTCATGATGGCCGGCAGGCGGCCCGCGCCCGCGGTGGCGAGGAGGACGAGCAGCAAGACGGCCGCGGACACGCCCGCGACGCAGGCGAACACCGGGGGAACGATGCTTGCGCCGTCCTGCGCGCCCGCGAGCGGGAAGCGATCGCCGACCGCATACGCGATCACGAAGAGCGGGAACCCCGCATGCCAGAACATGTAGAGCCACGCCGTCGTCTGGGGGCCGGCGCCCAGCAGGCCGGACGATGCGAAGAGCCCGGGGAACGAGAGCGCGTGCGCGACGGCGATGAGCGCGGTGAAGAGATAGCCGCTCGCGAGCGCGAGGAGCGAGCGCTGGCGGAAATACCCGAACTGCCCGAAGAGCAGCGCCGCCGTGATCACGTCGTTCGCGACGAGGGCTGCCTGGTAGGTCGAGATGAAAGCGGGAACGTGCGGAAGCGGTCGCTTGGCGAACGGCGCGAGGCCGGCGAACGCGAGCGCGGAAACCAGGACCACCATGACCGCCAGCCGCCGTTGCGCGGGCGTTGCGGGAGTACGGTGGAGAGAAGCCGGTTCTTCCTTCAGTGCCGCCCCCTTTAGGCCGGTACGGCCCGCTGCCCGGTGCCAGGAACGGACCGGTAGCCTCGAAGGAACTTTCAATCACAGGATCGGAGCGCCGACGAATGCAGTCTGTCGGAGCTGGGGACGCCGTCCTGTAGGCCGGATCTTACATCGTTAACGAAGATTAGTGTAGCAACTCGCGCGCATCACTGCGTATCGGCGAGGTCGTACTTCCGGCCGTATTGCGCGGCCAGCCAGCGAATGAAGGTGCCGCAGTTGTGCTCGCAGCGCATGCCGACCGGAAGCGTCCAGTTCGCCGCGTCGTAGCTCTCCCGGGCGGCGAGGACCGGAAGCGGCATCTCGCAGCTGCGGCATCGCATCGGGCGGATCCGGTTGAAGGCGCCGGTGAGCATCCAGTGCAGCTCCTCGGTGGAAATTTCGGGCCTGCGCTGGGGCATCTCGAATTCCGGTGGTCGGATGCCTCGATTGTGGCTCGCGGCGCGCGCGCTTCCTGTGAGGCAATTCACGATGCCCGGTTTCGCCTGCAACGATCCGGGGCGGGCGGTGGCGCCCGGCCGACGAGCGGCTTGCACGCGGCCATTCCGCGCGACTCTGCGCTGGATCAAAACGGCCCCCGGGGCCATCCGCGACGATGGGAAGGTCGCGACGCAGGGGGTGCCACCGTGATCGTTCCCATGGCGAAGATGCGCGTGCTGGTGCAGGCCGCGCAGCTCACGATCGGCGAGGAGGATCTCGCGCGCGGGTTCGTGGACGCCGAATGCGCGTCCCAGATCGAGCTTCGCAGCAACGCGCGCTGCCGGATCGCCTTCCGGCCGACCGCGGCGTGGTTCAACTTCGTGCACATCTACGGCTTTCCGCGCTCGGTCGACTTCGGCACGGACGGGGGCGGCTACGTGCGCCCGCTCGAGCGGCAGCGCTCCTCGATGTACCGCCTGAGCTACCGCTTCGAGCTGCGCGGCGACACGCGGCCGGGCACCTACCGCTGGCCCCTCGCGATCGGCCTCGAGAGCGGATTCGAGGACCCGGCGGCCGCGCCCGACGCCGTTTACGGATCATCGAGAACATCCCGCCGATGATGGCGCCGATCACGGCGCCGACGATCGATTCCCGGATGCCGCTCGAATAAGCCAAGCGCGCGCCATCATCGCGCGCACCGCGCGGTGCGTGGTACCTTATCGCAAAATTTTTCTGCGCACGGCAAGGTGGGGAGAGCGGCAATGCGTGGGTTGCGTTTCGTTGCGGCGGCGGTCGCCGGGCTCGCGATGGCGGCGAGCGCGTACGCGCAGGATCCCGGGCCGTGGCTGGAGTCGAAGGGACTCGAGGCCTCGGACACGAAGCAGTACGAGGAATACGTCGCGGTGGTCGCGCACGTGAAGGGCGCCGCCGACGCGAAGGCCGCCGAGGAGCGCGTGGTGGTCTTCCGGCAGGGCAAGCCCGTGCTCGAGACGAGCGAGAAGGACGCGCCGCCCGGCTCGCGCTGGACGATCCGCTCGATCGGGCGCGATCTCGACGGCGATGGCAAGCCCGACCTGCACATCTCGAGCTTCACCGGCGGCGGCAATTGCTGCACCACGCACTACGTGTATCGCCTGAAGCCTCAGGTGAGGCGCACCGCGGTCTACGCGGCCGGCGCGATGGGCGGCGGCGATTTCATCGACGTCGCGGGACGCAAGCAGCCGATCATGATCTCGGCGGACGATTCCTCGGCCGGCGCATTCGCGCCCTACGCCAATTCCTACTTCCCGCTGGTCGTGCTCGAGGTCGGGAGCGGCCGCTTCGAGCTCGCGCGCGACCTCATGCAATCGCGCCTTCCGGGGATGCCGCCGCCCGTGTGCCAGGTCCCCGTCGCGACGGCGAACCTCTGGCTCAAGGAGCGCTGCGGCGAGTACACCACGCTGCGCCGCCAGGAGCGCACCTCCGAGGTGAAGACGAAGCTCTCGGCGATCAAGTCGGCTCGCTCGGTCGAGAAGCTCGAATGGTCGGACTACTTCGGCAGCGGCCTCCTCGGAGCGGTCGCGGCGGAGATGAACCGCTATACCTATACGGGCCACGGCGACGCCGGCTACAACTGGCTCGAGACGGTGTGGCCGGGCAACGACGAGGTGAAGGTGAAATTCATCGAGACGCTGCGCGAGACCCAGGCGAAGAGCGCTTTCGCCGAGGACTTGAAGCGCCTCGCCGCCGCCGGCGGCTAGAAAACCGGGGTCAGACCACATTTTCCATTCCGCGAATCTCCGATGAAGGAATTTCGCGCTATGGAAAATGTGGTCTGACCCCGGTTTTCTAGCCGCCGGCGGCGGCGAGGCGCTTCAAGTCCTCGGCGAAAGCGCTCTTCGCCTGGGTCTCGCGCAGCGTCTCGATGAATTTCACCT
>DATIZV010000111.1:0-7954 GCA_035516915.1 Usitatibacter sp. | reverse complement strand
GTCCCCGCCTGATGACGAAGGGGACAGACCCTTTCCCCATGGATGGGGAAAGGGTGCGTCCCCTTTTCGACTTTTCCAAGACTCCTGCTCAGGCGGGCTTGGGGTACTCGACGATCTTCGATGCCTGGCGCTCGAACTTGTCGCGCTTCACCAGCAGCCGTTCCTGGCGCCGCGAGATGAGCGGATAGTGCCGCAGGTCGGCGAGGCGATCATGCGTGGACCAGCACGATTCGCTCGCAGTGACCCATTCGCGCGGATCGATGCGCCTCAGGTCGAAGGGCATCGAGTAGCTGCGCAGCGTCTTGTGCCCGCGCTTGTTCGAGTACTCGTGGAAGTAGGAGAGCGCGAGCTCGCGCAGCGTCCGGTAGATGGGATCGCGATAGCGCAGCGGCGCGCCGTTGGTCTTCGAGATCGCGCCCCACGCGCCCGAGCGCCGGAAGAGCGCGACCACGTGCGGGTAGTCGCTCGTGTCGCAGTCGAGGTGCATCACGAGCGGGGGCTCGCCATGGACCCACAGCGCGCACGCCGCGACCATCGCGCCCTCGATGCAGTGCGCGCGCCGCTGGCGCAGCACCTCGCGCACCGAGAGCACCGTCTCGCCGCCCACCTCGTGGTTGATCGGGATCGCGTTGAGGAAGGCCTGGATCTTGTGCGGCGAATCGAGCCGCGCGAGCTTCGCGTATTCCGCGGGCCGCAGGCCCAGGTGGCTCGGGCGCGCGAACCGCGGCCGCGGCGGGCGGGGATCGAACGGCGGCTCCCCCGGGCCGGCCTTCTTGGCGTGGCGTTTGCGTGCGGCCATCTCGGTCCTCACAGCGTGCGGCCCCTGCTGGGAAAGCAGGCGAGCCGTGGAGTTCCTTGCGCGGATGCTAGCAAAGCCACCTCGATCGGGCGCCCGTAAAGCGCCGAAAGGTTTTCCGAATTGAGGACGTCGGCCGCGGCGCCCGCGGCCATCGCCGCGCCGTCGTGGATCATGACCACGCGGTCGGCGATCGCGAGCGCGTGGTCGGGATGGTGCGTGGAGAACACGACCGACGCGCCCGAGCCGCGCAGGCGCGCGATCTCGTCGAGCACCAGCGCCTGGTTGCCGAAGTCGAGGTTCGCCGCCGGCTCGTCCATGAGGATGTGCGTCGCCTCGGTGGCGAGGGCGCGAGCGATGAGCGTGAGCTGCCGTTCGCCGCCGCTCACGCGGTGGATCGGGCGCGCGGCGAGCCTCTCGATGCCGAGGCGCTCGAGCGCCGCGAGCGAGCGCTGCAGGTCGACCGATGCGGGACGCGAGAACACGCCGCGATGCGCCGTGCGTCCCATCTCGACCATCTCGAGGACGCTGAAGTCGAAATAGCTCTCCGCCGCCTGCGGCACGTAGGCGAGCCGCCTCGCGCGCTCGCGCGCCGGCCATTGCGCGAGCGGGCGACCGTCGAGCGCCAGCGTGCCGCCGAGCGGCGCGAGCACGCCGAGCAGCGTGCGAAGGAGCGTCGTCTTCCCGCTGCCGTTCGGGCCGAGGATGCACACCACCTCGCCCGCGCCGACCGCGAGCTCGATCGAGCGTCCCACGACGCGGTCGCGGAAGCCGTAGTCGAGCGCGTGGGCGGCGAGCGTCATGCCGACCCCCGGAACGAAAGCGCGAGGAGCGCGATGAAGACCGGCGTTCCCACGAACGCGGTCGCCACGCCCGGCGGCACCTCGATCGAGAACGCGGTGCGGCAGATCGTATCGACGACCAGCATGAACGCGGCGCCCAGCACGACCGAGAGCGGCAACACGCGTGCGAAGGCGGCGCCCGCGAGGAGCCGCGCCGCATGCGGGATGACGAGGCCCACCCAGCCGATGGTCCCCGCGAGCGCGACCGAGCCCGCCGTCGAGAGCGTCGCGCACACGATCACCGCGAGGCGAAGCACGCCCACCGGCAGGCCGAGCGAGCGCGCCTCGTCCTCCGAAAGCGAGAGCGCGTCGATGCGCCAGCGCAGCAGCGCGAGCGGCACCAGGCCCGCGACGAGGGGAACCAGCGCGGAGGCGAGGTCCGCGGGCAGCACGCCGGAGAAGCTCCCGAGGAGCCAGAACGTGATCGCGGGAAGCTCGTTGTACGGATCGGCCACGTACTTCACCAGCGCGATGCCGGCGCCGAAGAGCGAGCCCACCACGATGCCGGTGAGCACGAGCGTGAGCAGCGGATCGCGGCCGCCGACCCAGCTTCCGATCAGCACGACGAGGCCCACCGCGAGGAGGCCGCCCGCGAACGCGAGCGCCTGGATCGCGCCGATGGGGAGGGAGAGCAGCACCGCGACGCCGGCCCCGAGCGCGCAGCCCGCGGTGACTCCGAGGATGTCGGGCGAGACGAGCGGGTTCTTGAACAGGCTCTGGTAGGCCGCCCCGGCGCCGGAGAGCGCGGCGCCCACGGCGAGCGCTGCGCCGATGCGCGGCGCGCGCACCTGCAGCACCACGGCGTCCACGTTCGCGGGAAGCCGGCTCGGCGCATGCGTGAGGGAGGACCAGAGCGAGCGCAGGACGTCCGCCAGCCCGACGGGAAACGGTCCCGCGCCCAGGCTCCAGAGGACGAGGAGCGCCAGCGCCGCGCAAGCGGCGACCAGCCACAGACCGAAGCGTTGCCGGGCGAGGATCATGGCGGCGCGACGCCGGGCTCCGCGAGGAGCTGCGCGACCTGCGCCGCCGTCGGCTCGCGGTGGTAGAAGCGGCGATAGAACTCGGCGACCTCGCGGCGCAGGTCGAAATGGAAGAGCCGCGGATAGAGGATGCCGGCGAGCCACTCGAGACCGATGAGACGGTTCGCGCCGGGCGGATAGTCGAACCATCCGAAGGGCAGGTGCGGCGAGAGGTAGACGCGCTTCGTGCGCACGGCAGCGACCGAATTCCATGCCGGAAGCGTCCACACCTCGCGGTAGAAATTCGGATCGTTCGTGACGATGACCTGCGGGTCCCACAGCACCACCTGCTCGAGGCCGACGTTCGCGAGACCGCCGCGCGTCGCGCCCGCCACGTTCACCGCGCCGAGGAGCTCGATCATCTCGACGTTGATCGAGCCTCCGAGGCCCGTGACGAGCCCCTGCGGGCCGCGCGCATAGTACACGGTGGGGCGCTCGTCGCGCGGCACGGTCGCGATCTTGGCGCGCAGGTTGTCGATGATGCGCTCCGAGTAGCCGGCGAGCTCGCGCCCGCGCTCCGCGACGCCGAGCACCGCGGCCATCTTCTCGATCTGTGCGGGCGTCGTGTCGAGGTGCCCGTCGAGCAGGACGTACGGAATCCCGGTCTGCGCCTCAACCCGGTCGGCGAGCGAGGCGAAGGTGCGCGACGTCGAGCCCACGTCGACGATGAGGTCCGGCTTCGCCTCGAGGACCGTCTCGACGCTCGCCGTGTTGCCGCGCCCGGTGAGGCGGCCCAATTCGGGAAGGTCCGCGTACTTGCGCGCGATCCACTGCGCCTCGTCCTCGTGGAACGCGCGCGTCCAGCCGAGGAGCTTCCCGGGCGCGAGCGCGAAGACCAGCACCGAGGCGGGCGGCCCGGCGGCGAAGACGCGCTCGACGCGATCGGGCAGCTCGACCTTGCGGCCGGCGTCGTCGACGAAGGTGCGCGCGGCGAGCGCCGGCGCCGCGAAGCCGCAGGCGAGGGCGAGGGCGAGCCAGGCGAGGCGGGAGGCGAACATCGAGGGCCGCATGATCCCCATTCTAGAGAAAAGGGTCGGCTCGCTTCGATCGCGCGAAGCGTGCTAGCGGGCGATCAGGTGGACGGCGGTTGCCTTGACGCTCGCGACCGCTTCGCCGCGGTTCGCCAGGTCGAGCTCCAGGTACGACTGCTTCGACACGTAGGCGACCAGGGGAAAGCCGCAGTCGAGCGTGATCTTGAACAGGAGGCCGACGGCCTCGGTCGCGACCACGCGCGCCGGAAACTGGTTGCGCACGCTCGAGCCGCGCTGCGGCAGCGCCGCGAGCGCGACATCCTCGGGACGGATGCATGCCAGCACGCGCGAATCCACGGCCGGCATCACGGCTCCCGCCGCGTGCACGAACGTGCCGTCCACTGCGATGCGCGCGACTCCGTCGGTCACGGCGACGACCCTTCCCTCGACCACGGTTTCCACGCCGACGAACGCCGCGATCCCGGCGTCGGCCGGCTCGTTGAAGATCGCCGAGGGCGTGCCGACCTGGACGACCGATCCTTCCCGCATCACGGCGATGGTGTCGGCGAGCGCGAGCGCCTCGGCCTGGTCGTGCGTGACGTAGATGGCGGGGACCGATGAGCGACGCAGGAACTCCTTGAGCTCGCGGCGCATCTGGTCGCGGCTGCGCGCGTCGAGCGCGGCGAGCGGCTCGTCGAAGAGGAAGAGGCGCGAGGAGGCGGCGAGCGCCCTCGCGAGGGCGACACGTTGCTTCTCGCCTCCGCTCAGGTGTTTCGGCTTTCGATCGGCGAGGTGCGCGACGCCCAGCCTCTCGAGGAGCGCCTCGACCGGCTCGGCCTGCGCGCCGCGAACGGCGAAGCGCCGCCCGAAGGCGACGTTCTGCGCGACCGTGAGGTGCGGGAACAACGCGTAGTCCTGGAACATGAAGCCGATGCGCCGCGCCTCGGGGGGCGCGGCGGTCACGTCCTCGCCATCGAGCCGGATGAGGCCGCGATCGGGGCGGTTGAAGCCGGCGATCGTCTCGAGCAGCAGCGTCTTCCCCGAGCCGCTGGGCCCGAGGATCACGAGGATCTGGTCGGCCGCGACCGTGAACGCGATGTCGCGCAGCGCGAATGCGCCCACGCGCAGCGAGAGGTTCTCGACCGTCGCCCGATGCGCCGTCATGCGGGCGGTGTCATCGGGCCGGCATCGACTCCGCCTCGCGCCGCTCGCGGAACAGGTAGCGTGCGGCGACGAAGAGCGACAGCGTGATCGCGAGGTAGATCGCCGCCATCGCCGAGGAGTCGCCGAGTCCCGACTGCAGGAACAGGTCGTAGATCTTCACCGGCGCGGTCATCGGGTAGTAGGTGAGCACGATCACCGCGCCGAACTCGCTCACGGACCGGGCGAAGGTGAGGGCGAGGCCGGTGAGGATGCCGCGCGCGCCGAGCGGCAGCGTGACCCGGAAGAACACCGCCCAGCGCCCCGCGCCCAGCGTGCGTGCGACCTTCTCGAGCCGGTCGTCGACGCCTTCCAGGCCGACGCGCGCCGCATTCACGGCGTAGGGCACGCTCACGTACAGCATGGCGATGACGATCCCCGCGGCCGTGCCCCAGAACTTGATCCCCGTCCAGTGCTCCAGCGGGGCGCCGATGATTCCGGTGCGCCCGAACACGAACAGCAGCGCGATGCCCACCACCGTATGGGGCACCGCCAGCGGCAGGTCCACGATCGCCTCGACCACGGGCTTCGCGGGGAACGTCATGCGGGCGAGCAGGTACGCGAGCGGAATGCCCAGCAGCGCCGCGCAGGCGGTGGTGGCGGTCGCCGCCGCGAGGCTCAGCAGGATGGCGCTGCGCACCTCGGCCATGGCCGCCACGCGCGCGAGGCTCGCTTCGCTCTGCGAGGCGTAGAGCTGCGCGAGCGGAAGGACGATGAACAAGAGCAGCAGGGCGGCCGCGAACGCGAAGGCGAGCGCGAGGCCGCGCGGAGGATGCGCGGCACGCGGGGCCGCCCGGACGCTCGCGCTCACGCTACTTCGGCCAGGGGACCACCATCGAGCGCAGCTCCGCGGGCACCTTCGCGACGTCGTTCGCCAGCGCTTGCGGGGGCGCGCCGAAGCCGCTCGCCGCCATGATCTTCCGCCCGTCCGGGCCGAGCAGGAATTGCACCCACTTGAGCGCCCATTCCCGCTGCGGCGCGTCGAAAGGGATCGTCACCGCGTAGACGATGGGCCTGCCGGGGAGCTCGCCGTTCGCGGTGCGCGCGACGCCTTGCGCGTAGAACCCCGCGTACTTCGCGTCGCTGAGGTCGATCTGCGGCGGAAGATCGAGGTACTTGAACTTGTGCTGGCGCGCGTCCGAGCGGTAGATCGCGAGATAGTCGATCTGGCCGGACTCGAGCGCGGCGATGAGCTCGGTCTCGGTGTCGCGCATGTTGGTCTTCGGCGCGTTCGCGAGGATCTTCTCGGCGAGCCCCGGCTGGTGGTAGTAGCGCTCGGCGAGCTCCAGCATCTGCACCGTCTGGTAACCCGACGGATCGGTATCGGGGTTGGAGCGTCCGATCTGCACCCCGGGCTGGGACAGGAGCTGGTACCAGTTCTTCGAGTCGATGCGGTCGGCGAACCTGCTGTGCGGGGTATAGACGAACGTCACCGCGTTGGTGACGAATCCGGCGTACCAATCGGCGTACGCCTTGGCGCCCTGCGCGGCGAAGAAATACTTGGGAATGACGCTGTAGTCGGCGACCGCGACCACGTCGGCCTCACGGTGCAGTTCGGTCACCTGCTTCACCATCTTCACGCTGCCGCCGAATTGGGGCTCGACCTTCACCTCCGGGTGCGCGCGCATGAACGCTTCGTCGATCTGCCGGAACGGCGCGGCGAGCGTGCCGGCGGCGAAGATCGTGAGCGTCGCGGCCGGCGCTCCGGCCGCCTGCTGCGCTCCGGCGACGAGCAGCGCGAGCGCGGAGGGTGCGAGGATGCGGCGGCGGACGTGCGCGTACCGGGTCATGGTTTTCTCCGTCGAGGTGTCAGGTGCCCCCGGCGCGCAGCTCGCGCCCGGCGCGAGGGAATCCGAGCTGGCAAGAATATCGGCCGGCCGGAATTTTTGCAACAGAGCGGAAAACGTGCAAACCGGCGGCCGCCGTACAATGGGTCATGGCCCGCGACGACGCCCCGCTCCTCAACGTCCGAGAGCTCGCGCATTGGCTGCGGCTCAAGGAGCGCAAGGTCTACGACCTGGTCGCCAGGAACGAGATTCCGCACACGCGAGCGGGCGCCAAGATCCTCTTCGCCACGCCCGAGGTGGAGCGCTGGCTCGCCGCGCGTGCGGCGGGCGCGATGCCGCACCGCGCGGCGCCCGCGACGATCGCGGGAAGCCACGATCCGCTGCTCGAATGGGCGGTGCGCGAATCGCGCTGCGGCCTGGCGCTCCTCACGCACGGCAGCCGCGACGGCCTCGAGCGCATCGCCGCCGGCGAGGCGAGCGCCGCGCTCCTGCACCTGCCGCACGCCGACCTCGCCGACTTCAATCGCGAGGCGGCCGAGGATCGCCTCAAGGGGCGCGACGTCGCGCTCGTCGAATGGGCGCGGCGCGAGCAGGGGCTGCTCGTCGCGCGCGGCAATCCGAAGAAGCTCGCCGCGGTGGCGCACCTCGCGCGCCGCGGCGTGCGCGTCACGATGCGCCAGGAGGGAAGCGGCAGCCGCGAGCTCCTCGAGCGGCTGCTCGAGCGCGAGGGCGTGAAGCCCCCGGCATTGCACGCCGCCGGCCACACGGCCTCGACCGAGAGCGACCTCGCCGCTTCGATCGCCGCGGGCGAGGCGGACGCCGGCTTCGGCGCGCGCGCCGCCGCGCGGCTCTTCAACCTGGACTTCGTGCCGATCGCGGTCGAGCGCCTCGACCTCGCCGTGTCGCGGCCGCGCTGGTTCGATCCGCCGCTGCAGTCCCTCTGGCGCTTCGCGCGCTCGCGGCGCTTCGCCGCCCAGGCCGCGGCGCTCACCGGATACGACCTCGCCAACGCGGGCGAGGTCACGTGGAACGATCAGGCGTAGCCGACGCTGCGCCGGTCGATCGCGATCGCCTTCACCAGCGCGTAGACCCTCACGCCCGGCGCGAGGCCGAGGCGCTCGGCCGATTCGCGCGTGATGCGCGCGACGAGCGTGGAGCGGCCCACGCGCAGCTCCACGTCCACGATCGCGCCGAACTCGCGGCCCACCGATTCCACCGCGCCCTCGAGCACGTTCTGGAAGCTCGTCGCGCGCGGGCGCTCGAGCGCGAGGGCGACGTCGCGCGAGCGGATGCGCGCCCGCACCGGCTCGCCGGGCAGCGCGTCGAGGTTGCCGACCAC
>DATIZV010000110.1:0-10602 GCA_035516915.1 Usitatibacter sp. | reverse complement strand
CGAGGATGTAGAGGCCGGCGAAGGTGCCGATGATCGACACCGGCACGGCGAGCATGGGGATCACCGTCGCGCGCCACGACTGCAGGAAGACGAAGACCACGAGGAGCACCAGCATCGCCGCCTCGAAGATCGTCTTCTGCACCTCGTGGATCGAGCTCTTCACGACCAGCGTCGTGTCGAACGGGATCATGTATTCCATGTCCGGCGGGAACGCCTTCGCCATGTCCTGCAGCTCGGACTTGATGGTGCGCGCGACTTCGAGCGCATTGGCGCCCGTCTGCAGGAACACCGCCATGCCGACCGCGGGCTTCCCGTCCACGGTCGCCGGAAGGCTGTAGGTCTGTGCGCCGAGCTCGACCGTGGCGATGTCCTTCAGGCGCAGCACGCCGCTGGGGCCGTTCGCGCGCACGACGATGTTCTGGAACTCGTCCGCGTTCACCAGGCGCCCGCGCGCGGTCACCGTGTAGGTGAGCTGCTGGCCTTTCGGCGCCGGCTCGTCGCCGACCTTGCCTACCGCGTACTGCGCGTTCTGGGCGAGGATCGCGGCCTCGACGTCGGTGGGCGTGACGCCGAGCTGCGCCATCTTGTCCGGATGCAGCCACACCCGCATCGAGGAGCCCGAGCCGAACAGGAACAGGTCGCCCACCCCGGGCACGCGCTTCAGCTCGTCGATCATGTTGATGGTCGCGTAGTCGGCCATCTTGGTGGTCGCCATCGTCCCCTTGGGCGAGTAGAGGCCGATCACGAGCAGGATGTCGTTGGAGCGCTTCTGCACCAGCACGCCGTTGCGGCGCACCTCGTCCGGGAGCCGAGGCAGCGCCGTCTGCACCCGGTTGTTGAGCTGGAAGGTGGCGCGGTCGACGTCCGTGCCCACCTCGAAGGTCGCGGTGATGTTGAGCTGGCCGTCGGAGCCCGCGGTGGACGAGTAGTAGACCATGCCCTCGGCGCCGGAGAGCTGCTCCTCGATGGGCGCCGCGACCGTCTTCGCGAGCGTCTCGGCGCTCGCGCCGGTGTAGGTCGTGGAGATCGTCACCGTCGGCGGCGAGATCTCGGGATACTGGGCGACCGGGAGCGAGAAGCCGGCGAGCAGGCCCGCGAGCGTGATGATGATCGCGATGACGCTCGCGAAGATCGGGCGCTCGATGAAGAAGCGCGAGAAGTTTCCCATGGCGCGGGCCTACTTCGCCTCTTTCGGCGGGGCGCCGCCGGGCCGCGCGGGCGGCGGCATCTCGCCCGGCGCGTGCGGCTGCACCGCGGCTCCCGGCCGCAGCTTCACGAGGTTGTCGACGATCACCCGGTCGCCGTCCTGGAGGCCGCCCGTCACGATGATGTCGTTGCCGACCCAGTTCGCGGTCTGGATCGGCTTCGGCACCACCTTGTCGTCGGGACCGGCCGTCATCACGAGCTTGCCCTGTTCGGTCTGCAGCACGGCCGATTGCGGAACCAGCATCGCGGTCTGCTCGCCGGCGAGGATGCGCACGCGGGCGAACTGCCCCGGAAGCCAGTGCGTGCCCGGATTGGGAAACTCCGCGCGCAGCTGCACCGCGCCCGTCTTCTGGTCGACGGTGGTGCTCGCGAAGTTGAGGCGCCCGTGGTCGGCGACGACCTTGCCGGCCTCGTCGACGATCTGCACCCGCGCGCCGCGCTCGGAGCCGCGTACCTGCTTGTAATCGCCCTCGGCGAGCGGGAACAGGACCCAGATCGGGTTCACCTGCGTGACGGTGGTGAGGAGCGCGGAGTCGGTGTTCGCCGTGACCAGCGCGCCCTCGGACTGCAGCGCACGCCCGGTGATGCCGGAGATCGGCGCGGTCACCTTGGTATAGGACAGGTTGAGCTGGGCTTCGTCGAGCTTCGCCTGCGCCGATGCGATCGCGGCGGCCGCGGTCTTCTCGCTCGCGACCGCCTGGTCGAGCTCGCGCTCGGCGATCGCCTTCTCCTTCGCGAGCGGCTCGAGCCGCTTCACGTCCACCTCGGCGAGGCTGCGCGCGACCACCTGCTGCTGCAGCGCCGCCTTCGCGTCCTCGACCGCGAGCGCGTAGGGGGCGCGCTCGATCGTGAAGAGCACCGCACCCTCCTTCACCGGCGCGCCCTCGTCGTAGACGCGCTTCTCGAGGATGCCGGTGACGCGCGAGCGGATCTCCACCTCGCGCGAGCCCTGCGCCTGCCCGACCGCCTCGAGCGACACCGGGACCTTGCGCTCGTGCATCTCGATCACCGTGACCGGCAGCGCCGGCATCGCGCCACCCGCACCCGGACCTCCCGCCTTCTGCGCGCCGCCCTTGCCGGAACATGCGCCGAGGAGCGCGATGGCGACGAGACAAACGAACGCGACGCGGGGGGGCGCTTTCATGGGGGAGCCGATCGGGGGAAAACGGAAGCGGGCTATTATATACGTTCTCATGTGTATCTAAACCCGGAGCATCGATGCGCAGGACCAAGGAAGAGGCGCAGCGCACGCGCGAGGCGATCCTCGAGGGCGCGCTCGAGTGCTTCGATCGCTACGGCATCACCAGCGCGACGGTCGAGCAGATCGCGTGCGCGGCGGGCGTCACGCGCGGCGCCGTCTACCACCACTTCGCCGGCAAGCGCGAGATCCTGCGTGCGATCCGGGATCGCGTGTCGCTCCCGCTCCTCGACAAGGCGGACACCGCCCTCCTCCGCGAGGACGGCTCCTCGCCCCTCGACCGCATCGAGCAATTCCTGCTCGGCGTCGTGGAGGGGCTCGAGCAGGATCCGCGCAAGCGCCGCGCGCTCACGGTGATGCAGCTTCGCTGCGAATACGTCGGCGAGCTCGCCGGGGAGCTCGCCGCGGCCGTGCGCAACATCGATCGTCTCGCCAAGGCGTTGGAGGCCGCATATCGCGAAGCGGCCGCATCGGGCGATCTCGCGCCCGGCCTCGCGCCGGAGATCGCGGCGCTCGAGACGATCATGTTCATGAACGGGCTGGTGCGTCTCTGGGTGGTGCACGGCAGCGGCGCGGCGGTCCGCCGGAACGCGCGCGCGGTGATCGAGTCGCATGTGCGGCTGCGCCGCGCGAGCCGCGGGAAAGCACGGCGCGCGGCGCGAGGACCGGCTTGACCTGCCGCAACATGCGAACGGCTTCGACCCGTAGCATGGAAGCGGGTTCATCGGTCGAGGAGGCGCACATGGCGAAAGGCTGTCCCTGGTACGACCGGCTGGTCCTGCTGCTCGGGATCTGGCTCTTCTTCGCACCCTTCGCGCTCGGCGTGCCCTCGCTATCCCATCCCGCCGTCGTCTCGGCGTACGTCTGCGCCGTGTTCCTGATCGGTTCCGCGGCGCAGGCGCCGGCGATTCCCGACATGATCGAGGAATCGATCGCGCTCGTCGCGGGCGCGAGCCTCGCCGCCACGCCGTGGCTCCTGGACTATACCGACGAGCCCGCGCTCAAGTGGAACGCGGTGGCGGTCGGCGCCCTCGCCTCGTCCTGCGGCGTGCTCGGCCTCGTCCGGCGTGCGCTCCTCCCGCACGAGGCGAAGAAGCCGGCTCAAATCGGCAGCGGATCGTAGGTCTCCAGGCCGCGTCCGGACGGCGACGGGAAGGCCCCGAGGTCGCGCGCGATCGCCGCCTTCAGGAACGAATCGACCCACCAGAACACGTCCTGGCGGCGGATCGAGCGGCGCATCGAGCGCATGCGCGCGGTTCGGGCGGCCTCCGGCATGCCGTGCGCCTCGCGGATCGCCTCCGCGACGCCCTGGATGTCGAAGGGATTCACGAGGATCGCCCCGTTGCGCAGCTGCTCCGCGGCGCCCGCGAACTCGGAGAGGATCAGCACGCAATCCTCCTCGACGCTGCAGGCGCAGTATTCCTTGGCCACCAGGTTCATCCCGTCCTTGAGCGGAGTGATGAGCGCGATGTCGGCGGCGCGGTAGTAGGCGAGGAGCTCGAGGCGCGAGAGGCTGCGGTACTCGAACCATACCGGCACCCATCCGCCGGGCCGCGCGAACTGGCCGTTGATGCGTCCCGCGAGCTGCTCGATCTCGGCCTTCATGCGGTCGTACTCGGGAATGTTCTCGCGGCTGGGAACCACCACCTGGATGAGCGAGACCTTGCCGCGCATGTCGGGGTGGCGCTCGAGCAGGTCCTGGAACGCCCGCAGCCTGAGCGCGATGCCCTTCGTGTAATCGAGCCGGTCGATGCCGAGCACGAGCTTGCGGCGCGGAAGCAGCGCGTGCAGCTCGCGCGCCTTCTCCGCGACCGCCTCGGAGGCCGCGGCGCGCAGGAACGCGTTGTAGTCGATGCCGATGGGGAAGCTTCCGGCGCGCGCGGTCCCGTGCTCGGAGCGCAACGTGACCACCGAGCCGCGGCCCTCGCAGCGTGCGTCCTCCACGAGCGCCTCGACGCACGCGACGAAGTTGCGGCGGTCGCGCACCGTCTGGAACCCCACCAGGTCGTACTGCAGCAGCGCCTCGAGGAGCGGCGTCCTCCAGGGCAGCTTCATGAAGATGTCGGGCGAGGGAAACGGAATGTGCAGGAAGAATCCCAGCCGCGCGCGGTTGTCGAGGGCGCGCAGCTCCATCCCTACCGGCATCAGGTGGTAGTCGTGCACCCATACGAAGTCGCCGCGCCCGGCGAGGGGTGCGACGGCGCGAGCGTACTTCGCGGTCACCGCGCGATAGGTCCGCCAGTACCCGGGATCGAAATTGCAGAGCGAGGGCAAGTCGTGGAAGAGCGGCCAGATGACCTCGTTGGAGAAGCCGAGGTAGAAGCCGCCCACCTCCTCCTCGTCGAGCGGTACCGCGACGAGGCGGTATCCCGCGTCGGCCCCGGCGCGATCGATCGCCGCGGCGAGCTCGCGCGCGTTCCCCGCCGCGCCCGCCCATCCGATCCAGGTCCCGCCGCGATCGCGCAGCACCGGCATCAGGGCGCTCACCAGTCCGCCGCTCCCCGGCTCGGCGATCCAGCTCGCGTCGGGAGCGCGGCGGAAGACGAACGGCAACCGGTTGGAGACGACGACCAGGCGCGAGCGCGCGCCTTCCCTCGCGCCCGCCGTCAACGTCCGGCCCCGCCGCTCTCGCACCAGCGTTCGAGGAACGCCGCGAGCTCGAGAGGGGGTGCGATCCAGAGGTGCGCGCGCGTGTCGCGCAACTCCGGACGCACCAGCACGCCGAGGCCGCGACCGCGGATCGCCTCGAAGGCGTCCTCGTCGGTGAGGTCGTCTCCCAGGTACGCGCACACGGCATCGGCCGAGCAGCCGGAAAGGATCTCGCGCACCGCGGCGCCCTTGTCGCGCCCGCGCACCCGCAGCTCCACGCCGCCGTCGAACTCGAGGAGCCCGACCTCGTCGGCATCGAGCGCGTCCCATGCCCGCGCCAGCATCGCGCGCACGCGTTCGACGACTTCGGGCGCGAGGCCGCGCCAATGCACGGCAACGCTCGCCGCCTTGCGCTCCACGCGCACCCCGTGCATGGCGAGGCCGCGTGCCGGGGCCTCGGCGAGCTCGAGCTGGCGCTGCGCCGCGTTCGGGATGGCGTAGGCGAGGGCCGCACCCGACGAGGTGAACCGCTCCCAGCCATGCGAGGCCCACGCCTCGTGGTGCGGGATACGCGCGAGCGGGCCGCGCAGGTCGGCGAGGCGCCGGCCGCTCACGATCACGATCCGCGTCGCGCAACGCCGCGACACCTCGCGCAGCAGCTCCGCGATGCGCGGATACGGAACCGCATGCTCGGGGCGGCGATGGAACGGGGCGAGCGTGCCGTCGTAATCGAGCAGCAGCACGCGCTCGCGCGCCCGCCCGAGCTCGTGGAAGAACGAATCGAGATCCAGCCCCGGGTCCAGCGCCTGCATGCGTCTCCGCCCGTTTCCCGCGAGCGGTCATTATGCGCGCGGAGCGCGACCGAGGACGCCGGAAGCGCGTCGTTCGCGCCAGGGCGGGGAACCGCTCAGCCCGTCGCTGCCGCGAGGGTGCGCTTCATCGGCCCCTTGCCCGGAACCAGCAGGAACGCGCGCGGGTTCCCGTCGGCATCGTAGCCGGTACCGACGACCCATCCCCGGTCGCTGATGCCGGTGGGCTCCAGATCGTGCCAGCCTTTCGCGGCGACGGCGGGAAGCTCGTCGAGGCGCGTCACGTCGCTGCCGAACACGAGATAGCCGTGGTAACCCTCGCCGCTCGCGACGACCATGCCGCGGTCGCTCACGTCGACGCCGGTGGAATCGCCGGGCCCGGCGAGCGCCTGCATCGAGCCCGTATAAAGGAATGCGGTCGGCACGCCGTGGGCGTCGGAGGCCATGCCGACGATCTCGCCGCGATCGTTGATGCCCTTCGCGATGCTGGTCGGGCCTCCCAGCGTCCCGAGGTCGAGGAACGAGCCGTCGTGCAGGAGGAAGGCTCGGCCGTCGGCCTGGCCCACGATGTCGCCGCGCGTGTTCACTGCGGTGGCGAGGCTGTCGCCCGCGCCCGCGCCGAGATCGCGCAGCGAGCCGTCGCGCCATTCGAAGGCGCGCTGGCCGTCCGGTCGGGCGTAGCTTCCTACCACGGTCCCGGCGTCGTTGATCGCTCCCACGTCGCCTTTCGCGCCGAGCGAGGTCACGGAAGCGCCGTTCCAAACCACCAGCTCGCCCGTTCCCGAGCGGCCGGCGACGACGCCACGGTCGTTCACGGCGAGCCCGCAGCTTGGCCCGTCCGCCGTGCCGCTCGCTTCGGCGAGGTCCACCATCGAGCCGCCGTAGTAGAGGAACGCATGCACGTCGCCGTTCGGCAGGCTCGAGCACCCCGCGACGTACCCATCGTCGCTCACCGCCGAACCGTAGCTTCCCGATCCGCCCAGCGTACCGAGGTCGACGAGCGTCCAGGATTGCGAGGGTGCCGCACGCGCGCCGCAGGCGGCGGAGAAAAGGAGGAGTAGGGCGGCGACGGAACCACCGAAGCGACGGCGGACGGGCATGGGACATCTCCAGCGGCTGGACACGTTTCCCTTGTAGGACCCGTGCATTGCACCCTCCCCGAGCGCCACCCGTGCCGGCCGGACCAAGGGGCCGCCGACCGCCCCGCCGACGCGCCTGGGGAGGACCCTTCGCGGAATGCGAAGGGTTGCTTGCCGCAATACCAATTCCCGAAGGCCGCACGGGGTGCTGTGATGCGCATCAAACGGGTACCTCGAAAGGGATTGGAGGTCGCGCATGGCTCATCGCAAGGTCCTGATCTTCGGCGCGTCGTACGGCTCGCTCCTCGGGGTGAAGCTCGCCCTCGCCGGCCATGACGTGACCCTGGTCTGCCGCGAGAGGAACGCCGCGCTCATCAACGAGCGTGGCGTCGTCGTCCGCATGCCGGTCAAGGGGCGCGAGGGCCTCGTGGAAGTGCGCTCGCGCGGCCTGCCCGGGCACCTGGGCGCAACCACGCCCGCCGACGCCCATCCCTCGGACTACGACCTCGTGGTCCTCGCGATGCAGGAGCCGCAATACCGCTCGCCGGGCGTGCGCGAGCTGCTGCAGGCCGCCGCCCGCTCCCGCGTCCCGTGCATGTCGATCATGAACATGCCGCCGCCGCCGTACCTGCCGCGCATCGGCGAGATCGATGCGGCGAGATGCGCCGGGAGCTACACCGATTCGTCGCTCTGGGACGATTTCGAGCCGGGCCTCGTGACGCTTTGCAGCCCGGACCCCCAGGCCTTCCGCCCGCCGGAAGAGGAAGGCAACGTCCTGCAGGTCCGGCTTCCCACCAATTTCAAGGTGGCGCGCTTCGAGTCCGACGCGCACACGGCGATCCTGCGCGAGCTGGGCGAGGGCATCGAGACCGCACGCTACGAGACGGACGGAGAGGCGGTCGATCTCCCGGTGAAGCTCAAGGTGCACGAGTCGGTGTTCGTGCCGCTCGCCAAGTGGGCGATGCTCCTCGCGGGCAACTATCGCTGCGTGCTCGACGACGGCGTGCGCTCCATCAAGGATGCGGTGCACGGCGAGATCGAGGCGGCCCGTTCGGTCTACGAGTGGGTGGTTGAGCTGTGCGTCTCCATGGGCGCGAGCCTCGGGGACATGGTGCCGTTCGAGAAATACGCGCTCGCCGCGCAGTCGCTCGCGAGCCCGTCCTCGGCCGCGCGCGCGCTCGCCGCCGGCGCACCGCATATCGAGCGCGTCGACCGCCTGGTGCAGTCGATGGCCCAGCGCCAGGGCATGCGCAACGAGTCGGTGGACGAGACCGTGCGTCGCATCGACTCCTGGCTGGTGAGGAACCGGCTGAAGGGCTGATCGCCCGGCGTTTCTGGCGCTGCCGGACGGATCCGGCCGCCCGATGTCGTCGTTCCGTCATTTTCGGCGCGTTCAATCGGATTTGACGCCGCACAAATGTCGGGCTCCACGGACGCGATAACTTCCGTTGGACGTATCGGGGGGCGGACCGTGTCGCAACGGCAGGAATGGATCGACGCGCTGCAAGGGCACCAGCGCGAAATGGAACGACTCACGCGCGCGTTACGCGAGTTCGATGAGGCGGCCTCCCGGCGCCTCGTGGCCTGCGCCGAGCGCGACGAATGCGCGCGCCGCCAGATCGAGTACGCCACCGCGCAGATGATCCGCCACAAGATCCGCATGGCGCTGATCTCCTCGCGACTCGCCACACCGCTCTCCCCGCGGGCCGAGGATCCGCCGCCGCGCCCCGAGTAGTGTCCGGGCCGGGCCAAGGCGCGATTGCGCCGGCCGCCTCGCCTCCCTCACGCACCACGCCGAACTTCGATGGCGCCGCCGATTCGCGCGCGGCGCGAATCTTCCCCGGTGCTCGCGCGAGCGATCGCGGCACTTTGGTGCAATGGCGACCCCTTTCCCATCGGCCCATGCTGTTCGCAGCCTGCGGACACTGTCCGCGGCATCCATCCGGCGAGCGATTCCAGAGGAGCGAACATGGCTGCGACAGCGAAGGTCGAGGTACGCAAGGGGCTCTCGGGTTATTTCTCGGCGTCGCAGGGACGCGTCGATCGCTGGAGGAGCGTGCATCGCCTGGCGAAGGCGCTCGCGGCCGGCTCATCAGCCTCCGAGGCGCTGCGCAACGAGGCGCTCGAGGAGCTCAACTCGCTCGCACCCCTCGAGGAGCTGTGCGCGTATCCCGGGCCGGCGCTGATGGCGACGCTCAAGGAGCGGCTCCAGACGCGCGACTGGACCGCCTTCGCACGGCTCGCGCAGCGGATCAGCATCTCGCTCCTTTCGAACAGCTACCGGGACGATCCCGAGGCGTGGAAAGCGGACGAGGAAGGCGAGGCCCACACGCCGGAGGTGCTGCCTCCCGGAATCGCACGCGGGCAGGCACGCAAGCCCTATTTCGAGGTGCTCGTGGTCACGCCCGGCGAGCGCTCCACGTGGGAAGCCACGCGCGAGTCGCTGCGGCGCCTGCGCCGGGACAGCGACAGCTTCATCTACGAGCCGGTCGTGGTCGGCAGCTTCGAGGATGCGGCCCTCGCGGCCATCGTGAACTACAACATCAACGCCGTCGTGATCTTCGACGGCTTCGGCTATCCGTCGCAGCACGCGGTGCCGGACCTGCGCGAGATCCTCGCCGCGCACGTTCCCGCTGCGCCCAGCACCGATGCGGACCTCGGCACGACGCTCGCGCGCGTGCTGAACGCCTATCGTCCCGAGCTCGACCTGTATCTCGCCACCGACCGTGACGTGGGGGCGCTCGCCGGCTCCGACGAAGCCGCCTGCATCCGCCGCGTCTTCTACGGCGTCGAGGAAATGCTCGAGATCCACCTCTCGATCCTCGACGGCATCGCCGAGCGCTACGCGACGCCTTTCTTCGACAACCTGAAGAAGTACGCGCAGCGGCCGATCGGCACGTTCCACGCGCTGCCGGTCGCGCGCGGCAAGTCGGTGTTCAAATCACATTGGATCCGCGACTTTGGCTATTTCTACGGCACGAACATCTTCCTCGCCGAATCCTCCGCCACCACCGGCGGCCTCGATTCCCTGCTGGAACCCACCGGCAACATCAAGATCGCGCAGGAGAAGGCGGCGCGCTGCTTCGGCGCCCAGAAGCTGTTCTTCGCCACCAACGGCACCTCGACCTCGAACAAGATCGCCGTGCAGGCGATTGTGCGCCCCGGTGATATCGTGCTGGTGGACCGCAATTGCCACAAATCGCATCACTACGGCCTCGTGCTCGGCGGCGGCCAGCCGCTCTATGTCGAGGCATATCCGTTGATGCAGTATTCGATGTATGGCGGGGTGCCGCTCCGCACCATCAAGCAGACGCTGCTCGACCTCAAGGCGGAGGGGAAACTGGATCGCGTGCGGATGCTGCTGCTCACCAACTGCACCTTCGACGGCCACATCTACAACGTGCCGCGCTTCATGGAGGAGGTGCTGGCCATCAAGCCCGACATCGTCTTTCTGTGGGACGAAGCCTGGTATGCCTACTCGCGTTTTTCCCCGTTCCACCGCCGCCGCTCGGCGATGGGCGCCTGCGAGGCGCTTCGCGAACGTTACGCCAACCCCGCCTACCGTGCGGAGCATGCGGCCTTCAAGAAAAAATACGGCAACCTGGATCCGAAGAATCCCAAACTGCTGGACACCCATCTGCTGCCCGATCCCGACGCGGTTAAGCTGCGCGTTTATGCCACGACCTCGACACACAAGTCGCTCTCCTGTTTCCGCCAGGGT
>DATIZV010000109.1:0-16561 GCA_035516915.1 Usitatibacter sp. | reverse complement strand
GGTCCGCGACATCGTCGATCTCGCCGACGCGAAGGACGTGCTGGTCTTCAACGACACGATGGTGATCAAGGCGCGGCTGCACGGGCGCAAGGACAGCGGCGGCGAGGTGGAGATCCTCGTCGAGCGCATCCTCGACGCGTCCCGCGCGCTCGCGCACGTGCGCGTGAGCAAGCCGCCGCGCCCCGGGCGCCGCATCGTGCTCGCGCGCGGCGGGGCGGTGGAGGTGCTCGGGCGGCGCGACGATCTCTTCGAGCTGCTCTTCCTCGACGGCCCGGTGCTCGACGTGCTCGAGGCGTGGGGCGAGGTCCCGCTGCCGCCGTACATCGAGCACGCGCCCGAAGCGCAGGACGAGGCGCGCTACCAGACGGTGTACGCGCGGGCACCCGGGGCGGTGGCCGCGCCGACCGCGGGCCTGCACTTCGACGCGCCGATCCTGGAGGCGCTGCGCGCGAAGGGCGTCGCGCTCGCGAGCCTCACGCTGCACGTCGGCGCGGGCACGTTCCAGCCGGTGCGCGTGGAGGAGCTCGCGCGGCACGTCATGCATTCGGAGTGGTACAGCGTGCCGCAGGAGACGGTCGACGCGATCGCGGCGGCGAAGCGGCGCGGCGGAAGCGTGGTGGCAGTGGGCACCACCACCTTGCGTGCGCTGGAATCGGCTGCCGCCGCGGGCGAGCTCGCCGCCGGGACCGCCGAGACCCGGCTCTTCATCGTCCCCGGCTACCGCTTCCGCGTGGTCGAGCGCCTGCTCACCAATTTCCACCTGCCGAGGTCGACGCTGCTCATGCTGGTCTCGGCCTTCGCCGGCACGCAAAACGTCCGCCGCGCCTACGCCCATGCGGTGAAGGAGCGCTACCGCTTCTTCAGCTACGGCGACGCCATGCTGATCGAGCGCGCGCCTCAGTAGTAGCGCACGAAGAGCCGGTGGCGGCTCTCGTGGATGCGTTCGTCCACGTCGTCGGAGGGCTTGAGGGGCTCGAGCGCGCGCGGCGACAGCGCCGCGCGTTCGAGCCGGTCGGCGAAGCGGTGCAGCGCCTCGGCGACGGCGCGCACCAGCCGGCAGGTGCGGTCCTGGACGATCGCGGCCATCGCGCTAGGCCGCTTCGCGCGCTTCGCGGATCGCGACCCGCGCGGGCTCCAGCGCCTGCACGATGGTGCGTCCGGGCCGCACGACCACGAGCGTCTCGCCGGCGGCGACGATGTGGTCCTCGCGGTCGCCTTCCTGGGTGATCCAGACCTGGCCCCGCTGCGGAAGGATGCGGGTGCCTTCCGCGTCGACCAGGGTCACCACCTGCCCCTCGGCGAGCTCGAGCACCGGGGCGTCCACGAGCATTTCCATGATGGCCTCCTTGTTGGATGAGTTTGTCGCATGCACAATGCATCGCATGCGAAGGCAGTCTCCCTGTCCGGCATGCGCGGCGCAAACGAATTCGGCGCATGGCTTGCATGAGTATTAGGAATGGATAAGCGGGGCCGCGACCTGCCGCCGCTCGACCTGCTGCGTGGCTTCGAGTCGGCCGCGCGCCACCTGAGCTTCACCCGCGCCGCCGCCGAGCTGTTCCTCACCCAGTCGGCGGTGAGCCGGCAGATCCTCGCGCTCGAGGAGTTCCTCGGCGTGAAGCTCTTCGAGCGCCGCCACAAGGCCCTCGCGCTGAGCGGCGAGGGGCGCGCCTATCTCCGGGCGATCGGGCCGGCGCTCGCGGAGGTGCGCGAGGCGACGCGGGCGCTGCGCGAAGCGCGCGGCTCGAACGTGCTCACCGTCACCACCACCGTCTCGTTCGCCTCGATCTGGCTCGTGCCGCGCCTCGCGCGCTGGCGCAAGGCGCATCCCGGCGTCGATGTGCGCATCACCGCCACGCACGAGGTGGTGGACATGGAGCGCGCCGGCATCGACGTGGCGATCCGCGACTGCCCGCTCGACCGGGTGCCGCCCGGGGCGACGCACCTCGCGAGCGAGCGGCTCGCGGCCGTGTGCAGTCCCGCGTATGCGAGGCAAGCGCGCAAGGCGCGCATTCCGCTGCGCAATCCCGCGGACCTGCGCCGCCACGTGCTGCTCGCCTTCCACGATCCCGCCGGCCGCTTCCCCTGGCTCTCGTGGTCGGCATGGCTCGAGGCGATGGGGGTCGAGGAGCTCTCTCCGGAGACCACGCTCGCCTTCGACCAGTACGACCAGGTGCTGCAGGCCGTCCTCCTCGGGCAGGGCGTGGCGCTCGGGCGCCTCACGCTCGCCGAGCAGTACATCCGCGAGCGAAGGCTCGTCACGCTCTTCGGCGCGCCCACCTCGCCCGGGCGCGGGTTCCACGCGATCTTCTCCACGCGTGCGCGCGACAAGGTCGAGGCGCGCGATTTCGTGGAGTGGCTGCGCGGCGAGATCGGCCGCGACGTGGCGCGCGAGCCCGCCCTGACGGGCACGCGCACGCCGAGCGCGCGCGCTTCGCGCGCTTCCTGAGAAGCTCGATCCGCGGCCGATTCCCGCCGAAGATTCCGGCCAGCCGATGCAGCGTGTGCCGCTCGCCGTCGCTCCGGTGCCGTGCTCGAATGCCGGCACAAGGAGCCCCCAATGGACGAGAACACGAAGAAGCGGCTGCGCCTCGGCATCGCGGCACTCGTGATGGCGCCGTTCGCCATGGCGCGGGCGGCGGAGTTCGACGCCAGCGTCGACTCCCTGCGCGGACCCGAATCCGAGGACTCCGCGCTCTTCGGCTTCATCGTGCTGAAGGACGGCGCGGCGGGCGCCCACGCGGTGGGCTCCGTGGCGCGCGCCTATTCGGTAAGCGCGGGCACCGGCAACACCGTGTGGGGCGTCGTCTCGGAGGCGGTCAACTTTCCCGCCGCCCAGGGCAACGTGGTCGGCATCGAGTCGGGCGTGGTGAACATGAACCCGTCGAACGACTCGCAGCTGCGCGGGCTTCACCTCGTCTTCAAGGACCGGACCGACCTCGCCATCGACGCCGCGGTGCCCGTCGTCGGCCGCAACCACTACAACGAGAACAGCGCCGCGTTGTACATCGCGAGCCAGCCGCGCAGCGGCGCGGGCGAGTACTCGGGATGGCAGAGCGGCATCAAGTTCGACGCCGCGTCGCTCGACCGCTCGGCCTCCGTCCCGTATGCCGCCGCGATCGACGTGTCCGAGGCGCAGGTCCCGGCGACCTTCTACCTCATCGTCTGGCGCTGCGGCGACGCGAAGTGCGGCCTCAAGCCCACCGACGACGGCGCGATCATCGTCCGCGACGTCGACCGCGCGCAGTGACGCTCGGAATCGTGCCGGGCGTATGGCATACTCTCGGCGTTTCCCCACGCAAGACGCGCGCAGCTCGGCGAACCGCGCGTCACGGCCGACTCCCGGATCGCACGCGTTCGCCCGGCGGATGCCCGCGACGTCGTCCGGCGTGACGCACGACGCTGGCGACGGGGACGCGATCTGCCGTCGGAACTCGAGCGGTCTCCAGCGCCAGCATGACGCAAGCGTCTCCTCCACCCCACTCCAATTCCGGCTCCGACCGCGCGCCCGCTTCCGCTGCGACGGGCGGCGCTTCCAGCGATTCTCCCGCGGTGGAAGGCCGGGATCGCCTCGCCGCGCTGGCCGCGGCGCTGCGCGTCGGCCTCGATCCGATGGTGCCGATGCTGGTGCTCGCCGCGCTGGTCGGCGTGGTGAGCGCGCTCGCGGTCGAGGGCTTCCGCCAGGCCATGTACGCGCTGATGCGTCTCTACACGGACCAGCAGCACCTGGTGGCCGCCGCCGCGGGACTGCCGCCGCTGCAACGCGCGCTGATCCCGCCGATCGCCGCGGCCTGCGGCGGACTGCTGATGTGGGCGGGCCACCGCTGGATCCGCCGCCCGCGCGGCCCCGAGTACATGGAGGCCGTGCGCGTCGGCGACGGACGCCTGCCGCTCGCGCCCAACCTGCTGCGCACCGGATCCTCGCTGATCGCGGTGAGCGGCGGCATCACCATCGGGCGCGAAGGCACGATGATCCAGTTCGGCGCGCTGATCGCATCGATCATCGGGCGCATCGGGCGCGCCGACCGCGCGCATCGCCGGCTGGTGGTCGCCTGCGGCGCCGCCGCGGGCTTCGCGGCGGCCTACCACGCGCCGATCGCGGGCACGCTCTTCGTCGCGGAGATCATCCTGGGCGGCCTCGAGTTGCGCGAGATCGCCGCCGTGCTGGTGGCCGCGGTGATCGGCGAGCTCACCACCCAGAGCCTGGTCGCGACCGGGCCGCTCTACCTCGCGCTCGCGGTTCCCGCGGTGAGCTTCGGCGACCTGCTCGACGCGAGCCTGCTCGGGCTGCTCGCGGGCATCGTCGGCCCGGTGTTCCTCTGGCTGCTCGACGCGTCGCGCCGCGCGTACATGGCGCGCATCGCGTGGCTTCCCCTGCGCATGGGGCTCGCAGGGCTCGTGATCGGCCTGCTCTCGCTGCTGCGCCCGGAAGTCTGGGGCAACGGCTACAGCGTGGTGCAGTCCTTCCTGGTCGACCACTGGACGCTCTCGGCGGTCGCGATCGTTTGCGCGTTGCGGCTCGTCGCGGTCATCGCGGCGAGCGCCGCCGGGATTCCCGGAGGCGTGCTCACGCCGACCCTCGCGCTCGGCGGTGCGATGGGCCTCATGGTCTCGCACCTGTTCCTGATTCCCGAGGCGAGCCATTCCCAGGCCCTGTGGACGCTCGTCGGCATGGGAAGCCTCCTCGCCGCGACCACGCACGCGCCGGCGATGTCGGCGATCATGGTCTTCGAGATCACCCGCAACTACAACGTCGTCATGGCCGCGATGCCGGCCTGCGTGCTCGCTTCGGTGATCGGCAGCCTGCTGCGCCACCGCTCGGTGTACTTCGAGGCGCTGGGAATGCGAGACGAGCCGTCGGAGCTGGAGGCCCCCGCGGAGGGCGCCCCCGCGCAGACGCCCCCTGCCACGGCTCCGCCGCCCGGCGCTTGAGCCGGCGCCCGCGATTCAGTTGAGCGAGGATTTGTGCGCCGCCGGGGCGCGCCGCGAATTGACGCGCGAATTCGCCGACACGTGCTGGCGCAGGAACTCCATCTGGTCGGCGAGGATGCGGCGGTTGGCGAGGATCAGGAACTCCGCGCGGTTCGGGACGTACGGCGCGTAGAGCAGCTGCATGTGCGCCTCCTCCGGCGTGCGGTTGCCCTTCTTCTGGTTGCACGCGCGGCACGCGGTCACCACGTTCATCCACGTGTCGCGGCCGCCGCGCGACATCGGCATGATGTGGTCGCAGGTGAGGCGGTAGGGCGAGAAGTCGCCGCCGCAGAACGCGCACAGGAAGTGGTCGCGATTGAAGAGCTCGCGATTGTTGAGGGGCGGCACTTGGTGGAACCCCTTGATCGCGAGCGCCTTGCCGCGGATCGCGATGATCGAGTTCGCGGTGATGCTCGAGCGCTCGCCGGTGCGGTGCGAGCGGCCGCCCCAGATCGTGAAGGCCTCGCTCCCGAGCTCCCACGCCACGCGCTCCTTGGCGTAGTACCAGACCGCCTGTTGCCACGTGACCCAGCGATGCGGGACGCCGTGCTGGTCCAGCGTGAGGATGAGGGGCAGGCTGCGGTTCATGGATGATCGCGCTTCGAGACCTGCACCAATTTACCAAAAAACGGACGTTAGTGTCTGAATCGAAGGAAGAAGCATGAGCCTCCAGCGCGTCGACGCGGGCCGCGACCCCGGCGCCGATTTCAACGTCATCGTCGAGGTCCCGATGCGCTCCGATCCACGGAGCGCCGCAACCCCAGCCAGCCGAGCAGGGCGAGCGCGACGCCGATCGCGATCATGCCCGTGAGCTCCAGCGGATCGGGGCGCTCGCCCAGCTGCAGGGCGGAGGCGAGCACCGCGATCACCGGAATGCCGAGCGAGCTCAGGCCGGCGATTCCCGCGCTGGTGTTCGCGAGCACGTAGGTCCAGAGCCACCATCCGCCCGCCGTCGCGAAGGCCGCCGAGAGGAAGATCACGAGCACGAATTCGGGCGTCCAGCGGATCGGCGGGTGCGGATGCAGCCACGCGAGGGCCGTGAGCCAGACCGTGCCGACCAGGAGCTGCCACGCGGTGAAGATCAGCGGATCGGCGTGCGTCGGCCACTTCTTCGAGAGCACCGCCGCGATCGCCCACACGGCGCCCGCGCCGATCGCGAGCACGCTGCCGGCGAAGCTCGTGAGCTGCCACGGGGCGACGATGAGCGTCAGCCCGACGAACGCGAGGATCACCGCGATCCACTGCGCTCCGCGCATGCGCTCGCCCAGGATCGCGTGCGCGAACACGATCATCCAGAACGGCATCGTGTAGGTGAGGACCGAGGTCTTCCCGGACCCTGCGAAGAGGAGCGCCGTCTGCGTGAGCGCCATGAAGAGCGCGACCTGCAGCGTTCCGAGCAGGAACGCCATGCGGTAACGCGGCAGCCGGAAGCCGCGTCCCTGGATCGCGATCAGCGCGAAGAGGAGCGCCGCGGCGAGGCCCGCGCGCAGGGCCACGAAATCGAACGGGTGCGCGTAGCGCAGCCCGATCTTCATGAGGATCCACGAATAGCCCCATACCAGCACCATGGCGACGAGGGCCACCAGCGGGGCGGAGCTCTTCTTCTTCACCGGCTCGTGGAACTAGAATGACCGCGCGAGGGAGGACTTTAGCATGGCGGATGACGGATCACCCCGCTCGGGTTGGCGCACCGCGCTCGGATTGCTGGCCGCGGCCGCGCTCGGCCTCGCGTTCGCCTGGACCGCGTTCGGCCCGGGTGCGCGGCACTGCTCGGTGAGCGTCTCGGTTCCGTTCCTCACCCGGGGCCAGCACGCCGGCGATGCGCTGTGCCGCGGCGCGTTCGGCGTCGCGACCGCGCTCGCGCTCGCCGTCGTTCTCCTGTTCACGGCCGCGCTGGTGCGGTTGCGCGCGCCGGGCCGTTTCGCCGACGCGCTGGAGAAGGCCGGGCAATGGATCGCGATCCTCCTGTTGACGCCGCTGCTCCTCATCGCGGCGCTGCTCGCCTCGCCGGTGTGGATCGCGCGCTGGATCGCGCGGCGCGCTAGGCGCGCGTGAGGGGTTCCGCCGGCTCCCGCTCGTAGGGTTTCTCGCGTATTTCGAGGCGCGGACCGTCGAGCGAGCGCCATCGCAGGTCGCCCTCGGCGAGGCTTTCGAGCTGCGCGACCACCAGCACGTCGTATCCGCCGCCCGGGGCCGGGGCGACGTTGAGGATCGTGCCCGCCGCCTGCTCGCCGAACGCGGCGCCGTAGAGGCTCTCGCCCGCGGCCGGCCGCAGGTCGCCCGAGAGATGCGCGATCGCCATGCGCCGCTTGAGGATGCCGCGATACTGCGTGCGCGCGACGATCTCCTGGCCGGGATAGCAGCCCTTGCGGAAGCTCAGGCCGCCCACCAGGTCGAAGTTCGCCATCTGTGGAACGAACGCTTCCTGCGTGGCCGCCGTCACGACGGGGATGCCGGCGCGGACGAGCGACCATGCCCACGCATCGGGACCCGCGGGAGCGGCGTTCTCCGCGAGCTTCTCCCAGAGCGCCGGCGCCTTCTCCATGGGCGCGAGGATCACGAAACGCTCCGCGTCGAGCGCGATGCACGTGGCGCCGTTCTTCTCCACCGAGCGCATGGGATCGGGCGTGAAGCCGAGCTCGCGCGCGACGATGACGGCGGCGGTCTTCCCGGCGAAGGCGAGCCGCACCATCGAATCGCTCGCGTCGGCGATCTTCACCTTCGAGCGCAGCACGAACATGCCGAGGCGCTTCGCGACCGCGCCGGCGATCTCGGCAGGAAGCATCAGGAGGTAGCCGTCGGCGCGGCGCAGCAGCAGGAACGTCGCGAGGAGCCGGCCCTTCGCCGAGCACCAGCCGCTCCATTGCGCCGCGCCTTCGGGAAGCGACTGCAGGTCGTTGGTGAGCTGGCCGTGCAGGAAGGCGGTGGCGTCGTCTCCCGTGACGGCGAGGATCGCGTTATGGGAAAGGTCGACCAGCACGGCGTGGTCGCGCGCCGCGGCGAGCTCGGCGGCGGGGTCGCCGAAGTCCATCACGCCGGTCGCGTCGAGGCGCGCGCCGCGGCTCGCGAGAAAGGAGAACCAGGACGACATGGGGGCAGGGGATGCAAGCGTGGTTTGCTGGTTCCAGTATAGCGGCAGGCCGCTCGCGCTGGTCGCGGCGCTCGCGGCTGCGACGCTCGGGGTGATCGCGCTCACGCCGGTGCCGGTCGCGGCGCGCATCCTCGCCGGCACGTGGACCGTTTGCATCGCCCTCGCCGCCGCGAGCCGCCTCCCGCTCCTGCCCGGCGGAGCGGGACCACGGGCGCTCGCCTTGCGCGGGTCGGGCGAGGTCGCGGTGCAATCGCCCTGCGGCGAATGGCGGGCGGGCCGCCTCGCCGACGGCGGCTTCGTCGCGCCCTGGCTCGTCATCGTGCGATGGCGGCCGTACGGCGCGCACCTCGACCGGACGATCCTCATCCTGCCCGGCATGGCGGACGCGGAGACATTGCGGAAAATTCGCGTGATCCTGCGCTGGCGTTAGGAGTATCTTGGCGCGGCAGCACTCGCACAATCCGACAGGGAGGAACAATGACGAACAAATCCTGGCTCCTGGTGGCAACCCTGCTCTCCGCGTGCGCATCGATGGCGCCGGCTCCGGCCGTCGACGCCATGGCCGAATCGTCCGTCGGACGCCACGACGTCCAGGTCCAGCGCCTCGATACGCGGAAGGCCGACTACTGCGACAAGGCGAAATGCGCGGTGGACGTCGCCGTGGACTCGAACTGCGGCGTGACCGTGACCCCCTATGCGCTCGTCATGGGCGGGGAGAAGCGCCACGAGGTGGAGATCACCTGGAAGATCACCACGGGCAACGCGCAGTTCGCTCCGGAGGAGCCGATCCTCTTCAAGGAGGTCCAGGGCAAGCAGGTCTTCCGGCAGCGCTCCGCGGGACCCGGCGAAGTGGTCTTCCACAACGCGGGCACGTCCGGCATCTACCACTATGCCGTGACGGTCGTGCAGGGCTCCAGGACCTGCGCGACGCTCGACCCGACCGGGGTCAACGATATGTAGGCTCCGGGATCGCGGACGATGCGCGGAGCCACGCGCGCGCAGCGTCCGCGGCGGCCGGAATCGGCAGGGACCGGCCTTCGCTTTCGTAGCGCCCGAATTCCTGGGGGCCGAGGCGCTCTCGCGCGGCGCCGATGAGCCCGGCAAGGAAGGCGGCATCGGCCGGATCGCGCCGAAGGCCGGTCCTTTCCGCCTGGGCTTCGGCGGCGCCGTAGAAGCGTGCCGCCGTCCGGTCGTCGCCGGCCAGGGTTGCGAGCCCCGCGGTCACTTCGAGCACGCTCTGCAGGACCGGCTGCGAACGCAGCTCCTGCGCGAAGGCGAGCGCCTCGGCCGCCGCCGTGCGCGCGAATCGTCCTTCTTCCCGATCGATGCATACCATGGCGAGGTTGAGCAGGCCGACCGCGGCGAGCTCGAGGTCTCCCTGCTCGCGCGAGATGCGGATCGTCTCCTCGAAGAGCACGGCCGCCTCCCGCGGCGCGCCCTCGAGGCGCTGCAGCTGGCCGAGCGCGTTCGCCGCGGTCGCGATGTCGCGGCCGTCGCCGAGCGAACGCGCGATCGCGAGCGCCTCCACCAGGCAGCGCCGCGCCATCTCGCGGTCTCCTTCGCCGAGCGCGGCCATGCCGAGCGGCTGCAGCACGGCACCGATCTTCTTGCGGCTGCCGAGCGCGCGCGCGATGGCGAGGCTCTCCTCGAGGAGCGCGCGCGCCTCGCCGTGGCGAGCGGCGAAGTAGCGCATCTGCCCGGCATCGAACAGCGCGCGACAGCGGGCCTCGTTCGGTTCCCTCGCCCCGGGAAGGTCCAGCGCTTCCTGGGTCACGCGTTGCCCGAGCTCGAGCAGCCCGCGATTGATCCAGTAGAGCTTCATCGAGCTCGCGAGCCGCAATCCCGCGTGCGCATCTTCGCCGGTGTTTTGCGACCAGCCGTGCGCAGCGAGGATGTTCTCGCGCTCGGCATCGAGGATCGCGAGCCAGTGCGCCTGGTCCGCGCCGACGAGCCCGGCGCGCGCCTGCTCCGCGAGACCGAGGTAGAAATCGAAGTGCCGGCGCATCAGCGCCTCGCGTTCGCTCGAGGCCGCGAGCCGCTCGCGCGCGTACTGGCGCACCGTCTCCAGCATCCGGTATCGGGCCGGCTCGTGCTCGAGCAGCACGAGCGACTTGTCGACCAGCTGCTCGAGGAGGGGCAGGACGTCGCTGCCCGAGGGCAACACGCAAACCTTTTCCACCGCCTCGAGGGCGCATCCCGATTCGAACACCGCGAGCTGCCGGAACAGCGTTCGTTCGTCCTGGGACAGCAGCTCGTGGCTCCAGTCGATGAGCGCACGCAGCGTGCGCTGGCGCGGAAGCGCGGTGGGATCGCGCGACGTGAGAAGGGCGAAGCGGTCGCGCACCCGCGCGGCGATCTCGTCCACCGGGAGCGTGCGCACGCGTGCGGCCGCCAGCTCGAGCGCGAGCGGGATGCCGTCGAGGTCGTTGCAGATCGTGGCGACCGCGGCCGCGTTCTCCGCGGTGAGCGTGAAGCCCGGGCGCGCCGCAGCCGCGCGGTCGACGAAGAGGCGCACGGCTTCCGAGTCGGACACGGAGGCGCCTCCCCGCGCTTCCGGAAGCGACATGCCGTCGAGCGCGTAGGCCACTTCGCCCGGCACGCGCAGCGGCTCACGGCTGGTCGCGAGCACGCAGACCAGCGCGCCCGAGGAAAGCACGCGCCGCGCGAGCTCCGCGCACGTGTCGATCAGGTGCTCGCAGTTGTCGAGGATCAACAGCAGGTGGCGGTCGCGCACGTGCCGCTCGAGCGCCTCGACCACCGGCCGCCCCGGCTCCTCCTTGACGCCCATCGCGGAGGCCGCGGCCTGCGCGACGCGGCGCGCGTCGTGCACCACCGCGAGGTCCACCAGCCAGATGCCGTCGGGATACGCGTCCATCGCCTCGGCGGACGCCTGCAGCGCGAGCCGCGTCTTGCCCAGTCCGCCCATGCCGGTGAGGGTGAGGAGCCGCGTGCGCGGAAGCAGCGCGCGCACCTCGGCGAGCTCGCGGCTGCGGCCGATGAAGGAGCTCGGCACGTGCGGCAGGTTGTTCGGCGTGCCCTCGAGCGATCGCAGCGCCGGGAAATCGCTGCGCAGGTCCCGATGCAGGAGCTGGTGGATTCGCTCCGGCCGAGCGAGGTCCCGCAAGCGCGCGTTGCCCAGGTCGCGCAGACTGATGCCTTCGGGAAGGCGACCCTCGAGACGCTCGCAAACCGCACCGGAGAGCAGCACCTGGCCGCCGTGAGCCGCCGCCATGATGCGCGCCGCACGATTCACGGCGGTGCCGTAATAGTCGTCGTCGCGCCGCTCGAACGCTCCGGCGTGCATGCCGCAGCGCGCGCGCAGGACGAGGCCGCATTCCTCCTCGAGGCGCGCGAGCCCGAGCTGCAGGTCGACCGACGCGAGGACTGCGTCGAGCGGCTCGCGGAACGTCGCATGCAGGCCGTCGCCGGTCTTCTTCACGACCTGCCCGCCGTGCGCTTCCACCGCGGCGCGGGCGAGCGCGTCGTGGTGCGCCATCGCGGCGCGCATGCGATCGGGCTCCCGCTCCCAGAGTCGGGTGCTTCCCTCGATGTCGGTGAACAGGAACGTCGCGACGGCTGTGGAGTCGTCCAATCGGGCCCCTCGGCGCGGTGAAAGGCCGATCCATACTCTACTCGCAGGGGGTGCCGCCTGCGAGGGGTGCGCAATCGGATTAGACTTCGCGCTCGAAGTGTCCCCCATGCAGGGCAGTGAAGAGGAGAGAGGCATGGATGCGAGAGGAATGTTCGCGGGCGCCTGCGCGATGCTGGCGCTCGCCCTCCCGGGGTGCGCGCAGACCGGCCAGCCGGCGCAAGCGGACGCCGCCCGCCAGCGCGTGGTCTTCCAGGTGAGCGACGGCGATCCGGGCAAGTGGAATCTCGCGCTCAACAACGCGCGCAACGTGCAGCAGGACGTCGGCGCGAAGAACGTCGACATCGAGATCGTCGCCTACGGCCCCGGCATCGGCATGCTCAAGAAGAATTCCGCGGTGTCGCAGCGCATCGACGAGGCGACGATGTCCGGGATGAAGGTGGTCGCCTGCGAGAACACCATGCACGCGCAGAAGCTCTCGAAGGCCGACATGCTGGAAGGCATCGGCTACGTCCCCGCGGGCGTGGTCGAGATCATGAAGAAGCAGCAGGAAGGCTGGGCGTACGTGCGCCCGTGACGGCGCTCCGGCGGAGGAGGCGGACATGAAGATCGAGATCCAGTACCTGGTGTACGTGACTGCGCTTACCGGCCTGCTCTGGGTTCCCTACGTGCTCGATCGCTTCGTGAAGTGGGGCATCGCGGACACCGTGGGCTATCCCGCGCAGCCGAAGCCCCAATCGCCGTGGGCCGAGCGCCTCATGAAGGCGCACCGCAACGCGGTCGAGAACCTCGTCGTCTTCGCCGCGCTGGTGCTGGCGGCGAACGCCGCGGGCGTGGGCAGCTCCGTCACGGAAGGCGCGGCGATGCTCTACTTCTGGGCGCGGGTCGTGCACGCGCTCGCCTACACGCTCGCGGTGCCGTGGCTGCGCACGCTCGGCTTCCTCGGCGGGTTCGCCGCCCAGGCGATGCTCGCCTGGCAGATCCTCGCGAGGTGATGCCGGACGGCTCGAATTCCCGGGCGTCGCCGCGCTCGGACGAATACCTCGCGCTCGTTCCTCGCGACCGCCCGGAAACGCAGTGACCGCGAAGGGGCCGACTCACTCCACCTTCGCCCCGGAGGAGATCACCACCTTCGACCACTTCTCGGTCTCGGAACGGATCACGTTGCCGAAATCCTCGGGCGTGCCGGCGATGGGTGTCCCGCCGAGCTTCGCGAGCTTCTCGCGCATCTTCGGGTCGGCGAGCGCGCGGTTCACCTCGGCGTTCACCTTGTCGACGATTTCCTTGGGCGTTCCTTTCGGCATGCCGATGCCGAACCAGGCGGTCGCTTCATAGCCGGGAACCGTATCGCCGACCGTCGGAAGGTCGGGAAACGAGGGATCGCGCTTCGCCGACGTGACGGCGAGCCCGCGGATTCGGCCGGACCGGATGAAGGGCGCCGAGGAAGGGAGGTTGTCGAAGATCACCTGCACCTGCCCTGCCATGAGGTCGGTGAGGGCCGGCCCCGCGCCCTTGTACGGCACGTGGACCATCTGGCAGCCGGTCATGGACTTGAAGAGCTCTCCGGACAGGTGCACCGAGGTGCCGCTTCCCGAGGAGGCCATGTTGATCCGGCCCGGGTGCGCCTTGCAGTAGTCGATGAACTCCTGGACCGTTTTCACCGGCAGCGACGGCGTCACTTCCATCACGTTGGGCGTGCGCACGATGCCCGCTACCGGGGCGATGTCGCGCACGAAATCGAACCGAAGGTTCCGGTAGAGCGTCGCGTTGATGCCGTTCGCGGGGTTCACGAGGAGCATGGTGTAGCCGTCCGGCGGCGCGTGCACCACGAGCTCGGTGCCGATGTTGTTGCCGCCGCCCGGCTTGTTCTCGATCACGAACTGCTGGCCCATCTTCTCCGAGAGCCACTGGCCGATGATGCGGGCGAGGACGTCGGTGGTGCCACCCGGCGGGTACGGGACGACGAAATGCACGCTGCGAACCGGGTAATCCACGGCGCGGGCGGGTGCGGCGGCGCCGAGGGCGAGCGCGAACGCCGCGGCGAGCGAAGCGAGGATGCGCGAAAGGACGGTCACGGTCTTCTTCTCCCTGGAAGGACGACGGCCTGCGAATGGTAGCGAATGAGCGGTGAAATTTCCTGCGGCATCGCATCAAGGCGAATGGCTTGGGGGAGCGGCCGCCTTCCGCGGGGAATTTTCCGCGTCCGGTATAATTCGACCATGTATCCGCAAGATGCGCCGCTGCAGCAGGTCCTCACGCTGCCCGGCGCGGTTGCGCTCTCCGCCTTCCGCATCGCGAAGCTCGCCGGCTCCCTGCCGGGAAACCTCGCGCGATCCATCCGCCTCGACGCTCGCTTCGTCCATTTCGCGGCCCTTCACGCGCCGCTCGAGGTGGCGGAACGCGAGGTGCTCGAACGCCTGCTCACCTACGGCACGCCGCCGGGCGGCGAGCCGGAAGGAACGCTGCTTCTCGTGCTTCCCCGCTTCGGCACCGTTTCTCCCTGGTCGTCGAAGGCGACCGACATCGCCCGCAACTGCGGCCTCGCCAAGGTGGCGCGCATCGAGCGCGGGATCGCGTACCGCGTTCACTGCGCGAGCGCGCCTTCGGCCGACGACCTCGCGGCGGTCGCGGGCGCGATCCACGACCGCATGACCGAGGCGGTCGTCGCGACATTCGAGGAAGCCACGGGGCTCTTCCGCCACGCGGCGCCGCAGCCGCTCGCGACCGTCGACCTCCTCGGCGGCGGGCGCGCGGCGCTCGAGCGGGCGAACGCCGCGATGGGCCTCGCGCTCGCGAACGACGAGATCGACTATCTCGTCGAGAGCTTCGCGAAGCTCGGACGCAATCCCACCGACGTCGAGCTCATGATGTTCGCGCAGGCGAACTCCGAGCATTGCCGGCACAAGATCTTCAACGCGTCTTGGACGATCGATGGGCGGCGCGAGGAGCCATCGCTCTTCGCGATGATCCGCAACACGCATCGGCAGAGCCCGCGCGGCACGATCGTCGCCTATTCGGACAACGCCGCCGTGATGAAGGGCGCGGAGGTGGAGCGCTTCCAGTCCGACGAATCGGGGACCTGGGCCTATCGCTTCGACACCACGCACATCCTGATGAAGGTCGAGACGCACAACCACCCGACCGCCATCGCGCCGCACCCGGGCGCGGCCACCGGCGCGGGCGGCGAGATCCGCGACGAGGGGGCGACGGGCCGCGGCGCGAAGCCCAAGGCGGGTCTCACCGGGTTCTCGGTCTCGAACCTCGAGATCCCCGGGGCGATCGAGCCGTGGGAGGCGTGCTACGGCCGCCCGGGAAGGATCGCCTCGGCGCTTTCGATCATGATCGACGGTCCCGTCGGCGGTGCCGCGTTCAACAACGAGTTCGGGCGCCCCAACCTCGCGGGCTACTTCCGCACCTTCGAGCTCGCCGCCGGCGGCGAGATGCGCGGCTACCACAAGCCGATCATGCTCGCGGGCGGCGTGGGCAACATCGCCGCGGAGCAGACGCAGAAGAAGCCCCTCGCGGGCGGAGCGCTTTTCGTCCACCTCGGCGGTCCCGGGTTCCTCATCGGGCTGGGCGGCGGCGCGGCCTCGTCGATGTCCTCGGGATCCAACATCGAGTCTCTCGACTTCGACTCGGTGCAGCGCGCGAACGCGGAGATGGAGCGCCGCTGCCAGGAGGTGATCGACGCGTGCTGGCGCATGGGCGAGAGGAATCCCATCCTCTCGATCCACGACGTCGGCGCAGGCGGCCTTTCCAACGCGCTTCCCGAGCTCGCGCATTCGGGCGGTGTCGGCGCCACCTTCGACCTGCGCAAGGTTCCGGTCGAGGAGCCCGGCATGACGCCGATGCAGGTCTGGTCGAACGAGGCGCAGGAACGCTACGTCCTCGCGATCCCGCCCGCGCGCCTGGAGGACTTGCGCCGCATCTGCGAGCGCGAGCGCTGTCCGTTCGCGGTCCTGGGCGAGGCGCGCGCGGACCACCGGCTGGTGGTCGAGGATGCGCTCTTCCGCAACCGTCCCGTCGACATGCCGCTCGACGTGCTGCTCGGCAAGCCTCCTCGCATGGAGCGCGAGGCGAGCCATCTGCGCCGCGAGCTCAGCCCGTTCGACGTGCGCGAGATCTCGCTCGACGAGGCGGCCGAGCGCGTGCTTCGCCTCCCCGGCGTCGCGGACAAGACGTTCCTCGTGTCGATCGGCGACCGCACGGTGGGCGGCCTCACGGCCCGCGACCAGATGGTGGGACCGTGGCAGGTTCCGGTCGCCGACTGCGCCGTCACCACGTTCGGCTACAGGACCTTCCAGGGCGAGGCGATGGCGATCGGCGAGCGCACTCCGCTCGCGCTCATCGATGCGCCGGCCTCGGGCCGCATGGCGATCGGCGAGGCGATCACCAACGTCGCGGCCGCGCCCATCGCGCACCTGGGGGACGTGAAGCTCTCGGCGAACTGGATGTGCGCCGCCGGCCATCCCGGCGAGGACGCCGCGCTCTACGACACGGTGAAGGCGGTGGCCCTCGAGCTCTGCCCCGCGCTCGGCATCTCCATTCCGGTCGGCAAGGACTCGATGTCGATGCGCACGACCTGGCGCGACCCGGCGAGCGGCGAGCCGAAGGCGGTCACCGCGCCGCTCTCGCTCATCGTCTCCGCGTTCGCACCCGTCGGCGACGCGCGCCGCACCCTCACGCCCGAGCTGCGCATGGAAGCGGGCGAGACCGAGCTCGTGCTGGTCGACCTCGGCGGCGGCAAGGACCGCCTCGGCGGCTCCGCGCTCGCGCAGGTGTACGGCGAGCTGGGCGACCGCGCGCCCGACTGCGACGATCCGGCGAAGCTCGCGGCCTTCTTCGGCGCGGTGCAGAAGCTCAACGCCGCGGGCCGCATCCTCGCCTACCACGACCGGTCCGACGGCGGGCTC
>DATIZV010000108.1:0-13456 GCA_035516915.1 Usitatibacter sp. | reverse complement strand
AACCACTTCGACTTCTGGTTCAAGCCGCGGAAGTCGTCGATGTTCTCGGCCTCGAAGCCGGCGCGCGAGAGGAGCAGGATCGCGCCGAAGGAGCCGAGCGTCATGAGCGCGTAGCTGATCGCGTAGAAGAGCGCCGCGCCGTAGCCGGTATCGTCGCCCGCGATGAGGCCCAACGCGAGGAAGCCCATGTGCGAGATGGTCGAGTAGGCGAGCATGCGCTTCAGGTTCGACTGCGCGATCGCGACCACGTTGCCGACCAGGAGCGAGCACACCGCGAGCACCACCAGCATTTGCTGCCAGTCGCCGGTCATGCCCGAGAGGCCGTAGGCGAGCAGCCGCAGGATGAAGGCGAGCGCCGCGAGCTTGGGCGCCGCGCCGATGTAGAGCGTGGCGGGGGTGGCCGCGCCGTGGTAGACGTCCGGGATCCACATGTGGAAGGGCGCGGCGCCCAGCTTGAAGGCGATGCCGGCGACCACGAACACGAGCCCGAAGACGCCGAGCATCGCGTGGGACTCGCCGTGCGAGACGGCTTCGGCGACCCGCGTGAGCTCGAGCGCTCCGGTGGCGCCGTAGATCATCGACAAGCCGTAGAGGAGCAACCCCGAGGCGAGCGCGCCGAGCACGAAGTACTTCATCGCCGCCTCGGTCGCGCGCGCCGAGTCGCGCTCCAGCGCCACCATCGCGTACTGCGAGAGCGCCATCAGCTCGAGCCCCAGGTAGAGCGTGAGGAAGTCGTGCGCCGAGATCATCACCATCATGCCGAGCGTGCCGAAGAGCGCGAGCGAGAGGAACTCGCCGGTGAGGAGCCCGCGCAGCTGCAGGTACTGGCGGCCCATCGCGAGCGTCGCCATCACCGTGAGGAGGGTCGCGACCTTGAGCACCTGTCCGAGGAGGTCGGAGACGTACATGCCGTGCAGCGTCACCTGCGCAGGCCCGCCCATCTGGCCGAGGGTGACCACCGCGGTCGCCGCGAGCGCCGCCTGCGCGAGCCAGTAGGTGGCATGGCGCTGCTCGGGCACGCCGCGCAGGAAGAGATCCGCGACGAGGAGCGCGGCGGCGAGCGCGAGGAGCACGATCTCCGGCAGGGCGGGCGCGATCGTCGCGAAGGAGAAGGTGGCGGTGGTCATCGGGACCTCACTGGAGCTTGCTCCGCTCCACGTGCGCGAGGAGCTTGTGGATCGTCGGGTTCGCCACGTCGGCGAGCGGCCTGGGATAGATGCCGAGCGCCAGCACCGCGGCGGCGAGGATCACGAGGAAGGCCATCTCGCGCGCGCCGACGTCCTTCAGCGCCGCGACCTTCGCGTTCGCGACCTCCCCGTACACGACGCGCTTCACCATCCAGAGCGTGTACGCCGCGCCGGTGACGAGCGTGGTCGCCGCGAGGAACGTCATCCAGAAGCTCACCTTCATGGTGCCGAGGATCACCAGGAACTCGCCCACGAAGCCGCTGGTCCCCGGCAGGCCCGAGTTCGCCATGGCGAAGAGGACGAAGAACGCGGCGAAGACCGGCATGGTGTTCGCCACTCCGCCGTAGTCGGCGATCTGGCGGGAATGAATCCGGTCGTAGAGCACGCCCACGCACAGGAAGAGCGCCGCCGAGACGAAGCCGTGCGAGATCATCTGCACGATGCCGCCCAGCATGCCGTCGGCGGTGAAGATGAAGAAGCCGAGCGTGACGAAGCCCATGTGGGCGATCGAGGAGTAGGCGATGAGCTTCTTCATGTCCGCCTGCACCAGCGCCACCAGGCCGATGTACACGATCGCGATGAGCGAGAGCGTGATCATGAAACCCGCGAGGTAGTGCGACGCGTCGGGCGCGATCGGCAGGTTGAAGCGCAGGAACCCGTAGCCCCCGATCTTGAGCGTGATCGCGGCGAGGATCACCGAGCCGCCCGTCGGCGCCTCGACGTGCGCGTCCGGGAGCCACGTGTGCACCGGCCACATCGGCACCTTCACCGCGAAGGACATGAACATCGCGAGGAAGATCAGCACCTGAGGCGTGAAGCCGAGCGGCACCTCGTGGAAGTCCAGGATCTCGAAGCTGCCGTTGGTCTGCCAGTAGAGGTAGATGAACGCGGCGAGCATGAGGAACGAGCCGACCAGCGTGTAGAGGAAGAACTTCACCGCGGCGTACACGCGGTTGGGCCCGCCCCACACCCCGATGATGAGGAACATCGGGATCAGCATCGCCTCGAAGAACACGTAGAAGAGGATCGCGTCCAACGCGGCGAAGGTGCCGTTGATGAGGCCCGACATGATGAGGAAGGCCGCGAGGTACTGTCCCACCTTCTCCGTCACCACCTCCCAGTGCGCGATCACGACCAGCACCGTCATGAGGCTGTTCAGGAGGATCAGCGGCATCGAGATGCCGTCCACGCCCAGGTGGTAGTTCACGTTGAAGCGCGGGATCCACGAGCCCATCTCGGTGAACTGCATGTCCGCGGTGGGCTGGAAGCCGGTCCACAACGGCAGGCACACGAGGAAGCCGAGGATGGAGCCCACGAGCGCGGTCCAGCGCGCGGGCGCGGGCGCGCGGTCGTCGCCGATCGCGAGCACCGCGACGCCGAAGGCGATCGGCACCCAGATCGTCAACGAAAGCAGGTATCCCTGGAACATTTTTTCTTTTCGCCTGGCGTCGGGGCTAGAGCTTGCGGAGGTATACCCAGAAGAAGGAGAGGAGCGCGAACACGCCGAAGATCATCGTGAACGCGTAGTGGTAGATGTAGCCGGTCTGCATGCGCCGCGCGACCGAGGCGAACCAGCCGATGAGCCGCGCGGTGCCGTTCACCATGATTCCGTCGATGAGAGTCCTGTCGCCCCAGAGCCAGAGCTCGGAGCCGAGCTTCCTCATGCCGCCGGCGAAGAACCAGTCGTTGAAGTCGTCGAGGTAGTACTTGTTCTCGAGGACCTTCGCGAGGAAGCCGGCCTTCTCCTTCACGACCGCGGCCGAGCCCGGCTTCACGATGTAGAGGTAGTACGTGATCGCGAGGCCCGCGAGCGCGAGCCACAGCGGCACCGAGGCGAACGAGTGGAGCACCATGGGCCACCAGCCCCCGAACTCCTTCGCCATCTCCTCCATCGTCGGCGTGGCGGCGATCGCGCCCTCGAACCAGCCGCCGTAGAGCATCGGCCGGATGGTCATCGCGCCGATGAAGATCGAGGGGATCGCGAGGAGCACCAGCGGCACCGTCACCACCCAGGGCGACTCGCGGGGCTTGCCGTGCATCGCCTCGTGGTGCGGCTCCTCCGCGCCGTGGACCTTCTTCTCCGCGCCGTGGCCCTCGACCACCTCGCCGCGGTAGGTCGATTCGTCCGCCTCGCCGTGGGCGTGCGCCTCGAAGCGCTCCTCGCCGTGGAAGGCGTAGAAGAGCAGGCGAAACGAGTAGAGCGCGCTCACGAAGACGCCCGCGAGCGCGAGCACGTAGGCGAAGCCGTGGCCCCAGAGGTGCGAGGCGGCGAGCGCCTCCACGATCGAATCCTTGGAGAAGAACCCCGCGAAGGGCGGGATGCCGGCGTTCGCGAGGGTGCCGACGAGCACCGTCGCGTAGGTGATCGGCATGTACTTCGCGAGCCCGCCCATCCGGCGCATGTCCTGCTCGTGGTGCAGGGCGATGATGACCGAGCCCGCGCCGAGGAACAGCACCGCCTTGAAGAACGCGTGCGTCATCAGGTGGAAGATCGCGATCGGATAGGCGGAGGCGCCGAGCGCCACCGTCATGTAGCCGAGCTGCGAGAGCGTCGAGTAGGCCACCACCCGCTTGATGTCGTACTGCACGAGCGCCACCAGCGCCATGAAGAACATGGTGATCGCGCCGATCACCAGCACGAAGGAGCGCGCGGCCTCCGAGAGCTCGAAGAGCGGGGACATGCGCGCGACCATGAAGATGCCGGCGGTCACCATCGTCGCCGCGTGGATCAGCGCGGAGATCGGGGTCGGGCCCTCCATCGAGTCGGGAAGCCAGACGTGCAGCGGGAACTGCGCGCTCTTGCCCATGGCGCCGACGAACAGGCAGACGCAGACGATCGTGAGGAGCGACCACGGCAGGCCCGGGACGAGCTCCACGTACGCGTTCACGAACTGCTGCGCGCCCGCGAACACCGGTGCGTAGTCGAGCGTGCCGAACACGGTGAAGATCACCGCGATCCCGAGCAGGAACCCGAAGTCGCCGACGCGGTTGGCGAGGAAGGCCTTGAGGTTCGCGTAGATCGCGGTCGGGCGCGTGTACCAGAAGCCGATCAGCAGGTAGGAGACGAGGCCCACCGCCTCCCAGCCGAAGAAGAGCTGCAGGAAGTTGTTCGCCATCACCAGCATCATCATCGAGAAGGTGAAGAGCGCGATGTAGGAGAAGAAGCGCTGGTAGCCCGGGTCGTCCGCCATGTAGCCGATGGTGTAGACGTGCACCATCAGCGACACGAAGGTGACCACGCACATCATCGTCACGGTGAGGCGGTCGAGCAGGAACCCCACCTCCATCCGGAACGAGTCGCCGGCGATCCACGTGTACACCGCCGAGTCGAGGCGCGCGCCGTCCATCACCTGCAGCAGGCAGCCGACCGACGCGGCGAAGGAGATCGCGACGGAGAGGATCGCCGCCCAGTGGGCGAAGGCGCGGCCGAGCTTCCAGCCGAGGAGCCCCGCGAGGATCGAGCCCGCGAGCGGCGCGAAGGCCGCGATGCAGGCGAGGGTCATCAGGTCCATGTTGTTGTTGTCCCCCGGCGCGGCTCAGCCCCTGAGCCGCCGGAGGTCGTCGACGTGGATGGAGTGGAGGTTGCGGAAGAGGGCCACCAGGATCGCGAGCCCGATCGCCGATTCCGCGGCGGCCACGGTGAGGATGAAGAACACGAAGACCTGGCCCGAGAGGTCGCCCAGCGCGCGCGAGAAGGCGATGAAGTTCATGTTCACGGCGAGCAGCATCAGCTCGATCGCCATGAGCAGCACGATCAGGTTCTTGCGGTTCATGAAGATGCCGACCACGCTGATCGCGAAGAGCAGCGCGCCGAGGACGAGATAGTGCTGGAGCGGGATCATTCGGCGCCCTCCTCGCGGGGCTCCTCGCGCCCCACCGTGGTGTCGGGCGCGAGCTTCACGATCCTCAGGCGGTCGCGCGGATGCACCGAGAGCTGGCGCGCCGGGTCCTGGTACTTGGTCTCCTTGCGGTGGCGGAGCGTCAACGCGATGGCGGCGATGATCGCCACCAGCAGGATCACCGCCGCGACCTCGAAGGGGAATACGTACTCGGTGTAGAGCACCTCGCCGAGCGCGCGCGTGTTCGAGTAGTCCGGGCCGGGGGCGGCGCCGGCCCCGCCGGTCACGCCCTTCGCGAGGAGCGCGATCATCTCCGCGGCCATCACGACGCCCACGAAGAGGCCGAGCGGGAGGTTCCTCCAGAAGCCCTGGCGCAGGCGGTCGATGTTGATGTCGAGCATCATCACGACGAAGAGGAAGAGCACCATCACGGCGCCCACGTACACCAGCACCAGCGTGATGGCGAGGAACTCCGCATAGGCGAGGAGCCAGAGGCCCGCGGCGGTGAAGAACGACAGCACGAGGAAAAGCGCGGCGTGCACCGGGTTCCTCACCAGCACCACGGCGAGGGCCGAGGCGAGCAGGATCGCGGCGAAGACGTAGAAGAGGACGACGGGCAGGTTCATGTCAGCGGTAGCGCGCGTCCTCGCCGCGGTCGCGCGCGATCTCGGCCTCGTAGCGGTCGCCGATCGCGAGCAGCATCGGCTTGGTGTAGAGCAGGTCGCCGCGCGACTCGCCGTGGTACTCGACGAAGCGCGTCTCGACGATGGAATCGACCGGGCAGCTCTCCTCGCAGAGGCCGCAGAAGATGCACTTCACGAGGTCGATGTCGTAGCGCGTGGTGCGGCGCGTGCCGTCGTCGCGCTGCTCGCTCTCGATGGTGATGGCGAGCGCGGGGCACACCGCCTCGCACAGCTTGCAGGCGATGCAGCGCTCCTCGCCGTTGGGATAGCGGCGCAGCGCGTGCAATCCGCGCATGCGCGGGCTCGCCGGCGTCTTCTCCTCCGGATAGAGCACGGTGATCTTGCGCGAGAAGAGGTAGCGCCCCGTGAGCCGCAGTCCCTTCACCAGCTCGGAGAGCATGAAGCTCGAGGCGAATTCCCTCACGCGGGCGAGCATGGTCAGTGTCCGAACCAGAGGCGCACGACCGGCCAGTGCGCGATCGGATCCATCATCGCGACCGCGACCACCCCGATCCACACCAGGGTGACCGGGATGAAGACCTTCCAGCCGAGCCGCATGATCTGGTCGTAGCGGTAGCGCGGGAAGGAGGCGCGGATCCAGAGGAAGAAGAACATCAGGATCGCGGTCTTCGCGAGGAGCCACAGGACGCTGGGCGCCGCGAGCCAGGAGATCGCCGGGCCCGCGTCGCGGATCGACGGGAAGTCGAGCGGCGAGAGCCACCCGCCCCAGAAGAGGATCGGCGAGATGGTCGAGATGAGGATCATGTTCGCGTACTCGGCGAGGAAGAACACGGCGAAGGCCATGCCCGAGTACTCGACGTGGAAGCCCGCCACGATCTCGCTCTCGCCCTCGGCCACGTCGAAGGGATGGCGGTTGGTCTCGGCGAGCCCGGCGATGTAGTGCACGAGGAAGAGCGGGAAGAGCGGGATCCAGAACCAGCCGAGGATCCCCCAGTCGGTGTGCTGGCGCTCGACGATCTGCGTGAGGTTCATGCTGCCGCCCGCCATGAGCGCGCCGACGATGGCGAATCCCATCGCGAGCTCGTAGGCGACCATCTGCGCGGCCGCGCGCATCGACCCGAGGAATGCGTACTTCGAGTTCGATGCCCAGCCGGCGATGATGACGCCGTAGATGCCGAGCGAGGTCATGGCGAGGAGCACCAGGATCGCCGCGTCGGCGTTCGAGATCACCCATCCGGGCGCGAACGGCACGATGGACCACGCGGCGAGCGCCGGCGCCACCGAGACGATCGGAGCGAGGAGGAAGAGGCCGCGGTTCGCGCCCAGCGGGACGATCTGCTCCTTCATGAGGAGCTTGATCGCATCGGCGACGGGCTGCAGCACGCCCTTCCAGCCCACGCGGTTCGGTCCCTTGCGCACCTGCATCCAGCCGATCACCCAGCGCTCGACCAGCTGGTAGTAGAGGACCGTGAGGAGCAGCGGAACGAGCACGACGACGATCATCGCCAGCGCGCGGCCGAAAGTGTAGGCCTGCGGGCCCCACACGGGCCCGAGCCACTCGTTGGCGTAGCCCTGGATCTGCGCGGCGTAGCCGTTCATGCGACCGCTTCCATGCGTACGGGCTCCACGTGGAGCTCGCCCTCGCCGAGCGCCGCGGTCTCCGGGATGCCGCGTGCGAGGCGGACGCACCCTTCCGGCACCGAGGGATCGGCGCACGCGGCGAGGAGCGCTTCGCCGCCGCCCTGCCGGATGCGCACCTGCGCCCCTTCCACGAGGTCCATCGCCGCGAAGGTCGCCGGGTGGAGCCGCGCGGCGCGCGCAAGCTTCGCGTCCGTCGTCTTCTGCAGCGGCGGCGAGCGGCGCACCATCGGGTCGGTGGCGTAGATCGGGAATTCCGCGACGCGCTCGAGCTGCGCGGGCATGGCCCGCGCCTGCCATTCGAGCGGCGCGATCGCGTTCGAGAGCCCGGCCCTCGCCCAGGCTGCGAGGTCCGGCGCGATCCGCAGCCGCACCTGCTCGATCGTGTCCTCGTCGAAGCCCGGCAGCTCGAGGAGCGTGCCCAGCATGCGAAGCACCTTCCACAGCGGCCGCGCGTCGCCCTGCGGCTTCACGCACGCGTTGAAGGACTGGACGCGTCCCTCCATGTTCACCAGGGTGCCCGCCGTCTCGGTGTACGGCGCGATCGGCAGCATGACGTGGGCGGCATCCGTGGCCGCGCCGCGGTAGGCGGAAAGCACCACCGCGAACTCCGCGGCGGCGAGCGCCTGCATCGCGCGCCGCCCCATGTCGAGCCCCGCCTCCACGCCCGCGAAGAGATAGCCGCGTCGCGGCGACTCGATCATGGCGCGCGCATCGAGGCCGGTGGGCACGAATCCCGCGAGGTGCGCGCCCACGGCGTTGCCGCCGTCCGGGAGCACGCCCACCGTCGCGCCCGTGAGGCGTGCGATCTCGTGCGCGATCGAAAGCAGCAGCGCGTAATCCGGATGCTGCTGCGCGTAGTGGCCGAGGAGGATCGCCGAGCGCTTGCCGGAAAGGCTCGCCGCGATCGCCCGCTCCGTCTTGCCCGGGTCGCGCGCGAGACCTCCCTTCGGGGTCTCGCCCTTCGCCTGCGCGGCGGCGGCGGCGATCGCCGCGAGGCCCGCGGCGAGCTCCGAGGGCTTCACCACGGAGCGCGCGGCGAGCGGCATCAGCGGCTCGTCGACCGCGACGTGGAGGATCGAGAGCCGGAGCGCCTTCCTGGTCCCCGCGCGCAAACGCGCCGAGATGAGCGGCTGCTCCTTGCGGATGCTGGAGCCGACGAGGAGCGCGCCTTCCAGCTCCTCGATCGCAGTGACCGGCATGCCGAGCCACGGCGCGCCTTCGTGCTTCGCGCGGAAGTCCGACTGGCGGATGCGATGGTCGATGTTTCCGGTGCCGAGGCCCTTCGCGAGGGCCGCGCCGAGGTGGAATTCCTCGAGCGTGAGCTGCGCTCCGAACAGCATGCCGAGCGCGTCCGGACCGTGGCGCGCGGCGACGTCGTTCAGCCCCTGCGCGGCGGCTTCCAGGGCCTCGGGCCAGTCGACCTCGGCCCACTCGCCGGCGCGCTTCACCATCGGATGGAGCAGCCGCTCCTCGGAGTTGAGCCCCTCGTAGGCGAAGCGGTCGCGGTCGGAGAGCCAGCACTCGTTCACGGCGTCGTTCTCGATCGGCAGCACGCGCATCACCCGATCGCCCTTCGACTGCACCATCAGGTTCGAGTTGAGCGAGTCGTGCGGCGAGACGCTGCGCCGGCGCGAGAGCTCCCAGTTGCGCGCCGTGTAGCGAAACGGCTTCGAGGTGAGCGCGCCCACGGGGCAGATGTCGATCATGTTGCCCGAGATCTCGGAATCGACGCTGCGGCCCACGAACGTGACGATCTCCTCGCGCTCCCCGCGGCCCGCCATGCCGAGCTCCATCACGCCGGCGATCTCCTGGCCGAAGCGCACGCATCGCGTGCACTGGATGCAGCGCGTCATGTCGGTGGAGATGAGCGGGCCCAGGTTCTTGTTCACCACCACGCGCTTGGCTTCCTGGTAGCGCGAGGTCGACTGCCCGTAGCCCACCGCGAGGTCCTGCAGCTGGCACTCGCCGCCCTGGTCGCAGATCGGGCAGTCGAGCGGGTGGTTGATGAGCAGGAACTCCATCACGCCCTTCTGCGCGTCGATCGCCGCGTCCGAATGCGTGAAGACCTTCATGCCCTCGGTCGCGGGCGTGGCGCAGGCCGGCAGCGGCTTCGGCGCCTTCTCCACCTGCACCAGGCACATGCGGCAGTTGGCGGCGATCGAGAGCTTCTTGTGGTAGCAGAAGTGCGGGATGTAGACCCCCAGCTTCACGCCGGCATCCATCACCGTGGCGCCGCTTTCGACCGTGACGGGCTTGCCGTCGATTTCGAGGTTGATGGCCATTCGATCAGCTCAGAAACCGGGGACAGACCACATTTTCCAAAGCGCGTAACGGCGCGCGATGGTCATTGGTGTCGCCCTTTGGAAAATGTGGTCTGTCCCCGGTTTTCATCAATCGGCCGCCATTTTCGCGACGTCGGGATTCGCGGAGCTGTAGCCGCCCGGGTTCACGGTGCAGCGCTTGTGCTCGATGTGGTGCTGGAACTCGTCGCGGTAGACCTTCACGAACGCGCGCACCGGCATCGCCGCCGCGTCGCCGAGGGCGCAGATGGTGCGGCCCTGGATGTTGTCCGCGAGGTCGAGGAGGAGGTCGAGGTCCTCCTGGCGACCTTCGCCCGTCTCGATGCGATGGATGACGCGGTAGAGCCAGCCGGTGCCCTCGCGGCACGGCGTGCACTGTCCGCACGACTCCTCGTAATAGAAATAGGCCAGGCGCTCGGCGGCTTTCACCATGCAAGTGTCCTCGTCCATGACGATCACCGCGCCGGAGCCGAGGAACGAGCCCGCCTTGGCGATCGAGTCGTAGTCCATGTCGAGCTTCATCATCACGTCCGCGGGGAGCACCGGCATCGACGAGCCGCCCGGGATCACGCCCTTCAGCTTCTTCCCGCCGCGCATGCCGCCCGCCATCTCGAGGAGCTTCGCGAACGGCGTGCCGAGCTTCACCTCGTAGTTGCCGGGACGGTTCACGTGCCCGGTGACCGAGAAGATCTTGGTGCCGCCGTTGTTGGGCTTGCCGAGCGCGAGGAACCAGTCGGCGCCGTTCGCGAGGATGCCCGGGACGGCGGCGAAGGTCTCGGTATTGTTGATGGTGGTGGGCTTGCCGTACAGGCCGAAGGTCGCGGGGAACGGCGGCTTGTAGCGCGGGTTGCCCTTCTTGCCCTCGAGCGACTCGAGGAGCGCCGTCTCCTCGCCGCAGATGTAGGCGCCATAGCCGTGGTACGCGTGCAGCTCGAAGTCGAAGCCGCCGCCGAGGATGTTGCCTCCGAGGTAGCCCGCGTCGCGCGCCTGGCGAAGCGCCTCCTCGAAGCGCTCGTACTCGCTCCAGATCTCGCCGTGGATGTAGTTGTAGCCCACGGTCGCGCCGATCGCGTAGCCGCCGATGATCATTCCCTCGATGAGGGCGTGCGGGTTGTAGCGCAGGATGTCGCGGTCCTTGAAGGTGCCCGGCTCGCCCTCGTCCGAGTTGCACACGAGGTAGCGCTGGCCGGTGTAGTTCTTCGGCATGAAGGACCACTTGAGCCCGGTCGGGAAGCCCGCGCCGCCGCGGCCGCGCAGCGCCGATTTCTTCACCTCGGCGATCACGGCTTCGGGCGCGATCTTCTCGTTCACGATCCGGCGCAGCGCCTGGTAGCCGCCGCGCGCCGCGTAGCCCTCGAGGTCCCAGTTGTCGCCGTCGAGGTCCTTCATGATCACGGCGTCGGGTCCGTAGTCGAGCATCGCCATCAGTCCAGCTCCTCGAGAAGCGCGTCGAGCTTCTCCGGCGTCATGCGCGAGCACATGCGCTTGTTGTCGACGAGCATCACCGGCGCGTCGCCGCAGGCGCCGAAGCACTCGCCCTCCTTCACGGTGAAGCGGCCGTCCGCCGACGTCTGGTTGAATTCCTCGACTCCGCAGCGCCGCTTCAGGTGCTCCGCGGCCTGCACGGCCCCCGAGAGCGCGCACGGCAGGTTGGTGCACATCACCAGCTTGTGCTTGCCGAGCGGCTTCAGGTTGTACATGCCGTAGAAGGTCGCCACCTCGTACACCGCGACGGGCGGCATGCCGAGGACGTTCGCCACCTCCTCCATCAGCTCGTCGGGGAGCCACCCGTGCTGGTCCTGCGCGATGGCGAGCGCCGAGATCACCGCCGACTGCTTGTGGTCCGGCGGATACTTCCCGAGCTCGAGCTCGATCCTCCTCAGGGAATCGGCGTTCAGCAGCCCCATGCTCAGACCTCGTCCTTCCAGTAGTCGACCGCGGCCTCGACGCCCGTCACGTGCCTGAGGCGCGAGGTGGTCTCGCCGAACGCGCCGATCTTCCTCGAATCCGGGTATTCGCACACCTCGGCCGGCATCATCGTCGAGATCGAGAGGTACGCGAGCTCGGAATCCGAGTCGTTGATGATCTGGTGCGCCGTTTCCGGGCCGCCGGTCGGGCAGCAGATGACGTCGCCCGCGCGGATGCGGCGCGTCTCGTCGCCGTAGCGCAGCGTCCCCTCCCCGCGCACGACGAAGAACATCTCCTCCTCGGCGAGGTGGCTGTGGAACGGGCAGGAGCGCTTCCCGGGCTGCACCACGTCGTAGGAGTAGCCGAGGTCGCGCGCGCCGAGGAGCGGCCCGATGCGCGCGAAATCCGAGGCGAACTTGTCGCCCTTCTCGAAGTGCTCGAGCCGGAGCTCGTCGAGGTTGACGACCTTCGCGTCGATCGCGCGCCGGCCTGCGTCGTTCATCGGTCGATGTCCCCGAACACGATGTCCATCGTGCCGATGATCGCCACGACGTCGGCGATCATGTGCCCCTTCGCCATCTCGTCCATGGCGGCGAGGTGCGGGAAGCCCGGCGCGCGCAGCTTCAGGCGCCACGGCTTGTTCGCACCGTCGCTCACGATGAAGACCCCGAACTCGCCCTTCGGATGCTCGATCGCGGCGTACGCCTCGCCCGGCGGCACGTGCATGCCCTCGGTGAAGAGCTTGAAGTGGTGGATGAGGTCCTCCATGTTCGCCTTCATCTGCTCGCGCGTCGGAGGCGCCACCTTGTGGTTCGTCGTGATCACCGGCCCCGGGTTCCTGCGCAGCCACTCGATGCACTGCTTGATGATCCGGTTCGACTCGCGCATCTCCTGCACGCGCACGAGGTAGCGGTCGTAGCAGTCGCCGCTGGTGCCGACCGGGATGACGAAGTCCATGCGGTCGTACACCTCGTAGGGCTGCTTCTTGCGCAGGTCCCAGGCGACGCCGCTGCCGCGCAGCATCGGCCCCGTGAAGCCCAGGGCCTGCGCGCGTTCGGGCGAGACCACGCCGATGCCCACGGTGCGCTGCTTCCAGATGCGGTTCTCGGTGAGGAGCGTCTCGTAGTCGTCGACGCAGCCGGGGAAGCGGCCGGTGAAGTCCTCGATGAAGTCGAGGAGCGAGCCCTGGCGGTTGGCGTTGAGCTCCTTCACCTTCTCCCGCGAGCGCACCTTCGATTCGGCGTACTGCGGCATGCGCTCGGGCAGGTCGCGGTACACGCCGCCCGGCCGGTAGTAGGCCGCGTGCATGCGCGCACCGGAGACCGCCTCGTACATGTCCATCAGGTCCTCGCGCTCGCGGAACGCGTAGAGGAAGACCGTCATCGCGCCCACGTCGAGCGCGTGCGAGCCGATCCAGAGCAGGTGGTTGAGGATCCTCGTGATCTCGTCGAACATCACGCGGATGTACTGCGCGCGCACCGGGACCTCCGCGCCGACGAGCTTCTCGATCGCCATCACGTAGGCGTGCTCGTTGCACATCATCGACATGTAGTCGAGGCGGTCCATGTACGGCACGTTCTGGAGGTAGGTGCGCGTCTCCGCGAGCTTCTCGGTGGCGCGGTGCAGGAGGCCGATGTGCGGGTCGGCGCGCTGGATCACCTCGCCGTCGAGCTCGAGCACGAGGCGCAGCACGCCGTGCGCCGCCGGGTGCTGCGGCCCGAAGTTGAGCGTGTAGTTGCGAATCTCCGCCACTAGCCCCTGCCCTCGGCGTAGTGCTCTTCGCGCACGATGCGCGGGGTCACCTCGCGCGGTTCGATGGTCACCGGCTGGTAGATCACGCGCTTCTGCTCGGGGTCGTAGCGCATCTCGACGTACCCCGACAGCGGGAAGTCCTTGCGGAACGGGTGGCCGACGAAGCCGTAGTCGGTGAGGATGCG
>DATIZV010000107.1:0-3616 GCA_035516915.1 Usitatibacter sp. | reverse complement strand
GCGATCGAGGCGCGCAGGCGCCGATGAGCACCTGGATCGCGATCGCCGGCGTCGCGCTCTCGACCTTCCTGCTGCGCGCGTCGTTCATCGTGTTCGTAGATCCGCACCGGTTCCCGCACTGGTTCCGCCAGGCGCTCAAGTTCGTGCCGCCCTCGGTGCTCGCGGCGATCGTCGTGCCGGGACTGGTCATGCCCGGCGGCACGCTGGAGCTGCCGCCCGCGAACCTGCGGCTCGTCGCGGGGCTCGTGGCGATGGCGGCGACCTTCCGGGTGCGCAACACCGTCGCCGCCATCGCGAGCGGCATGGCGACGCTCTGGGCGCTGCAGTGGGCGCTCGGGCACCTCGCCTGAGCCGGGGAGCTCGTCCCCGTCTGCTAAAATCGTCGCTTTCGGCAGCCGCAGCGCGCTTCCGCTTCCCGTGGGTTCCTTCCTCCTCGAAAGCATCAACGGCATCCCGGTGTGGGCGCTCGCGGCGACCCTCGTGGCGAGCGGGCTGTTCCTCGTATGGCCGGAGATCTCGCGCCTCACGGGCGCTTCCAACGAGATCGGCACGCTCGAGGCGACGCGCCTCATGAACCAGGGCTCGACGCTCGTGCTCGACGTGCGCGATCCGGCCGAGTACGCCGCGGGACACCTGCCGAAGGCGCGCAACATTCCGCTCAAGGACCTGCCCGGGCGCCTGGGCGAGATCGGCAAGTACAAGGACCGCGCCGTGGTCGTGACCTGCCGCTCGGGGCCGCGCTCGGGATCGGCCTGCCGCGTGCTGAAACAGGCCGGATTCGGGTCGGTCTACCAGCTGAAGGGCGGCCTCAACGCGTGGCAGCAGGCGAGCCTGCCGGTGGAGAAATGACGCGATGGCGAAGGTGACGATGTACGCGACCGGCGTGTGCCCGTACTGCCAAATGGCCGAGCGGCTGCTGCGCTCGAAGGGCGTGCAGGCGATCGACAAGATCCGCGTGGACCTCGATCCCGCACGGCGCGAAGAGATGATGCAGCGAACCGGGCGGCGCACGGTGCCGCAGATCTACGTCGGCGACAGGCACGTCGGCGGCTACGACGACCTCGCCGCGCTCGACCGGGCCGGCGGCCTGGATCCCCTGCTCGCCGCGCCGTGACGCGCGCGGGCCCACGCAACGCAGCCGAGGAATCCCGATGAGCGAATCCCAGAGCAGCCAGCCGGTCTTCTCGATCGAGAAGGTGTACGTGAAGGACCTCTCGCTCGAGATCCCGAACGCGCCGCAGTCCTTCCTCGAGCGGGAGGCCCCGACGGTCGACGTGCAGCTGCACCACAACTCGACCGGCGTGGAAGACGGCGTGTACCAGACGGTGCTCACGGTGACCGTCACCGCGAAGGTGAAGGACAAGACGCTCTTCCTCGTGGAGGCGGCGCAGGCGGGCATCTTCGTGATCCGCAACGTTCCCGCGCAGGAGCTCGAGGCGGTGCTCGCGATCGCCTGCCCGAACATCCTCTTCCCGTACGTGCGCGAGGTGGTCTCGGACACCGTCACGCGCGCGGGCTTTCCGCCCGTCGTGCTCTCGCCCGTCAACTTCGAGGCGATCTACCAGGCGCAGCGCGATCCGCAGCCCGCCTCGCAGCCGGCGGTGCAGATCATCACGCCCACCGTCTCGCATTGAGCGCCGTGAAGAGGATCGTCGCCGCCTGCCTCGTGCTCGTCGCCGCCGCGGCGAGCGCGACCGAATACCGCTGCATCGGCGACAACCCGGCGATCCTCTACGACGCGCCTTCGACCAAGGCGGACAAGCTGTTCGCCGTCACGCGCCACTACCCGTTCGAGGTCCTGGTGAAGCTCGACCAGTGGACGAAGGTGCGCGACGCGAATGGCGAGGTGGGCTGGGTCGAGAACACGGCGCTGGGCGATCGCTCGATGGTCGTCGTGACCGTGCCGCTCGCCGACGTGCGTGCCGCGCCCGATCCCCAGGCGCCGCTCGTCTTCGAGGCCTACAAGGAGGTCCTGCTCGAGGTGCTGGAGCCGCCCGCGAACGGATGGGTGCACGTGCGCCACCGCGACGGGCAGGAAGGCTACATCCGCACCGCGCACGTCTGGGGCGTCTGAAGCCCCGCGCCGCGAGGCGACATGGACATCGCCATCCTCGGCGCAGGCGCATGGGGCAGCGCGCTCGCCGCGGCGCTCTCCTCGCACCATCGCGTCTCGCTGTGGATGCGCAGCGCCGCGCAGCGCACCCACATGGCCGCGACGCGCCGCACCGACTACCTGCCGGGCATCGAGATTCCCGCGCGGGTCGCCTTCAGCGACGACCTCGCGGAAGCCGCGCGCGGATGCGAGCTGGTGATCGCCGCCACGCCCTCCCACGGATTGCGCACGGCGCTCGCGGCCCTCGGCGCCTGCGCCTCGCCGACGCCGCTCCTCTGGGCGTGCAAGGGCTTCGAGCTCGAGACCTCGCGCCTGCCGCACGAGATCGCGGCCGAAACCCTCCCCGCTTGGCGCGAGGTGGGTGCGCTCTCCGGACCGAGCTTCGCCGCCGAGGTGGCACGCGGGCTGCCGGCGGCGCTCACCGTCGCGTCGCGCGACGCTTCGTTCGCGCGGCGCGCGGCGGGCGCCCTGCACCACGCGCCGCTGCGCATCTACTCGAGCGGCGACGTGGTCGGCGTCGAGCTGGGCGGAGCGCTCAAGAACATCATCGCGATCGCGGCCGGGATCAGCGACGGCCTCGGCCTCGGCGCGAACGCCCGCGCGGCGCTCATCACGCGCGGCCTGGCGGAGATCGCGCGGCTCGGCGTGCGCATGGGCGGCGAGCCCGATACGTTCATGGGCCTCACCGGCCTCGGCGACCTGGTGCTCACCGCGACCGGCGACCTCTCGCGCAACCGCACGGTGGGAATGCGCATCGCCGCCGGAATCCCGGTGCAGCGCATCCTCGCCGAGCTGGGCCACGTCGCCGAGGGCGTTTCCTCGGCGCGGGCCGCGCGCGAGCTCGCGCACCGCTGCGGCGTCGACATGCCGATCACGGAGGCGGTGTGCGCCGTGCTCTTCGAGGGCCTCGCGCCGACCACCGCGGTGGAAGGCCTCCTCTCGCGGGAAACGCGGCCGGAGCAAGCCTGAAGCCGCGCTTCGCGCCGAAGCCTCACACGCCGCTTTCGAATCCCTGCTGGCGCCACGCCTCGTACACCACGACCGCGACCGCGTTGGAGAGGTTCAGGCTGCGATTGCCGGGCCGCATCGGAAGTCGCAGCCGCCCTTCCGCAGGCACGGTTTCGAGCACCGCCTCCGGCAGCCCGGCCGTCTCCGGGCCGAACAGGAACGCATCGCCCCGCGCGTACGCGACCTCGCCGTAGCACGTGGAGGCGCGCGCCGAGACCGCGAACAGCCGCCGCCCCGCGAGCGCGGAGAGGCATGCATCCCAGTCGCGGTGCACGAGCACGGTGGCGAGCTCGTGGTAGTCGAGGCCGGCGCGGCGCAGCCGCCGGTCGTCCATGGAGAAGCCGAGCGGCTCGACGAGATGCAGCCGTGCCCCCGCGTTCGCGCACAGGCGGATCACGTTGCCCGTGTTGGGCGGGATCTCGGGGCGGTAGAGGACGACGTCGAAGAGCGTCACGGCGCGCGCTCGGGATCCGGCGCACGCGCGACCGCCCAGAC
>DATIZV010000106.1:0-9101 GCA_035516915.1 Usitatibacter sp. | reverse complement strand
CCCGGGGCGCAGCAGGAAACCGTGCGCCATCCGCGCGGCTTCCTCGCCGGCACCGAGCTCGTCCAACTCGACGCCGCCGCAATGGTCGACCCCTTCGCCGGTGTGCAGCCCGAGCTTGTGCGCGATGAAGGTCAGCGTGCGGGTCGCGTTCACGGCCGCGCCTCGCACGCGTCCCGTCGAGCTGTCGATGCCGCTCGGCACGTCGATCGCGAGCACGGGCGCTGCGCATCCGTTGATGCGCCCGACGAGCGCCCGGAAGCGGTCGTCGAGGTCGCGCGCGAGTCCCACGCCGAACAGCCCGTCCACCACGAGCGCGAGCTTCGCGTGGTCCGGCCACTCGCGCGCGACAGCGCCGCCGCGGGCTTCGAACGCCTGCCGCGCCGCGCGTGCCTCGGCGGCCCTGGGCGGCCCGCTTCCCGCGTCGAGCACGACGATGCGATGGAAGCCCTCGCGAAGCTCCTCCGCCGCGACCCAGGCGTCGCCGCCGTTGTTCCCCGGACCGGCCGCCACGAGGACGGTGTCGCCGGTGTCCGCGGCGAGACTTCGTGCGGCCTCCGCGACCGAGCGCCCGGCGCGCGTCATGAGCCCCGGCATCGCCCCGTTCGCGTGACGCGCTTCGAGGGCGCGCAGCTCTTCGAGGGTGAGGACGGGAGGAGCGCCCACGGCGAGCGGCCTCAGGCCCAGGCCGTGGCGACGGTCGCGATGCTCGCCGTCGCGTCGGGCACGAGCACCGTGTCCACCGCCTCGGGGAGCGTGTGGGGGAAGTCGCGGCTGAAGTGCAGGCCGCGGCTTTCCTTGCGGGCGAGCGCGGAGCGCACGATGAGCTCGGCGGTGAGCACCAGGTTCCTCAGCTCGATGAGGTCGTTCGAGACGCGGAAGTTGGCGTAGAACTCCTGGATCTCCTCCTGCAGGAGCTGGATGCGGTGGCGCGCGCGCTCGAGGCGCTTGGTGGTGCGCACGATCCCGACGTAGTTCCACATCGTGCGCCGCAGCTCGTCCCAGTTGTGCGAGATGACGACCTCCTCGTCCGCGTCCCTCACCCGGCTCTCGTCCCAGGCGGGCAGCGGCGCAACGGGCGAGGCCGGCTGCGCGAGGATGTCCGCGGCCGCCGCCTCGGCGAAGACGAGGCACTCGAGGAGCGAGTTGGAGGCGAGCCGGTTCGCCCCGTGCAGCCCGGTGCACGCGACTTCCCCGAGCGCATAGAGGTGCGGCACGTTGGTGCGCCCGTCGAGGTCGGTCACCAGGCCGCCGCAGGTGTAGTGCGCCGCGGGCACGACCGGGATCGGCTCGCGGGTCATGTCGATGCCGAACTCGAGGCAGCGCGCGTGGATGTTCGGGAAGTGCGTGCGGATGAAGTCCGCGCCCTTGTGCGTGATGTCGAGGTAGACGCAGTCGATGCCGTGCTTCTTGATCTCGAAGTCGATGGCGCGTGCGACGACGTCGCGCGGTGCGAGCTCGGCGCGCGCGTCGTGGTGCGGCATGAAGCGCTCGCCGCCGGGAAGCCGGAGGATGCCGCCCTCGCCGCGCACCGCCTCCGAGATGAGGAACGACTTCGCGTGCGGGTGGTAGAGGCAGGTCGGGTGGAACTGGATGAACTCCATGTTCGCGACGCGCGCGCCGGCGCGCCAGCCCATCGCGAGGCCGTCGCCGGTCGCGGTGTCGGGATTGGTCGTGTACAGGTAGACCTTGCCGGTGCCGCCGGTGGCGAGGACCGTGAAGCGGGCGGCGAAGGTCTCGACGCGATCGGCGCGGATGTCGAGCACGTAGGCTCCGAGCACGCGGTTCGGGCCGCCCGCGCCCACCTTGCGGGAGGTCACGAGATCCACGGCGATGTGCCACTCGAGGACCTCGATGTTCGGATGCGTCTTCACCTCGCCGACGAGGGTCTTCTGCACCGCGCGGCCGGTGGCGTCGGCGGCATGCACGATGCGCCGGTGGCTGTGGCCGCCCTCGCGCGTGAGGTGCAGCTCATCCTGGTTCCCGTCGTCGCGCGTGAACGGCACGCCCTGCGCGACCAGCCATTCGACCGAGCGGCGGCCCCGTTCCACCACGAAGCGCACCGCATCCTCGTGGCACAGTCCCGCGCCGGCGACGAGCGTGTCGCGGATGTGGTCCTCGACGGAATCGGAACCTTCCATCACCGCGGCGATCCCGCCCTGCGCCCAGCTCGAGGCGCCGTCCAGCAGCTCGTGCTTGGTGACCAGGGCGACCTTGCAGCGCTCGGCGAGGCGGAGCGCCACCGACATGCCGGCCAGACCACTGCCGATGACGAGTACGTCGTAATTCTTCAACTGGGGACGGTCAGAATGGAGGGGTCGGGGCATGCGCTTCTGTGGGGAAAAACCCTACAAGGTCAGGAACTATTTTCCTACGCCCCTGTCTTGAGGCTAATGTCCCGGAAATGCGCGCCAAAGGAATGAAAAATTTGAGCTTTATAATACCCCAGGAGGTCAAGAAGCCCTTCGTGGCGCCGCTCCCGCAGACCGGACTTTCGGGAGGGCCCAGTCCCGCACGTCTACCCGCACAAGGCCGAATGAGCGACAGGGAAGTCGACCAGCAGCTGGTCGAGCGCGCACAGCGAGGGGAAAAACAGGCATTCGAGCTGCTGGTGCTCAAGTACCAGCGCAAGCTCGAGCGGCTGCTTTCGCGCGTGATCCGCGATCCGGCCGAGATCGAGGACGTCGCCCAGGAGGCGTTCATCAAGGCCTACCGGGCGCTGCCCAATTTCCGCGGCGACAGCGCGTTCTACACATGGCTCTACCGCATCGGCATCAACACCGCGAAGAACTACCTCATCGCGCTCGGGCGCCGCGCACCCACGTCGACGGAGTTCGACAGCGAGGAGGCGGAAGGCTTCGAGGATGCCGCGGGCCTGCGCGACATCAATACGCCGGAGAGCGAGCTCGCGAGCAAGCAGATCGCCCAGACGGTGAACGACGCGATCGCCGCGCTTCCCGAGGAGCTGCGCACCGCGATCACCCTGCGCGAGCTGGACGGCCTCTCCTACGAGGAGATCGCGCAGATCATGAATTGCCCGATCGGAACGGTCCGGTCGAGGATCTTCCGGGCGCGCGAGGCGGTGGCGGAGAAGCTGCGGCCGCAGCTCGGGACGAGCAAGGACAAGCGTTGGTAATAACGATATCCGGGGCAGCAACCCCTTGAGCGGAAGGCCTGCACCGAAGAGTGAGGCCCTAGTGAACAGGAGCAGGAAATGACACAGGAAATCTCCGCGCTGATGGACGGCGAGCTGGAAGGCCGCGAGGCCGAGGCCGCGCTGAGCGCGTGTTGCGGTGACGAGGACCGGAAGCGCACCTGGTACCTCTACCATGCGATCGGCGAAGCGATGCGGGGCCAGGCGCCGGCCCGGCTCGCGATGCCGGCGAACGTATTCGAGAAGCTTCGGCAGCAGGCGACGGTGGTCGCGCCGCGCATGCGGCTGCGCCCGGCGGCCGTCACGCGGGTCGCGCTCGCCGCCGCGGCCTCGGTCGCGACCGTGGGCGTCGTCGGGTGGCTGGGCTCCCAGGGCGGGAACCCGGCGCCGGTGCCGGTCGTCGCGTCGAAGACCACGGACCAGGCGATCCAGCCGGTCTCGAGCACGACGATCGTCCCCGCTCCTGCGCTGAGCGTCCAGGAATACCTGGTCGCGCATCGCCAGATTCCGTCGCCCGACCTCTATCGCCCCGTGACGAATACCGCGCCGGCCGTGGCGCGATGAGGAAGCGGCGCGTCCTCGCCGGCGGGCGGCGCTGGCTGCCCGCGCTCGTCCTGGGCGCGGCATGCGGCGCCTACGCCGCGCCGCCCTCGGACGCGCTCGGCTGGCTGCAGCGCGCCATGGACGCCGCGCGCGATTCCTCGTACGCGGGCGTCTTCGTCCACACCAACGGCGACCGCATCTCGACGGTCCGCGTCACGCACCTCAACAGCAACGGCGACGAGCACGAGCGCATCGAGGCGCTCGACGGTCCCCGCTACGAGATCGTGCGGCGCAACGACGAGATGTTCTGCTACTACCCCGACGCGAAGACGATCCGCCTCGACCGGCGCGTGAACGCGCGCTTCTTCCCCTCGCTCTTCCGGGCGCCGGCGGCGGTGATCGCGCAAAGCTACGACGTGAAGCTCGGCTCCCTCGAGCACGTGCTGGGCTACGAGTGCCGCTGGATCGTCCTCGAGCCGCGCGACAGCGAGCGCTTCGCGCAGCGCCTGTGCTCGGAGACGGGCACCGGCCTCGTGGTGCGCGAGAAGACCTTCGGGCTGCACGGCCAGATGATCGAGCAGTACACCTTCGCCGACCTCAAGCTCGGCCCGCACATCCCGCGCCGCGACGTGAAGTCCATCTTCGAGGCGCGCGTGAAGCAGTGGATCACGGATGCCAAGCCGCGCGAGGAGGCGAAGGGCGTGGACACCGGGTGGGAGGTGGAGAAGCTTCCCGCCGGATTCCGCGAGGTGACGGAGCTGCGCCGCACGCTTCCCGGGCGTCCGCATCCCGTGTCGCAGCTCATCTTCAGCGACGGGCTCGCGAGCCTCTCGGTCTTCGTCGAGCCGAACGCCGCGCCCACGCGCACCACCGAGTCCTCGAGCGAGGACGGCACCACCACCTTCTTCGCGCGGCCGATGGGCGATGAGCTCGTGACCGTCCTCGGCGAGGTCCCGCTCGCCACCGCGGAGGAGGTCGCCGCGAGCGTGGGCCACCGGCCCTGATTTTTTCCGTACCATCCATCCTCTGGAAATCTCCGCTTTCGTCCCCAACTGGGCGGGATCGCCCCCCCGCTTGCGTCACCCATAACGACAGGATCGTCACCATGAAACGAATCCAGGCCCTCTTCCTCAGCGCGCTCCTCGCGATCGGCGCCGGCGCCGCGCAGGCGCAGCCGAGCGCCCGCAACCCGCACAACACGCCGAGCACCCCCGGGGCGTCGGCCCAGGTGCTGCCCGACTTCGCCGACCTGGTCGAGAAATACGGGCCGGCCGTGGTGAACATCAACACCGAGACGCGCATGCCGCGCCAGCAGGCGATCCCGGGCCTCTCGGAAGACGACCCGTTCTACGAGTTCTTCAAGCGCTTCATGCCGCCCGAGCAGCGCCAGGAGCAGCCGGGCCAGGGCGACAAGGCGCCCAAGGGGCCGCTGCGTCCGTTCGGCCTGGGCTCCGGGTTCATCGTGAGCCCGGACGGCTATATCGTCACCAACGCGCACGTCGTGGAGAACGCCGACGAGGTCAAGGTGCGCCTCACCGACAAGCGCGAGCTGAAGGCGAAGGTGGTCGGCGTCGACACGAGGAGCGACGTGGCGGTGATCAAGGTGGAAGCGACCAACCTTCCGGTCGTGAAGATCGGCGACTCGAACAAGCTGCGCGCCGGCGAATGGGTGATCGCGATCGGGTCGCCCTACGGGTTCGCGAACACCGTCACCGCCGGCATCGTGAGCGCCACGAGCCGCGACAACCTCTCCACCGACCCGAACATGGACGCGGTGCCCTTCATCCAGACCGACGTGGCGGTGAACCCGGGCAACTCCGGCGGGCCGCTGCTCGACATGCGCGGCGAGGTGGTGGGAATCAACTCGCAGATCTTCTCGCGCACCGGGGCGTTCGCCGGCATCTCGTTCGCGATCCCGATCGACTACGCGTACGGCGTGGCCGAGCAGCTCATCAAGACCGGCCACGTGACGCGCGGGCGGATCGGCGTGGGCATCACCAACGTGACGCGCGACCTCGCCGACAGCCTCGGGCTTCCCAGCGCCCAGGGCGCCGCGGTCCTCAGCGTCGAGGACGGCTCGCCTGCGGCGAAGGCGGGCGTCGAGGCGGGCGACGTGATCCTCAAGATCGACGGCCGCGCGGTGGACGGATCCTCGGACCTGTCGCGCACCATCCGCGGCCTCAAGCCGGGCACGACGGTGCACCTCACGCTGTGGCACGACGGCAAGCCGCGCGAGGCGGCGGTGAAGATCGGCGAGTTCAAGGACACCGACGAGGCGAAGGAAGGCTCGTCGAGCTCCTCGGCGCCGCAGGCGGCGAAGCCCGGCAAGCTCGGGCTCGCCGTGAGCGACATCCCCGCCGACCAGAAGAAGGCGCTCAAGCTTTCCGGCGGCGTCGCGGTCGAGGCGGCGGAGGGCGCCGCGGCGAACGCGGGCATCCAGCCCGGAGACGTGATCCTGCGCGTGAACAACACCGACATCGCGAGCGTGAAGGCCTTCAACGACGCGATCGCCCGGCTCGACCCGAAGAAGCCGGTGGCGCTGCTGGTGCGCAACGAGCAGGGCACGCGCTTCGCGATCATCCGGCCCGACGCGGAGTGATCCCCAGGCTCACGGTACTCGCGCGCGAGCACTGCCACCTGTGCGAGGAGCTCATCGCGGCCCTGAAGCAGTTCCAGGGCCGCTACGCGTTCGAGATCGAGGTGATCGACGTCGACCGCCATCCGCGCCTCGAGGAGAAGTGGGGCGACAAGGTACCGGTGCTCCTCGACGGCGAGCGCGAGATCTGCCGCTACTTCCTCGACTTCGAGGCGGTGGATGCGCGGCTTGCGAGGATGAAGTAGAATTGTGCACCGCAGTAAACACCATCGGGGCGGCCGTTGGAGCGGACAGCAAGCTGCCGCTCAACGGCGCCTGACAGCTGGTTAAGAAAGGCCACCACCGGTGGCCTTTTCATTTCAATGGACCACATCCGCAACTTCTCGATCATCGCGCACATCGACCACGGCAAGAGCACGCTCGCCGACCGGCTGATCGAGCGCACCGGGGGGCTCTCGTCGCGCGAGATGGACGAGCAGGTGCTCGACTCCATGGAGCTCGAGCGCGAGCGCGGCATCACCATCAAGGCGCAGACCGCGGCCCTGCGCTACAAGTCGCGCGACGGCCGCGATTTCGAGCTGAACCTCATCGACACTCCGGGCCACGTGGACTTCTCCTACGAGGTTTCGCGCTCGCTCTCCGCCTGCGAGGGCGCGCTCCTCGTGGTGGACGCCTCCCAGGGCGTGGAGGCGCAGACCGTCGCCAACTGCTACACCGCCACCGAGCTCGGCGTCGAGGTGGTCCCGGTGCTCAACAAGATCGACCTCCCGAGCGCGCAGCCCGAGCGCGCGATCCAGGAGATCGAGGACGTGATCGGCATCCCGGCCCACGACGCGGTGCGCTGCAGCGCGAAGACGGGCGAGGGCATCGACGACGTGCTCGAGGCCGTGATCGCGCGCATCCCGCCCCCGAAGGGCGATCCTTCGGGCCCGCTCAAGGCGCTGGTGATCGACTCCTGGTTCGACAACTACGTGGGCGTCGTGATGCTGCTGCGCGTGGTCGACGGCACTCTGCGGCCGCGCGACCGCATCAAGCTCATGGCGACGCAGGCCGTGCACCTGGTGGAGCAGGTGGGCGTCTTCACGCCGAAGTCGGTGGCGCGCGAGAGCCTCCCGGCGGGCGGCGTGGGCTTCATGATCGCGGGCATCAAGGAGCTCAAGGAGGCGAAGGTCGGCGACACCGTCACGCACGCCGACGCGCCCGCCGCGGAGCCTTTGCCCGGATTCAAGGAGATCCAGCCGCAGGTGTTCGCGGGGCTCTACCCGGTGGAGTCCAACCAGTACGAGGCGCTGCGCGACGCGCTCGCGAAGCTGCAGTTGAACGACTCGAGCCTGCGCTACGAGCCGGAGACCTCGCAGGCGCTCGGCTTCGGCTTCCGCTGCGGCTTCCTCGGCCTCCTGCACCTGGACATCGTGCAGGAGCGGCTGGAGCGCGAATACGACATGGAGCTCATCACCACGGCGCCCACCGTGGTCTACGAGGTGAAGACGCGCGACGGAGCCGTGACCCAGATCGAGAACCCGTCGAAGCTCCCCGATCCCTCGTCGATCGAGGAGATCCGCGAGCCGATCATCCGCGCGACGATCATCATGCCGCAGGAGTACGTGGGCCCGGTGATGACGCTCTGCAACGAGAAGCGCGGCACGCAGGTGAACATGCAGTACGTGGGCCGGCAGGTCATCCTCACCTACGACATGCCGTTGAACGAGGTCGTGATGGACTTCTTCGACAAGCTGAAGGGCACCTCGCGCGGCTACGCTTCGCTCGACTACGAGTTCCGCGAGTTCCGCGGCGGGGACCTCGTGCGCCTCGACATCCTCATCAACGGCGAGCGCGTGGACGCGCTCTCGCTCATCGTGCACCGGCAGACCGCGCGCTTCCGCGGGCGCGAGCTCGCGAGCCGCATGCGCAGCCTCATCCCGCGCCAGATGTTCGACGTCGCGGTGCAGGCGGCCATCGGCGCGGACATCATCGCGCGCGAGAACATCAAGGCGCTGAGGAAGAACGTGCTCGCGAAGTGTTACGGCGGCGACGTGACGCGCAAGAGGAAGCTCCTCGAGAAACAGAAGGCGGGGAAGAAGAGAATGAAGCAGGTGGGGAGCGTGGAGATACCGCAGGAGGCGTTCCTCGCCATCCTGCAGGTGGAATCCAAGTGACGACGCCTCCTGCGGCCGGGACTGCGGGAACCGCGTTGGAGCGGACCGAGGGCGCCGCTCGACGCGTGCACGCAAGAGGCACGTAACAACGACGGGAGCTGCGAATGCCGCAAGGTGGCCTTGACTGGGAAATGATCGCGATGATCGCCGCGGCCGCGAGCGGCGCGGTGATCGTCTGGGACTTCATCGCCGCGCGCACCGGTTCCCCGCGCACCGAGACGCGCAAGGGCCTGCTCGAGGTCGCGTGGCCGGTCCTCTTCATCTCGCTGATGGGCATGCTCCTCAAGTTCACCGACTTCGCGGCGGTCCTGCTGCTCGCGGCGGTGATCACCGGGCTCATCTGGCTCTGGGACGTGAGGTTCGCGCGCCCGAAGCGCACCGCCGGGGAGCCCGAGCCGGTGCTGGTGGACATGGCGCGCGCCTTCTTCCCGGTGATCGTCGTGGTGTTCCTGATCCGCTCGTTCTGGGTCGAGCCGTTCAAGATCCCGTCGGGCTCCATGAAGCCGACGCTCATGGTGGGCGACTTCATCCTCGTGAACAAGTACGAGTACGGCATCCGGCTGCCGGTCATCAACAGGAAGATCCTCGACGTGCATCGCCTGCACCGCGGAGACGTCGTCGTGTTCCGCTATCCCGACGACCCGAGCGTCGACTA
>DATIZV010000105.1:0-4750 GCA_035516915.1 Usitatibacter sp. | reverse complement strand
CGGCTGCACTTCTTCCGCGTGAGCGCGTGGGATGGCGTGCCCAAGCCGCTTGAGGACCAGGACATCCGCTGGCAACGCGTGGGCGCCACCGACGTGACGCCGATGCTGCCCGCCAACGCGCCGGTGCTCGCGTCGCTCGCGCTTCCCGCAGTCATGATCGTCTCGAATGCCCAGGGAACCGGCGTCGACCGCTGGATCGCGAAGCTCGCCGGGCGCGTGGTCGACGAGAAGGTGCTGGTGCAGGTGCGCGAGAAGGGCGCCAATGCGCAGCAGGTGCAGCACGTGCTTTCGAGAGTGCTCGCCCACGCCGCGCCATTCGGCGCGCGCGTCGTCGTGAACAGCGCCAACGGCCACTTTCCGCAATGCGACGGCGTGCACCTCACGGCCGCGGCGCTGATGCAGTCGGCCGCGAGACCCGCGGGCAGCCTCGTGGGAGCCTCGTGCCACGACGAGCGCGAGCTCGATCAGGCCGGGCGCATCGGCCTGGACTACGCGGTGCTCGGTCCCGTGAAAACGACGGCATCGCATCCGGGAGCTGCGCCCATGGGCTGGGAGCGCTTCGCCGCACTTGCCCTCGATCGCGCGATGCCCGTGTACGCGATCGGCGGCCTCACGCGAGGCGATCTTCGCGAGGCGCGAGTCCACGGCGCCCACGGGGTGGCGCTGCTCGGCGCCGCGTTCGACTGATCAGCCGCCCGGCGGTTGCACGAGCGAGGTCACGTCGAGCCGCGCGGCGAGGGAGAGCGCATCGGGCGGGAAGGCGAACGGAAGGCGGCCCAGCAGCGGAGCACGCAGGCGCTCGCGAAGCGCCGCCACGTTCTCGTCGCGCACCGGCATGTCGGGATCGATGGCATTGGCGATCCAGCCGGCGAAAGGAAGCCCCGCGGCCTCGATCGCGCGCGCCGTGAGCAGCGCGTGGTTCAGGCACCCGAGGCGCAGCCCCACCACAATCACCACCGGCAGCGCGAGCGCGCGAGCGAGGTCCACGGTATCGAGCTCTTCGCCGAGGGGCACGGCGAATCCGCCGACTCCCTCGACGACCAGGAAATCGCTCGCCGAGGCGAGCCGCCCGAACGCCGCGATGACCGGGTCGAGCGTGATGCGCCTTGCCTCACGCGCGGCGGCGATGTGCGGCGCCATGGGTTCGCGCAGCAGCACCGGCGTCACGTCCGGCAGGAGTGCCATCTCGCGCGAGGCAGCGCGCAGCAAGGCGACGCTGTCCTCGTTGGCGAGCGCGCCTTCGTACATCGAGGCGCCCGCGGCCACGGGCTTCATCGGCATCGCGGCGACTCCGTGGCGCTTGAGCGCATGGATGAGGGCGCACGAGCAGAGCGTCTTGCCCACGCCGGTGTCGGTGCCGGTGACGAAGATCCCGCGTGTCACGGCGCGCGGTGGAACTCGATCACCTGCCGGCCGTCGGCCGTGCGCTTGGGCGCGACCTTCCACGCGTGGCCGTAGACCACCTCGTAGGTGGCCGGAAGCGCGCCCTCGCGGCGGAACGACTCGTAGCGATCCGCCATTCGCTTCCATCGAGCACGTCCGGCGAGTCCCCGGGAGCGCGCGGGAAGCGCCGTGGCGCCCACGGACTTGAGGTCGCGCGCGAGCGCTTCCACGCTCGCGTACTCGACGGACACGAGCTCCATCTCCATCACCGGGTCGGCGAACCCCGCGTGCACCAGGGCATCTCCCAGGTCATGCATGTCCACGAACACATTCACGTGCGCCGCGTCATCGGCGGCGGAGAATGACGCGCGCAGCTCGCGCAGCGTGTCCGGGCCGAAGGTCGAGAAGAGGAAGAGCCCGCCGGGGGAAAGCACCCGCGCGGCCTCCGCGACAAAAGCGTCGGGGCGGCACCATTGCATCGCGAGGTTCGAGAACACGAGGCCCGCGGCGCCGCTCGCGACCGGCAGGCGCTCGGCGTCGGCGCACACGAGGCCGGGCGCTCGCGCTGCGGTGATTCGTCGCCACCACGGGGAGCGCGAACGTGCCGCGCGCAGCATCGCGCTTGCGAGGTCCACGCCCACGAGCCCCGCGCGCGGGAATCGCTTCGCCAGCGCATCGAACGACGCGCCCGTTCCGCATCCCACGTCCACGACGAGGGACGGTTCGATGCGGATCGGGTCGAGGTGCTCGACGAGGCGCCGGCCCACCTCGCGATGGATCACGGCCGCCCCATCGTAGCTCGCCGCGGCACGCTCGAAGGCGCGGCGCACCGCGTGCTTGTCCGGGAACGCGATCTCTTTCACGCGGCGAGGTGCTCGTGCAACGCCTGGGCGAGGGCCTCGATCTCCTCGGAGCGATGCGCGCCGCAAAGCGAGATGCGCAGGCGCGAGGTGCCTTCGGGGACCGTGGGCGGACGGATCGCGGGCACCAGCATTCCGCGTTCGGCGAGGCGGGCCGAAACCTCGACCGCGCGCGCCGCCGGGCCGAGGATCGCGGGCTGGATCGCGGTCTGCGTGTGCGTGCCGCGAAATCCGCCGCGCACCAGGGCCGAGTGCAGCTCGCCGATGCGCCGGTGCAGGTTCGCGAGCAGCGACGGATCCTCGTCCAGCAGCTCGAGCGCGCGCATCGCGACCGCCGCGGCCATGGGCGGGAGGGCGGTCGAGTAGATGTAGGTGCGCGCCCGTTGCACGAGCCATTCGACGACGCGCGCCTCGCCGGCGACGAACGCGCCGTATCCGCCGAGCGCCTTGCCGAGCGTGGCCATGTACACGATGCGGGGCGAGCGCACGCCGAAATGCTCCAGCGTCCCGCGGCCCCTGGCGCCCAGCACGCCTACGCCGTGCGCATCGTCGATCACGAGCCACGCGTCGTGTCGTTCGCAAAGCTCGAGGAGTTGCGGCACCGGCGCGATGTCGCCGTCCATGCTGAACACCGCGTCGGTGGCGACGATGCGAACCGGGGCTTTCGACGCGGCGAGTCCTTCTGCAAGCGCGCCCACGTCGGCGTGCGGGTACACCGTGACTTGCGCGCGCGAAAGCCTCGCGCCGTCGATGAGGCACGCGTGGTTGAGCGAGTCGGAAAAGATGTGCGCATCGCGATCGGCGAGCGCGGCGAGGATGCCGAGGTTGGCGAGGTAGCCGCTGCCGAAGAGCAACGCGCGCGGCAGGCCGCAGAACCAGGCGAATCGCTCCTCGGCCCGCTCGTGGATGCGAAGGTGCCCCGAGACGAGCGCCGAGGCGCCCGCGCCCACTCCGTACTCTTCGATCGCGGATCGCGCGGCGTCCGCGAGGCGCGGATCGCTCGCGAGGCCCAGGTAGTCGTTGCTCGAGAAGTTCACGAGCACGCGCCCGCTCACGCGCACGCGCGACCCCTGCGGCGACTCGACCACGCGCCGGGCGCGGCGAAGGTCGCGGCGCTCGAGCTCGGCGAGGCCCAGGGCCAGGCGCTCGGCCGCGGGATCCATGCGGGGAATCAGGCGGGCGAGACGCCGAGCTCGGCGAAGAGCGCGTCGTCGCGCGCCACGTCGGGATTGCCGGTGGTGAGCAGCTTCTCGCCGTAGAAGATCGAGTTGGCGCCGGCGAAGAAGCACATGGCCTGGACCGCGTCGCTCATCCGCGCGCGCCCCGCCGACAATCGCACCATGCTCTTCGGCATGAGGATGCGGGCCACCGCGATGGTGCGCACGAACTCCGTCCACGGCAGCTCCTCGGCGCCCGCAAGCGGGGTGCCCTCGACCTGCACGAGGTCGTTGATCGGGACCGATTCGGGCTGCGGGTCGAGGCTCGCGAGCTGCGCGAGCAGGCCCGCGCGCTCCTCGCGCGTCTCGCCCAGTCCCACGATGCCGCCGCAGCAGACCTTGAGCCCGGCCTCGCGGACGCGCTCGAGCGTGTCGAGCCGATCGCGGTATTCGCGCGTGGTGATGATCGAGCGGTAGTGCTCGGGAGCGGTGTCGAGATTGTGGTTGTAGTAGTCGAGCCCGGCGTCGCGAAGCTGCTCGGCCTGCCCGTCCTTCAGCATGCCGAGCGTGCAGCACGTCTCGAGGCCGAGGGCCTTCACCTCGCGGACCATGTCGAGGACCGGATCGAGGTCGCGCGCCTTGGGCCCGCGCCACGCGGCCCCCATGCAAAACCGCGTGGCCCCGTGGGCCTTCGCGGTTCGCGCAGCCCCCACCACGTCCTCGAGCGCCATGAGCTCCTCGTTCTCGACGCCCGTGTGGTAGCGCGCGGCCTGCGGGCAGTAGCCGCAGTCCTCCGGGCAACCGCCCGTCTTGATGGACAGCAACGTGGAGCGCTGCACGCGATTGGGATCGAAGTTCGCGCGATGGATCGTATGCGCCTGGAAGAGCAAGTCGTTGAGAGGAAGCGCGTAGAGCGAAAGAGCGCGCTGCCGAAGCACGGTGCTCGTTTTCGCGGGCGAATGCAGGGTGATCGCAGTGTCCATGGGCCTTTCCTAAGGCTCTGATAATTGGTGTTTTTCGGGTCAATGTCAAATCTGGAGATGGGCGCAACCATACGTCTGCTGAAAATTTCGGCAAGCCTTTTCGGGCATGACTGCGCGCTCTGTGCAGGCCGCAGCGCGACCTCGCTCGTCTGCCCTGCCTGCATCGAAGCGCTGCCGCGCATCGCACGGGCGTGCCCGCGCTGTGCGATTCCGCTCGGGACGCGCGGCCCGTACTGCGGCGAGTGCCTCGCGCCGGATCGTCATGCGTTCGACGACGCGCTCGCGGTTTTCGAGTACCGCTTTCCGGTCGATCGCCTCGTCCAGCGCTTCAAGTACGCGGGTGATCTCGCGCTGGGATCGTGGCTCG
>DATIZV010000104.1:0-3027 GCA_035516915.1 Usitatibacter sp. | reverse complement strand
CGAGCGAGCGGATCTGCTTCGAAATGCCAGGCTGCGAGGTGTGCAGCGCCTCGGCCGCCTCGGAAACGTTCAGGTTGCGCCGCGCGACCTCGCGCACATAGCGCAGCTGCTGCAGGTTCATGCCGTCCCCTTATTCCCATCAGTTCTATAAATATCACAAAAAAGTATTTTTCAGGAATTTAGCTGCTCCGTAGGATGGTCGCGAAGGAGGCGCCGTTTCCATGTACCGCTACGACGAGCACGACAGGAAGATCCTCGCCGAACGCGTCGCGCAGTTCCGCGACCAGACGCGGCGCTTCCTCGCGGGAGAGCTCAGCGAGGACGAGTTCCGGCCGCTGCGCCTGCAGAACGGCCTCTACATCCAGCGCCACGCGCCGATGTATCGCATCGCGGTGCCTTACGGCGTGCTCGATTCCACGCAGCTTCGCAAGCTCGCCGCGATCACGCGCCGCTACGACCGCGGCTACGGCCACTTCACCACGCGCCACAACCTGCAGCTCAACTGGCCGAAGCTCGAGGACGTCCCCGACATCCTCGAGGAGCTCGCCTCGGTGGAAATGCACTCGATCCAGACCAGCGGCAACGACGTGCGCAACATCACGACGGACCACCTCGCGGGCGTGGCCGCCGACGAAATCGTCGATCCGCGCCCCTATGCCGAGATCGTGCGCCAGTGGTCGAGCTTCAATCCCGAGTTCGCGTACCTGCCGCGCAAGTTCAAGATCGCGCTGAACGCCGCGGCGCAGGATCGCACCGCGCTCGCGTTCCACGACATCGGCCTCGAATTCGTGCGCGATTCGGCGGGCGAGCTCGGCTTCCGCGTGCACGTGGGCGGCGGCATGGGCCGCACCCCGATCATCGCCCAGGTGATCCGCGAGTTCCTGCCGTGGCGCGAGGTGCTCACGTACTGCGAGTCGATCCTGCGCGTGTACAACCGCTACGGGCGCCGCGACAACGTCTGGAAGGCACGCATCAAGATCCTGGTGAAGACGCTCGGCATCGAGGAGTTCCGCCGGCGCGTCGAAGAAGACTGGAGCGAGCTTCGCGATCCGGCGAGCGTGATCACCGACCAGGAGCTCGCCCGCGTCGCCGCGCACTTCGCCCCGCCCGCCTACGAGCCGCCCTCCGACGAGGATCGGGCATTCGCCTTCGCCGCCGCCTCCGATCGCGCCTTCGCGCGCTGGGTCGGGAGGAACGTGCACGCGCACCGCCGTGCGGGCTACGCCGCGGTGACGCTCTCGCTCAAGCGCACCGGCGTGCCGCCGGGCGACATCACCGCCGGCGAGCTCGACCTCGCCGCCGACTTCGCGGATCGCTACGGCTTCGGCGAGGTGCGCGTTTCGCACGAGCAGAACCTGGTGCTGCCCGACGTGCGCGAGCGCGACCTCCACGAGCTCTGGCAACGCGCGCGCGCCGCGCGGCTCGCGACGCCCACCGTGGGCCTCATCGGCGACGTGATCTCCTGCCCGGGCGGCGACCTCTGCTCGCTCGCCAACGCGAAGACGCTGCCGATCGCCGACGCGATCCTCGCGCGCTTCGAGGACCTCGACTACCAGCACGACGTCGGCGAGCTCGACCTCAACATGTCCGGCTGCATGAATTCGTGCGGCCACCACCACGTCGGCCACATCGGCATCCTCGGCGTCGACAAGAACGGCTCCGAGTGGTACCAGGTGACGATCGGCGGCCGCCAGGGCCGCGAGGCCGCGCTCGGCCACGTGATCGGCCCCTCGTTCGCCGCGGACCAGATGCCGGAAGTGGTGCAGAAGCTCCTCGAGACCTATCTCGCGCAGCGCCACGAGGGCGAGCGTTTCGTGGACACCGTCGATCGCATCGGCATCGCGCCGTTCCGGGAGCGCGTCTACGGCGCGCCGAAGGAGCTCGCCCGTGCCGCATGACGTCGTGATCCGCAACCGCGAGCTGCAGCCCGACGCGTGGCGCATCGTGGGCCTCGCGCCCGAGGCGCTCGGCGAGACGCTCCCGCACGGCGCCATCGTCATCCCGCTCGCGCTGTGGAAGGAGCGCCGCGCGGAGCTCCTGCGAAGGCTGGAGCCCATCGGCGTGTGGCTGGAGCCCGACCAGGATCCGGCCGAGATCGCCGTGGACCTCCCGCGGCTCGCGCTCGTCGCCGTGCGCTTTCCCAAGTTCACCGACGGGCGCGGCTACTCGATCGCCTCGCTCCTGCGGCGCCGCCACGGCTATCGCGGCGAGCTGCGCGCGTTCGGCGACATCGGACGCGACCAGCTCTTCTACCTTTCGCGCGTCGGCTTCGACTCGTTCCTGCTCCCGGAGCATCGCGATCCGGGCGCGGCGCTCGGCGGCCTCCACGACTTCACCGTGCGCTACCAGTCGAGCGTGGACGAGCCGCTGCCGCTGTTTCGCAAGCGCTCGGGCGCGCATGCGAGCCATGGGTAAGGTCCATTCCATGAGCAACGCTTGCGACAAGTACACCGTCGAGAACATCACCGGGGTGCGCCCCTGGACCGAGAGCCTTTTCTCCTTCCGCACCACCCGCGACCGCGGCTACCGTTTCGTGCCGGGCCAGTTCGCGCGCCTGGGCGTGCGCGGGCACGAAGCCGGCGAAGTCGTTTGGCGCGCCTATTCGATCGCCTCGGCCGCCCACGACGAGCATCTCGAGTTCTTTTCCGTCGTCGTGCCCGGCGGCGCCTTCACCAGCCGCCTCTCGAAGCTCGCCGAGGGCGACGAGATCCTGGTGGAGCGCAAGAGCTACGGCTTCCTCACCACGGACCGCTTCGAGGCGGGCCGTGACCTGTGGATGCTCGCGACGGGAACGGGGCTCGCGCCGTTCCTCTCGATCCTCCACGACTTCGCGACGTGGGAGCGCTACGAGAACCTGGTGCTCGTGCAGAGCGTGCGAACGCAGCAGGAATTGGCGTACGAGGACCTGATCCGCGGCTTCGAGAAGAGCGAGTACTACGCGCAATACGCGCACAAGCTCCGCTACGCGCGCATCGTTACGCGGGAACCCGTGCCCGGGACGCTGCGCGACCGCGTGACGAAGCTCCT
>DATIZV010000103.1:0-3883 GCA_035516915.1 Usitatibacter sp. | reverse complement strand
TTCCGCTTCTCCGCCGCGGGGTACTGCGAACAGGTCCTCCTCGAACTTCGGCAATTGCCCGGTGCCGCGCAGGCTGGCAGCGTTGACCAGATAGGGAACGTAGACCTCGGTGTAGCCGTGCTCCTCGGTGTGGACCTGGAGCATGAACTGCGCGAGCGCGCGATGCAGCCGCGCGACCGCGCCGCGCAGCACCGAGAAGCGCGCGCCCGAAAGCTTCGCCGCGGTCTCGAAGTCGAGGCCGCCCAGGCCGATCCCCACGTCGACGTGGTCCTTGACGGGGAAATCGAACCTGCGCGGCTCCCCCCAGCGGCGAACCTCGACGTTGTCCTCGCTCGAGCGGCCCTCGGGCACCTCGGCGCGCGGAACGTTGGGGATCACGCGCAGGAAGTCGGATTGGCGCTGCTGCAGCTCGGCGAGCGCCGCTTCGTTGGCCTTGAGCTCCTCGCCGATGGCCGCGGCTTCTCCCATCGGCACCGAGGCGTCCTCGCCCTTGCCCTTCAGCATGCCGACCTGCTTGTTCAGCGCGTTGCGCCTGCCCTGCAGCTCCTCGGTGCGCAGCTGCAGCGTCTTTCGCTCGTCCTCGAGCCTCCGGAAGGCGGCCGCGTCGAAATCGTAGCCGCGGCGCTTGAGGCCCGCGACGACCGCGGGCAGGTCTTTTCTCAGCAGTTGGATGTCGAGCATGAATGTCCGTCATCCCCGCGAAGGCGGGGATCCATCATTTTAGCTTCTTCGCCTTCTCGTCCATCTCGCGCAGATGCGCGAGCTTCTCGCGGATCTTCGCTTCGAGCCCGCGGTCGCTCGGCTGGTACCACCCGGGCCGCTCCATGCCCTCGGGCAAATAGCTCTCGCCGGCCGCGTAGGCCTGGTCCTCGTCGTGCGCGTAGCGGTAGTCCTTGCCGTAGCCGAGGTTCTTCATGAGCTTGGTGGGCGCGTTGCGGATGTGCAGGGGGACCGGTCGCGTTCCGTCCTCGGCCACGAAGGACCGCGCCGCGCCGTAGGCGAGGTAGACGGCGTTCGACTTGGCGGCGACGGCGAGGTAGATGACGCATTCGGCGAGGGCGAGCTCCCCTTCCGGCGTGCCGAGGCGCTCGTACACGTCGGCGGCGTTGAGGGCCACCTCGAGCGCGCGCGGGTCGGCGAGGCCGACGTCCTCGCTCGCCATGCGGATCATGCGCCGCGCGACGTAGCGCGGGTCGACGCCGCCGTCGAGCATGCGCACCAGCCAGTAGAGGGCCGCGTCCGGGTCGCTGCCGCGCACGCTCTTGTGCAGCGCCGAGATCTGGTCGTAGAAGTTCTCGCCGCCCTTGTCGAAGCGCCGGCCCGAGCGCTGCGACACGGCATTCACGAAGTCCGCGTCGGCGCCGCGCCGGCCCTCGACGCGGGCCGCCTGCGCCACCTGCTCGACGAGGTTGAGCGCCCGGCGCCCGTCGCCGTCGGCGAATTCGGCGATGCGCTTCCTCGCCTCCTGCGTGGCGTCCACGCCTTCCGCCTCGAAGCCGCGCTCGATGAGCCGGTCCAGGTCCTCGGGCCCGAGGCTCTCGAGCACGTAGACCTGCGCGCGCGAGAGGAGCGCCCCGATCACCTCGAAGGATGGGTTCTCGGTGGTCGCGCCGATGAACGTGAAGAGTCCCGACTCGACGTGCGGCAGGAACGCGTCCTGCTGCGCCTTGTTGAAGCGGTGGACCTCGTCCACGAACACGATGGTCTGGCGGCCGTACTGCTCGCGCGCGAGGCGCGCGCGCTCCACCGCCTCGCGGATCTCCTTGACGCCGGCGAGCACCGCCGAGATCGCGATGAACTCGGTGTTGAACGCATGGGCCATGAGGCGCGCGAGCGTGGTCTTGCCCACGCCGGGCGGCCCCCAGAGGATCATCGAATGGGGCCTGCCCGAACGCAGCGCGACCGACAGGGGCCTGCCCTCGCCCAGCAGGTGACGCTGGCCGACCATCTCCTCGACGCTCTTCGGGCGCAGGCGCTCGGCAAGCGGGGCGTGCGCTTCTCCGGTCTCGGCGAAGAGGTCGCGGGGCTGGCTCATCGCGCCCATGTTATCCGCTCCCCCCGCCCGCGCGGGTAAGGCGGCGGTATTCGGCCATGTGCCGGATCGCTTCCTTCTCGCGGCCGGCGCGACGGCACAGGAGGCCGAGGTTGTAGTGCGCGTCGGCGAACGATGCGTCGATCCGCACCGACCCGCGATAGGCGTCCATCGCCTCCGCGATGCGGTCCATGTCCTCGAGGAGCACCCCCAGGTTGAAGAGGAGCACGGCGTCCTCGCCGCAGGCCTCGACGGCTTCGGCATACGCGTTGCGCGCCTCTTCCAGGCGCCGCGACTCGTGCAGCAGGAGCGCGAGGTTGATGTGCGCGTCGAGATGCGCCGCGTCGCATGCGATGGCGCGCCGATACTCGCGGATCGCCGCGTCGCGGTCCGCCTCCTCGATGCCGAGCGCGCGCTCGAACGCTTCCTCGGCGGCCGCGTCCCCGGGCTGCGCCGCGCGCTCGATCACGGTGAGCGCGCCGCTCGCCGGATCGCCCTCGAACTCGAGGAGATACTGGCCGGACTCGGCCTGCCAGCGCGCACGGCCCTCGCGGACCACCACGCGATCGCCCTCCGCGTCGATGCGCAGGCCCGAGAGCGGCATCTCCGCCGGCAAGTGGCGCCGCAGCTCGCGCAGCGACCGCGTGATGCGCCGGGCCGGAACCTTCGCCCGGACGAGCGCCTGCGCGGTGCGCAGCGCGATCAGGTCCTGGAAGGAGAAGCGCAGGCTCCTGCGCGCTCCGCGCGCCGGCGAAACGAAGCCGGAAGCGACGAGGGCGCGCACGGTGCCGCGCGAAAGGCCCAGCAGGCGCTCGACGTCGTCGAGGCCGTAGGGGTGCTCGAGCGCGGCGTCGGCCTCAGCCCTTGGCCTTGGCACCTTTGCGCGCGGCCGGTGCCGCGGCGGTAGCGGTGGCACGCCTGGGGGGCTTGCGCGCCTCGGGCTCGGCCTTCCCCGGCCCACCCACCGCCGGGCCGGACTTCGGCGCCTCGGCCGGCTTCGCGCCGGCCGGCTTCGCGCCCTTGCGCTCGAGGCTCGCGCGCAGCGCCTCCATGAGGTCGATCACCTGCGCGCCCTGCTGCGGCGCCTCGCTCGTCGCGATCTCCTGGCCCTCGATCTTCTTCTGGATCGCGGCCTCGATGCGCGCGGCCACCGTGTCGGTGTACTGCGACGGATCGAACGCTTCGGCCGACTGCGCCTCGATGAGCTGCTTGGCGAGCTTGAGCTCGTTGTCCTTCACCTCGGTCGGCGGGATCTCGATTTCCTTCATCGACCGCACTTCGCCGGCGTAGAGCAGCTGCTGCATGACGAGGCCGTCGTCGACGGCGCGGATCATCACGATGTATTGCTTGCCGCGCGCGGCCCAGCGGCCCAGCGCGCAGCGCTGCGACTCGCGCAGCGCCTTGGCGAGCAGCGCGTAGGGCTTCGCGCCGCCCTTGTCCGGGGCGAGGTAGTAGGCCTTGTCGAAATACACCGGGTCCACGGACTCGACCGGAACGAACTCGGTGATCTCGGCCATGTGCGAGCCGGTCTCCTCGAGCGCCTTCAGCTCCTCGGTCGTGAAGACCACGTACTGGTCCTTCGCGAATTCGTATCCCTTGACGATATCCTCGCGCGCGACCGGGATCTCCTCCTTGAGGCAGAGGTACTGCTGCTTGAGGCGCGAGCCGCAGCCCTTGTGCAGCATGTTGAAGGAGATGGACTTCGCCGCCTCGGTGGCGGAATAGAGCTTCACCGGGATGGAGACCAGCCCGAAGGAGATCGTGCCGGAGCCGATGGAATGAGGAGCCATGGCCGTGAGACTTTGCACACTACCACCGGGGCGGCTATGCTCCAAGTCTCCGATGGCGACC
>DATIZV010000102.1:0-5908 GCA_035516915.1 Usitatibacter sp. | reverse complement strand
ACGGTGAATCCGGTGACCGTGATCCAGGTCGGAACCTACGTCTCGGGCGTGATCCAGAGCATCTCGTGCGACTTCAACACCGAGGTGAAGGCGGGCCAGCTCTGCGCGAAGATCGACCCGCGTCCCTACCAGACGGCCGTCGACCAGGAGGCGGCCGCGCTCGGCACCGCGCGCGCGCAGCTGCAGAAGGACCGCGCGAACCTCGATTACGCGAAGCTCGTCCACGAGCGCGACGCCGACCTGCTGCAGCGCGGCATCGTGTCGCAGGAGACGGCCGACACCTCGAACAACGCCTTCGAGCAGGCCAAGGCGCAGCTCGCGCTCGACGAGGCGAGCATCGCGCAGCACGAGGCGCAGCTCAAGGCCGCGCGCATCAACCTGGGCTACACCGACATCGCCTCTCCGGTCGACGGCACCGTGGTATCGCGCAACGTGACGCAGGGCCAGACGGTCGCCGCGAGCTTCCAGACGCCGACGCTGTTCCTCATCGCGACCGACCTCACGCAGATGCAGGTCGACACGAACGTGAGCGAGTCCGACATCGGGCGCATCGCCGTGGGCGATCCGGCGACCTTCACCGTCACGTCGTTTCCCGACCGCGAGTTCGCCGGGACCGTGCAGCAGGTGCGCCAGGCGCCGCAGACCGTGCAGAACGTGGTGACGTACGACGTGGTCGTCGCCGTGCCGAACGCGGACCTCGCGCTGAAGCCCGGAATGACCGCCTCGATCCGCATCGTGACGCAGCGCGCCGACGGCGTGCTGCGCATTCCCTCGCAGGCGCTGCGCTACCGGCCGTCCGCCGAACGCACGTCCGCCGCGCAGCCCGCATCCCAGCGTGCGCCCGCGGCCGACGGCGGATCCGTCCCGGCGCACGCGGAGCGCGCGTCGCACGTATGGGTGCTCCGCGACGGCAAGCCGCAGCGAGTGGCGGTCTCGATCGGGCTCGACGACGAGACCTACGCCCAGGTCACGAAAGGCGACCTGCGCGAGGGCGACGCGGTGATCGTCTCCGAGCATGCACCGGGCGCGTCCGCGGGCCAGCCGCCCGCGATCGGCCCCGGAGCCCCGCGGCGCTAGCCCAATGGGCGAGTCGCTCATCGAGGTTCACGACCTCACGCGGACGTATCGCGTCGGCGACGTGGACGTGCGCGCGCTGCGCGGCGTGAGCCTCACGATCGAGCGCGGCGAATTCGTGGCGATCATGGGCTCGTCGGGCTCGGGAAAGTCGACGCTCATGGCGATCCTCGGATGCCTGGACCGCCCGACGAGCGGCACCTATCTCTTCGAAGGCACCGACGTTTCCCGCCTGGACGAGCCCGAGCTCGCGCGCATCCGCGGCGAGCGGCTCGGCTTCGTCTTCCAGAGCTTCAACCTGCTCGCCCGCACCAGCGCGCTGGAGAACGTGGCGCTGCCGTTGTTCTACGCCGGGCCGTCGGTTTCGCAGGGCGCGCGGCGCGTCGAGCTCGCCCGGGCGTCCCTCGCGCTGCTCGGCCTGCAGGACCGCGAGAAGAACACGCCCGCGCAGCTCTCCGGCGGGCAGCAGCAACGCGTGGCGATCGCGCGCGCCCTCATCAATTCGCCGGACGTGCTGCTCGCCGACGAGCCCACCGGCAACCTCGACACGCGCAACTCGCACGAGATCATGGAGACCCTCACGCGCCTCAATCGCGAGCGGGGCGTCACCATCGTGGTCGTGACCCACGAGGCGGACATCGCCGCCTACGCGCAGCGCGTGATCACGATGCGCGACGGCGCCATCGTCTCGGACGCGCGCAACGCCGCGGTCGCGACGGCGCCCGCACAACGCGCCGCGCGCGGCGCGCCCGCAAGCCTCGCGTCCGGCTCCGGGAGCGGCGCCCATGCACGCACCTGGGCCTTCGCGACGATGATCCTCGCTTCGGCGGGACAGGCCCTCGCGCGCAACAAGACGCGGTCGATCCTCACCATGCTCGGCGTCTTCATCGGCGTGGCGGCGCTCATCGCGATGATCGCCGTGGGCCAGGGCGCGAACGAGGCGGTGCGCAAGCAGATCGAGAGCCTCGGGACCAGCCTCTTCGTGGTCGTGCCCGGCGCGACCACGACCGGAGGCGTGCGCGCGGGATTCGGCAGCGCATCGACGCTCACCGTCGCGGACGCCGAGGCCATCCGGCGCGAGGCGACCCTCGTCGGCGAGGTGAGCTACCTCATCCGCCAGACCGGCCAGGTGCAGTACGGCGACCAGAACTGGACGACGCTCGTCCAGGGCGTCACGGCGAGCTATCCGCCCGTGACCAACTGGCGCATCGCGGAGGGCCGCGGCATCACCGACGAGGACGATCGTTCGGCGGCCCTCGTCGCCGTGATCGGCGAGACGATCCGCCGCCAGCTCTTCGCGCCGGACGAAAGCGCGGTCGGAGCCACGCTCCTCGTGCGCGGCATCCCGCTGCGGGTGCTCGGCCAGTACGCGGCGAAGGGACAGACGCCCTACGGGACGGACCAGGACGACGTCGTGATGATTCCGTTCGGCACCGCGGAGCGCAAGATCCTCGGCGTCGCGACGCCCAGCCAGCAGGCCACCGCCAACACGCAGTATCCGCAGGCGCCGAATCCCTTCGGGCTGCAGCCGCGCCTCACCGGCTACGTGAACACGATCTACGTGCAGGCCGCGGACCCCGCACGGGTCCCGGCGGCGATCGACCAGGTGACCTCGATCCTCACGCGCCGCCACCACATCAAGGCGGGCGATGCCGCGGACTTCAACGTGCGCAACCTCAGCCAGATCGCCGAGGCCGCTTCCGGGAGCAGCCACGTGATGGCGCTGCTCCTCGCCGTCGTGGCCTCGATCTCGCTCCTGGTGGGCGGAATCGGGATCATGAACATCCTCCTCGTCTCCGTGACCGAGCGCACCCGCGAGATCGGGCTGCGCATGGCGATCGGGGCGCACCGCGCGCACGTGCTGCTCCAGTTCCTCGCCGAGGCGGTGTTCATGAGCGCGGTGGGCGGGGCCGCGGGGATCGTCGCGGGAATCGTCTCGACCGAAGTGATCTCCGTGATCGCGAAGTGGCCGACCATCGTCTCCATGCCCGCCGTCGCGGGCGGGTTCGTCTTCTCCGCCGCGGTGGGCGTGTTCTTCGGCTACTACCCGGCGCGCAAGGCCGCGCGGCTCGATCCCATCGAGGCGCTGCGCTATGAGTGAGCGGCGCGCGCTCGCCGCGATGTCGTTCGCCGCGATGCTGGCGATCGCCGGGTGCGCGGTGGGCCCCGACTACCGGTCGCCGCCCGCGCCGTCCATCGCAGGCTACACGGCGAAGGATCCCGCCGCCGTGGGCGACGAATCGGCGGGCGGGGCGCAGTCGATCCGCGCAGGCGCCACCGTGGCCCCGCGCTGGTGGGAATCGTTCGGCTCCCGCGAGCTCGATGGGCTGGTCGCCGCATCGCTCGCGGGGAGCCCCACGCTGGAAACCGCGCGCGCGACGCTCGAGGAGGCGCGCCACCAGCTCGAGGCCGCTCGCGGCAGCGCCTATCCGCGCATCGACCTCGCCGCCTCGGCCGCGCGCGCCAACGGCTCGCCGCAGACCGGCGCGCTTTCCGCGGCCAATTTCTTCAGCATCGGCCCGACCGCGAGCTTCGTTCCCGACGTCTTCGGGGGAACCCGCCGGCGCATCGAGCAGGCGGGAGCGCTGGTCGATTTCCAGCGCGCGCAGCGCCAGGCAGCCGAGCTCGGGCTCGCGGGCAACACCGTGCTGCAGGCGATCGCGCTCGCGACCACGCTCGGCGAGGTCGAGGCGGTCCGCGACGTCATCGCCGTCGACGAGCGCAACCTCGAGCTGGTGCGGATCTCCGCCAGCGCGGGCAAGTCGGCGCGCCTCGACGTGCTCACCGCCGAGAGCCAGCTCGCGAGCGACCGCGCGCTGCTTCCACCGCTCCTGAAGGACGCGGCCATCGCGCGCGACGCCCTCGCGGTCCTTGCCGGCAAGGCGCCTTCGGAGTGGACGCCGCCGCCGCTCGGGCTGGGCGCGATGTCCCTCCCCGCGGAGCTGCCGCTCGCCCTTCCCTCGCAGCTGGTCCGCCGACGTCCCGACCTCGTCGCCGCGGATGCCGAGCTTCACGCCGCGAGCGCGTCGATCGGCATCGCCACCGCGCAGCTCTACCCGAGCATCGACCTCACCGCGAGCTGGACTTCCTCGGCGGGCACGATGGGGGCGCTGTTCGGTTCGGGAGCCAACACCTGGAGCCTCGCCGCGAGCCTGCTCGCGCCGGTCTTCGACGCGCACACGCTCGCCGCGCAGCGCGATGCCGCGATCGACGCGTACGCGGCGCAGCTCGGCACCTATCGCCAGGCGGTGCTGCTCGCCTTCGGCGAAGTGGCCGATGCGCTTCAGGCGCTCCAGCAGGATGCGCTCCTCGTGGAAGCGCAACGCAAGGCGCTCGACACCGCGCAGGCGACTCTCGACCTCACGCAGCAGAGCTACCAGGCGGGACAGGCGAGCCTGCTGCAGCTCCTCGTTTCCCAGCGCCTCTACCAGCAGGCGCGGCTCGGCGATGCCAAGGCGAGCGGCCAGCGCTATGCCGACAGCGCGCAGTTGTTCATCGTCACCGGCGGCTCGCCGCTCGCCGATCCGGCCGTCGGAGTACGCTGACGCATTCCCGGGTCGAGGTCGGCGGCTTCCTCGCCCCGTTGATTCGCATCAAATCGACGTCCCTTCGGCGTCCGCATAGTCGAAGGGCTTTCCAAACGGAGAAAAATCGATGCAGCCCTCGACCACGATCCCGCAGTACCTCCGTGACACCTACTGGTGGGCGTACGTCCACCCGCGCGCCGTGCGCTTCTTCGAGCGCCAGTGGCTGGTGAACCTCATCCTGTGGGGCAACTTCGCGAAGCTGCGCGACGCGGCGCTCGACGCGCTGGGCGAGGAGCTTCCGGGGCGCACCCTGCAGATCGCCTGCGTGTACGGGGATTTCACTCCGCGGGCCGCGGCGCGCCTCACGCGGGACGCGACGCTCGACGTCGTCGACGTCCTGCCGATCCAGCTCGCCAACCTGCGCCGCAAGCTCCCCCGCGATTGCGCCGTGAATCTCGTGCACCGCGACGCCTCGGACCTGCGCTTCGCCGACGCGAGCTACGATCGCGTGGTGCTCTTCTTCCTGCTGCACGAGATGCCGCTCGAGGTGCGCCGCCGCACGCTCGCCGAGGCGATGCGCGTCGTGAAGCCCGGCGGCCGGGTGGTGATCGTCGACTACCATCGGCCGGCGTGGTGGCACCCGCTGCGCCCGCTCATGCGGCTCATCCTGCGGCGCTTCGAGCCGTTCGCGATGGACCTCTGGTCGCACGAGGTGCGGGAATGGGTGCCCGGGGTTTCCGCGGGCTCCATCGAGAAGCGGACGTACTGGGGCGGCCTCTACCAGGAGCTCCGGATCCGCGCCTGATCTAGAATGCGGGTCTTCCCAGCCCGCCGATCGACCATGAAGATCCTGATCGCCGCCGACAATTCCGAGTTCACGCGCCGCGCGGCGCGCCACCTGGTGACGCATCTCTCGTGGTTCGCCGAGACGCCCGAGGTGCTGGTGCTGCACGTGCATCCGCCGATCCCCTATCCCGGCGCGGCGGCGGCCGCCGGCCGGGCGGCCGTGCAGCGCTACCTGAAGGAGGACAGCGAGGCGGCGTTGCGCATGGCGACGAAGGAGCTCGACAAGGCGGACGTGCGCTATACCGCGAGCTGGGTCACGGGCAAGGCCGCCGAGGAGATCGCCAACTCGGTGAAAAAGAACAAGGTCGATCTGGTCGTCATGGGCTCCCACGGCGAGGGCGCGCTCTCCAACCTGGTCCTCGGCTCGATCGCGACGAAGGTGATCGCGACGATCAAGACGCCGGTGCTGATCGTGCGCTAAAGCGAAAACCGGGGACAGACCACATTTTTCTTTGAACGAA
>DATIZV010000101.1:0-27385 GCA_035516915.1 Usitatibacter sp. | reverse complement strand
CTTCCTCGATCGACGAGGTGGAGGAGGTGCAGGCCGCGTTCGGCGAGGCGGACGCGATGCTGCGCGAGCGCCAGGAGCGGCTCAACCGCGCGCTCGCCTCCGAGCGCGAGGCGCGGCGCGAGGCGGAGCAGGCGAGCCGCGCGAAGGACGAGTTCCTCGCCATGCTGGGCCACGAGCTGCGCAACCCGCTCAACGCGATCGCGAGCGCCGTGAACGTGCTGCACTACGTCGAGCCGAAGAGCGAGGAGGCGCTGCGCGCGCGCGACATCATCGACCGTCAGATGGTGAGCCTGCGCCAGCTGGTGGACGACCTGCTCGACGTCGCGCGCGTCACGCGCGGCCGCATCCAGCTCAACCGCCGCCCGATCGACCTCGCGAAGGTCGCGCGCCGCACCGTCATGATGATGTCGGCCTCCGGGCGGCTCGCGCGCCACCGGCTGGAGACCGACTATCGCGAGGCGTGGATCGTCGCCGACGAGACGCGCATCGAGCAGGTCGTGACGAATCTCGTCGACAACGCCGCGAAGTACACGCAGGAAGGAGGCACCGTTCTCGTGCGCGTGCGCCCGGAGGGAAAGGACGCCGTGCTCGAGGTGCAGGACAACGGCATGGGCATCGCTCCGGCGCTGCTGCCGCGCATCTTCGAGCTCTTCACGCAGGGCGAGCGCACCATCGACCGCTCGCAGGGCGGCCTCGGGCTGGGGCTCGCGCTGGTCCGCCGCCTCGCGGAGCTGCACGGCGGCTCGGTGAGCGCGCAGAGCGCAGGTCCCGGTCACGGCGCGACGTTCCTGGTGCGCATCGCGCTCGAGCGCGCCGCACCGCCGGGCAAGGCGCACGAGCCCGCGCCCGGGACGCAAACGGCGCAGGGAAGGCACTTGCGCATCCTGGTGGTGGAAGACAACGACGACGGCAGGGAGACGCTCGCGATGATGCTGCGCCTGAACGGGCACCAGGTGCACGAGGCCGACAGCGGTCCCGGCGGCGTCGCGAGCCTCGAGACCGTGCATCCCGACGTGGCGATCGTCGACATCGGCCTTCCCGGATTCGACGGCTACGAAGTGGCGCGCCGCGTGCGCGCATCGCCGGACACGAGCGGCGTGCGCCTGGTGGCCCTCACCGGATACGGTCAGGAGGACGATCGCCGCAACGCGCGCGCGGCGGGCTTCGACTGGTTCCTGGTGAAGCCGGCGGACATGGGCGCGATCACGGAGATCCTCGCGCACGTCTGACCCGCGTCGTACGAGGGACCGGCGCGGCGGCGCCGAAGGGCGATCTGCGGGGTGGCATTGACGCGCGCAGCGCGAGCGCCAAGAATGGCCCGCTTCGGGGCCGCCATCGAAAGGAGCGCGTCATGTCTTCCGGAAGCGGGAAGGGAATCGTATCGTTCGCCGCGGCGCTCGCCGTCGCGGGTTGCGCCGCCATGCCCGGCGCCGGGTCGGGCGGATGGACCACGCTCATCGACGGGGAGCAAGGGCTCGGCAACTTCGATCCCGTCGGCGACGCCGATTGGCATGCGGCCGACGGCGCCATCGTGGCCGACCGCAAGGAGAGCAAGCCCAGCGCGTTCCTCGTCACGCGAAGCGCGTACCGGGACTTCGAGGTGCACGCCGAATTCTGGGTGAGCCACGACGCCAACAGCGGCATCTACATGCGCTGCGCGGACGGCGCCAAGCCGACCGACACCACCTGCTACGAGGCGAACATCTACGACGAGCGCCCGGAAGCGAAATACGGGACCGGCGCGATCACCCACCTCGCGGCGGTGGATCCGATGCCCAAGGCGGGCGGCAAGTGGAACACGTTCGACATCACGGTGCGGGGAACGCACATCGTCGTCGTCCTCAACGGCGTGAAGACCGCCGAGATCGACGATGACAAGCTCGCCTCCGGACCGATCGCGCTGCAGTACGTGCAGGGCGTCGTGAAGTTCCGCAAGGTGCAGGTCCGCACGCTGTAGCGGCAAACGCGGACTCGAGGCATGCCGGCCACGTGGCTCGCCACGCTGAAGGCGGTGCTTCCCTACGTGGAGCCGATCGTCTCCATGGTGACGCCGGTATTCACGAAGAAGCGCGCCGATTCGCTCGCCGCCGAGGTGGAGATCCTGCAGCGCCAGATCGAGGAGCTGCAGCAGGCGAGCGCGCACAACACCGAGACCATCCGCGAGCTCGCCGAGCAGTTGAAGCGGGTGGTGCAGGCGCTCGACCAGGCGGCGGCGAACGTGGAGGCCGCGAATCGGCGCAACCGGACGCTGGGCCTCGTCGCGCTGGCGATGTCGGCCGTCGCGCTCGCCGCCGTCGTCGCGCTCGCGCTCGCGCGGTGAGGCCCGACGTTTGACGCCGGCGCCACGCGCGGCCGAGAATGCGCGCCTTCCACGAGCCAGCGAAAATCGCCATGCCACTCCGGATCCGGCCCGAGGACGCGAGGCGGCTCGCCGCTGCGCTCCTCATCGCGGGCTGTGCGTCGTGCGCGACCCCGGCCGTGCCGGCCGCCTCGCGCGAGGAGCTCACGCGCGAGGTCGAGGCGACCGAGCGCGCCTTCGCGAAGACCATGGCCGACCGCGACTTCGAGCGCTTCACGACGTTCGTCTCCGACGAGGCGGTCTTCTTCTCGGGCGAGGAGGCGCTGCGCGGCAAGCGGCGGGTGGCGGAGCGGTGGGCGAAGTTCTTTCAGGGCCCCGCGGCGCCGTTCTCCTGGGAACCCGACCGCGTGGAGGTGCTCGACTCGGGAACGCTCGCCCTGTCCACCGGTCCGGTGAGGAACGCGCGCGGAAAGCTCGTCGCGCGCTTCAGCTCGATCTGGCGGCAGGAATCGCCCGGCGTCTGGCGCATCGTGTTCGATCGCGGCAGCCCGGTCTGCGATTGCGCCGCGGCGAAATAGCCGGCGGCATGCAAGCGGCAGCCGCGCGGGCGGCATCGCCGGCGAGGGACGAGGTCCCCGCCTGCGAGCGCGCTTGATCCTGCGCAACGCGGCCCGGTGCGGCGTTGCTACCGTGGGCAGAGGAGGCGGCCCATCGGCGCCGCGAAGCCCCATGCCCGACGACCCACCGTGGCTGCGCCATTACGGCCGCGTTCCGGCGCATCTCGAATACCCCCGGGCGACGCTGCACGAGGTGCTCCAGGAGACGGCCCGCGGTGCACCCGAGTCGATCGCGTGGGACTTCTTCGGCACCACGTCGACGTACGCGCAGCTCATGGGCGACATCGAGCGCTGCGCCGCCGCCCTCGCGTCGTGCGGGCTTGCCGCGGGCGAGCGCCTGCTCGTCTGCATGCCCACGACGCCGCAGGGCATCATCGCGTTCTACGCGGCGAATCGCATCGGCGCCGTTCCCGCGATGGTGCATCCCCTGTCCACCGCGGCCGAGATCGGCAGCTATCTCGACGTGACGCAGGCGAGGATCGCGGTCACGCTCGACGCGTTCCTGCCCGTGCTTCTCGCCGCCTCGCCCAGGCGGCCGCTCGAGGCCATCATCGTGGCGCGCATCGGCGAGTACCTTTCGCCCTCGAGGCGGCTGGGCTTCTGGCTCGCGAAGGGAAGGCACATCCCGCGCGCGCCCGCCGATGCCCGCGTGCGCGGCTGGAGCGCGCTCATGGCGCGGCCGCATCCTCCCGCGCCCGCCGCGAGCCGCGCCACCGACGATCCCGCCGCGATCCTCTTCTCGGGCGGAACCACCGGCTTTCCCAAGGCGATCGTGCTCTCCAACCGCAACTTCATCGCGGGCGGGATGCAGGCCGCGTCGTGGGTCGCGCTCTCGCGCGGGGACTCGATGCTCGCCGCGCTTCCCATCTTCCACGGCTTCGGTCTCGGCATCTGCGTGAACGCCGTGCTCATGGCCGGCGGCACCTCGATCCTCGTGCCGGTGTTCGACCCGGCGACCGCGGCGCGCGTGATCCGCCGCACCCGGCCGAGCTACATCGTGGGCGTGCCGACGTTCTTCGACGCGCTCTCCAAGCACCCCGCGCTCGCCAGGGCGGACCTCTCGCGCCTCAAGGCCTGCTTCTGCGGCGCGGACACCCTGCCGCGCGCGGTGCGCGAGCGCTTCGAGAAGCTCGCGCGGCGCGGCGGCGGGAACGTGCGCATCCTCGAGGGCTACGGGCTCACGGAAGCGGTGAGCGGCGTGCTCGCGACTCCTCTCGAGGAGTACCGCGAGGGATCGATCGGCATCCCCATGCCCGACGTCCTCGCGAAGATCTGCCGCGCCGGAACCATCGAGGCGTTGCCCGCGGGAGAGGAGGGCGAGATCTGCGTGAGCGGCCCGGCGGTCATGCTGGGCTACCTCGACGATCCGCAGGCCACCGCGGCGACGCTGCGCGTGCACGAGGACGGGCGCACCTGGCTGCATACCGGCGATCTCGGGCGCATGGACGCGGACGGGTTCTTCTATTTCACCGTGCGCCTCAAGCGCATGATCAAGTCGTCGGGCTTCAACGTGTATCCGGCGCAGGTGGAGGCGGTGCTGGGCGAGCACCCGATGGTCGCCGATGCGTGCGTGATCGGCGTGCCCGACCCCGCGCAGGTCGAGCGCGTGAAGGCGGTCGTCGTGCTGAAGGACGCCTCGCTCGAGCGGTCCGAGACGGCGCAGGCGCTGATCGCGCACTGCCGCGAGCGCCTCATCAAGTGGTCGTGCCCGCGCGAGATCGAGTTTCGCCGCGGCCTTCCCCAGACGCGCGTGGGCAAGGTCGATTACCGCAAGCTCGTGGAGGAGCACGTGGCGCGCGAGGCGCGGCAGCGATGAGCGCCGCGCCGGTCCGCTCCCGCGACGGCGGCGACCTCGTCGCCGAGGCGCTCGCCGCGCACGGCGTGAAGCGGCTCTTCGCGCTTTGTGGCGGCCACATCTCGCCGATCCTCGTCGCGGCCAAGGCCCATGGGATCCGCGTGGTCGATACGCGCGACGAGGCGGCCGCGGTGTTCGCCGCCGACGCGGTGGCGCGGCTCACCGCGGTCCCGGGCGTCGCCGCGGTGACCGCGGGCCCCGGGCTCACCAACGCGATCACGGCGCTCGCGAACGCGCGCCTCGCCCATTCGCCGCTGGTGCTGATCGGAGGCGCGGCGCCCACCGCCCTCCAGGGACGCGGAGCGCTGCAGGACATCGATCAGCGCCCGGTCGCGGCGCCGCACGTGAAGCGCGTGATCCGGGTGCGGCGCGTCGCCGACCTCGGCCCGTCGCTCGAGTCCGCGTTCGCCCTCGCGCTCGAGGCGGTCCCGGGCCCCGTCTTCGTCGAATGCCCGGTGGACCTGCTCTATCCCGAAGCGATGGTGCGCGAGTGGTACGCGCAGGCCGGCGGCAGCGGGCGTTCGCTCGGCGCGCGGCTGCTGAAAGCGTACCTGCGCCGCCACGTGCATCGCCTCTTCCGGGGAAGCGATCCGGGGCGCGTGCCTTCGCCGCGAGCGGTACCCACGCCCGAGCCGTCCGCCGCGGCGGTCGCGAGGAGCGCACGCGCGATCGATCGTGCCGCGCGCCCGCTTCTCGTCCTCGGGAGCCAGGCGCTCGCGCGGCCGCACGAGGCGTCGCGCGTGGCCGAAGCGGTGCGTCGCCTCGGCATTCCGGTCTATCTCTCGGGAATGGCGCGCGGGCTTCTCGGCCGCGACGATCCCTTGCACATGCGCCATGCGCGGCGCGAGGCCCTGCGCGAGGCCGACTGCGTGGTGCTCGCGGGGGTTCCCTGCGATTTCCGCCTCGACTACGGCCAGCCGATCCGGCGCGGGGCGACGCTCATCGCCGCGAACCGCAGCCGCGCGGATGCGACGCTCAACCGGCATCCATCGATCGCGGCGATCGGGGACGCGGGCCTCTTCCTCGAGCGCCTGGCGCAATCCGGCAAGCCTGCGCGGCACGAGGACTGGATCGCGCGGCTGCGCAGCCGCGACGCCGCCCGCGAACGCGAGATCGATGGACAGGCGGCGATCCCGGGCGAGCACGTGAATCCCCTCGCGTTCCTGCGTGCGCTCGATGCGCACGCGGGCGCCGATGCGGTCTTCGTCGCCGACGGCGGCGATTTCGTCGCGACCGCCGCCTACGTGCTGCGGGCGCGCACGCCCCTCGGCTGGCTCGATCCCGGGGTGTTCGGCACGCTCGGCGTGGGGGCCGGATTCGCGATCGGCGCCTGCCTCGCGCGGCCGGGCGCGGAGGTGTGGCTCCTCTGGGGGGACGGCGCCTGCGGCTACGGGCTCGCCGAATTCGACACGTTCGTGCGCCATGGCATCCCGGTCGTCGCGGTGGTCGGCAACGACGCCTGCTGGTCGCAGATCGAACGCGAGCAGGTGAAGATGCTGGGCGACGACGTGGGAACCACCCTCGCGCGTTCGGCGTACCATGACGTGGCGCGCGCGCTGGGCGGCGAGGGAATCGAGGTACGGCACGGCGAAGAGGTCGTGCCGGCGCTTCGCTGGGCAAGCTCCGTCGCGCGCGAAGGACGGCCGGTCCTGGTGAACGTCTGGCTCGACCGGGCTCGTTTCCGCGAGGGAGCGATCTCGATGTGATCCGGATGAAAGGCACGCCGGCGGCTGTTCTCCCCCACGCAACCCAACCCCGAGGAGAACCCATGAAGGCGCTATCCCGCACGCTCGTCGCCATCGCCTGCGCCGCCGCTCTCGGCGCCTGCTCCACGATGGAAAGCATGACCAATTCCGGCTCCCAGCAGGTGAGCCTGAGCGGCGCCAACGAGGTGCCGCCGGCGGATACCGGCGCAAGCGGTTCCGGCACGGTCACCGTGAATTCCGACCACACCGTGACCGCCGACATCACGGTCACCGGCATGGAGGCGACCGCCGCCCACATCCACGAAGGCGCGAAAGGCAAGAACGGCAAGGTGATCATCCCGCTCACCAAGATGGGCGACGACCATTTCGTCGCCCCGCCCGGCGCGAAGCTGACCGACGAGCAGTACGCGGCCTACAAGGCCGGCGATCTCTACGTGAACGTGCACAGCAAGCAGCATCCCGGCGGCGAAGTTCGCGCGCAGCTTGCGGGCGGCTGAGCGACGCAAATCCTTCCCGCCGGGCTCCTCGCCCGGCGGGATTTTTTTCGCCGGCCGTGCGCCGGGGGACACGGGTTAGACTCGCGTCCATGGACGAGTCCCGCCGCGCGCCCGACCTCGACGTGTACTTCCGGCGCATCGGCTTCGAAGGCGCGGCGGCGCCCACGCTCGCCACGCTGCGCGAGCTGCACCGCCTGCACGCCGAGGCGATCCCGTTCGAGAACCTGGCGGCGTTCCTCGGCGAGCCGGTGCGGCTCGACCTCGCTTCCCTCGAGGAGAAGCTCGTCTCGCGCCGCCGCGGAGGATGGTGTTTCGAGCAGAACCTGCTTTTCGCGCACGTGCTCGAGGCGCTCGGGTTCCGCGTGCGCCGCCTCGCCGCCCGCGTGCGCTGGAACGTCCCGACCGGCGTGGTCACGGCGCGCAGCCACATGCTGCTCGAGATCGCCCTCGACGACGAAGCGTGGATCGCCGACGTGGGCTTCGGGGGCCAGTCGCTCAGCGCTCCGCTGCGGCTCGTGCCGGGCGTCGAGCAGGCCACGGCGCACGAGAGCTTTCGCCTCGTCGCCGAAGGCGACGCGTACCTCCTCGAGGCGCACGTCGAGGGCGATTGGCGCGCTCTCTACGCATTCGAGCGCCACGCGCAGCACCTCGCGGACTTCGAGGTGAGCAACTGGTACCTCGCCAACCACCCGCAGTCGCAGTTCGTCACGGGAATCGTCGCCGCGCGCGCGGCGCCGGGATTGCGGCATGCGCTGCGCAACGCGCGCTACGCGATCCACCATCGCGACGGGCGCACGGAGAAGCGCCTGCTCGCGAGCGCGGCGGAGTTCCGCGACGTGCTGGAGAACGCCATGCGCATCGCGCTGCCCGATTCGGCGCGGCTCGACGAGGGCCTCGCACGCCTCGCCCGCGATGCGCAGCGATCCTGATCGCGTGCCGGCGATCGACGATGCGCGAGGCCCGGGCGGGCGCTCCTCAGCGCACCAGCAGCGCGGCGAGCACCACCACGATCACGAGGAGCACCACCCAGGCGACCCAGTTCCAGGTGCGCGGGTCGTGCAGCACGAAGCTCTGCTCCAGCTCCTCGAGGACGGTCTCCTCGTGGCGCGCCCCGGGCGGAGCGAGCTGGCGCTCGAACGCGGCGAAGAAGTCGTCGGCGAGCTTGAGCGCGGCCGAATCGATGAGGCGGTTTCCCACCTGCGCGATGCGCCCGCCCACCTGCGAGCTCACGACGTAGGAGACCCGCGTCGCGCCGCCGTCGTCGGCGAGGCTCACGTTCGCCGACCCCTTCGCGAATCCCGCCGCGCCGCCTTCTCCCTCGAATCGCAGCGTGTAGCGCTCGGGCACCACCGCGTCCTCGACGCGGAGCTTGCCGCGGAACTTCGCGCGGACCGGGCCGAGCGCCGCGACGACCTCCACGCGATATTCGTTCTCGCCGGTGCGCTCCATCGACTCGCAGCCGGGGATCGCGGCCTTCAGCCGCTCGGGATCGTTGAGCGCCGCCCAGGCCGCGGCGCGATCGACGGGAAGCCTGCGCTCGCCCTTGAGCTCCATGGTCAGTGCGCGAGCGACGCGGCGAGGTCGTGCAGCGTTTCGAGGTTGTGCATGGGAATGAAGTCGTCGACGTGGGGAAGCATGGAGGCGATGCCCGAGGCGCGCGGCTCGAAGCCCTCGTAGCGAAGCAGCGGATTGAGCCACATGAGGCGGCGGCAGGAGCGGTGCAGCCGCTCCATCTCGGAGGCGAGCCTCCCCGGCCGGGCCGCTCGGGGAGGGGCTGCCTGCTCGTCGTCGCGATCGAGGCCATCGGTGAGGAGCAGCACGCAGGCGTTCTGCCCCAGCAGGCGCCGCGCCCAGCGGAAGTTGAACTCGCGCAGGCACGACGCGATGCGCGTGCCGCCCGCCCAGTCGTGCACCGCCGCCGCCACCTTCGCGAGGGCCTGGTCCACGTCGCGATCCCGAAGCGGCCGGGTGATGTTCGTGAGGCGCGTGCCGAACACGAAGGTGGAGATGCGCACGCAGCTTCCCCCCGCGCCCCTCGCCCCGGGACGGCCGCGCGTGAGCGCGTGCAGGAAATGCAGGAACATGCGCGTGTAGCGGTGCATCGAGCCGGAGATGTCGCACAGCACGACGAGCGGCGGCGGCCGCAGGCGCCGCTCGCGGCGTGCGAGGTTCGCGATGTCGCCGCCGCGGCGCGCCATCAGCCGCATCGTGGCGGCGAGGTCGACGGCATGCCCGCTCCGCGACGAAGCGTAGCGGCGCGTGCGGACCTCGGGAACCGGAAGCCGCAGGTTCGCCACGGCGCGCTTCGCCTCGGCCCATTCCTCGCCCGTCATGCGCTCGAAGTCGAGCGTGCGCAGGCGCTCGCTCGGGGAGAACGTGAGCGCCGCATCCACGCTCACCTCGGGCGGCGCCTCGATCCCGCGCCGGTGCGGGTCGCGCGGGGGATGCAGCGCCTGGGCGAGCCGCCCGGCCGATTCGTCGCGCGGCGTGCGGCCCTGCACCTTCGGCAGGAGCAGCGCCCGCACCCGTTCCTCGATCGCGGGGTCGCGCCAGAAGCGCTCGAACGCCTCGTCGAAGAGCGCCTGCTGCTCGCGGCGCGTGACGAAGAGCGCGGCGAGCGTGTCGTGCCAGTCCTCGCGCCGCGCGAGGCCGGCTTCCGGCAGCACGCGCACCGCATCCATCACCTTGTCGGTGCCGATCGGGATGCCGGTCACGCGCAGCACGCGCGCGAAGTGCACCACGTTCTCCGCCAGGCGGCCGCCGGGACGACGGGGCAGGGCGAATGCGACGAGCGGCATCATGCCGTCGCCCGCGCCTTCGCTTCCTCGAGGAGGGAGGCGATCTCCTCGCGCGGCAGCCGCGCGAGGTCGTCCTGGTACTTGAGGAGCGCGCCCAGCGTGTCGCTCACCGCCTGCGGATCGAGCGTGAGCGAGTCGAGCAGCAGCAGCGAGCGCGTCCAGTCGATGGTCTCCGCCACCCCCGGCGCCTTGTAGAGGTCCATGCCGCGCAGCCGCTGCACGAAGGCGACCACCTCGCGCGACAGGGCCTCGGAGGCGCCCGGCGCCTTGCGGCGCAGGATCTCGAGCTCGCGCGCGGCGTCGGGATAGTCGACCCAGTGGTACAGGCAGCGCCGCTTGACCGCGTCGTGGATCTCGCGCGTGCGGTTGGAGGTGATGACGACGATCGGCGGCTCGGCGGCGCGCACCGGCCCCAGCTCGGGGATCGTCACCTGGAAATCGGAGAGCACCTCGAGGAGGTAGGCCTCGAACGGCTCGTCCGCGCGGTCGAGCTCGTCGATGAGGAGCACCGGCGCGGCCGCCCCGGCCGGCGTCTCGAGCGCGCGCAGGATCGGGCGTTTCACCAGGTACTCGTCGGAGAACAGGTCGCGCTCGAGCGAGCCCTCGCGCGCGCGGCCGGAAGCCTCCGCGAGGCGGATCGCGATCATCTGCCGCTGCACGTTCCATTCGTAGACCGCGCTCGCGACGTCGAGCCCTTCGTAGCATTGCAGGCGGATCAGCTCGCGATCGAGCGATGCGGCGAGGGCACGGGCGAGCTCGGTCTTGCCGACGCCGGCCTCTCCCTCGAGGAACAGCGGCCGTCCCAGGCGCAACGCGAGGAACACCGCCGTCGCGAGCCGCCGTTCCGCGACGTAGTCGGCGCGGGCGAGGAGCTGCTGCGCGGCTTCGGCGGATGCGACGGGACCGGACTCCGCATTCATGGCTGAAATTGGAGTCCGGCCGCAGGACGGCGTCAAGCGGCGGCCGCGACCGCCCGGCGCGCGAGGACGTTGACGAGCTGCGCGCGGTATTCCGCGCTCGCGTGCAGGTCCGATTGCAGCTCGGAAGCGGGAACCGCGACCGACTCGATCGCCTTGGGCGACCACTCGCGCGCGAGCGCCTGCTCCATGGACTTCACGCGGAACACGCCGCGCGAGCCCGCCCCGGTGACCGCCACGCGTGCCCCCTGCGAGGTCTGTGCTGCGAACACGCCCACCAGCGCGAAGCGCGACGCGGGATTGCGGAACTTCTGGTAGGCCGCGCGCTTCGGCACCGGGAACGTCACCGAGAGGATCAGCTCGCCCGGGGCGAGCGCGGTCTCGAAGAGTCCCTTGAAGAAGTCGTCGGCCGCGATCTGGCGCTTGTTCGTGTTGACGGTGCCTCCCAGCGCCAGAACCGCCGCGGGGTAGTCGGCGGCCGGATCGTCGTTCGCGAGCGAGCCGCCCAGCGTGCCGCGGTTCCTCACCTGCGCGTCGCCGATCCCGCCGGCGAGGGCCGCGAGCGCGGGAATGCGCGCGCCGACCTCGAGGGAGGCGGCCACTTCGGCGTGCGTCGCCATGGCGCCGACCGTGATCGCGGCGCCGTTGCCTTCCACCTTGATGCCGCGCAGGTCCGCGACGCGCGAGAGGTCGATGAGCTCGCCGGGCGCGGCGAGGCCGAGCTTCATCGCGGCGAGCAACGACTGGCCGCCCGCGAGATAGCGGCCTTCGGAGTTGGCGGAGGCGGCGCCCGCGGCCTTCGCGACCGTGGAGGGCTCGGAATAGCCGAAAGTCTGCATGGTCAGCTCCTCTTCTGGGCGGAGCGGATCGCGCGCCACACGCGCTCGGAGGTCGCGGGCATCTCGACGTCCTTCACGCCGACGGCATCGCAGATCGCGTTGATCACGGCGGCGGGGGCGCCGATCGCGCCGGCCTCGCCGCAGCCCTTCACGCCGAGCGGGTTGTGCGTGCACGGCGTGACGCGCGTGTCGACCTTGAACGAGGGCAGGTCCGCCGCGCGCGGCATCGCGTAGTCCATGTACGAGCCGGTGAGGAGCTGCCCCGATTCCTTGTCATAGACGCAGCCCTCGAGCAGCGCCTGGCCGATGCCCTGCGCGAGCCCGCCGTGCACCTGTCCCTCGACGATCATCGGGTTGATGACGTTGCCGAAGTCGTCGCAGGCGCTGAAGGAGGCGATCTTCGTCTCCCCCGTCTCCGGATCGATCTCCACCTCGCAGATGTGCGTTCCGGCCGGATAGGTGAAGTTGGTCGGGTCGTAGAAGGCGGTCTCGTCGAGGCCCGGCTCGAGCTTGTCGAGCGGGTAGTTGTGCGGCACGTAGGCGGTGAGGGCCACCTGCGCGAAGGGCACGTTCTTGTCGGTGCCCTTCACCGTGAACTTGCCGTCCTTGAACTCGACGTCGGCGTCGCTCACCTCCATCAGGTGCGCGGCGATCTTGCGGCCCTTCGCGACGACCTTGTCCACCGCCTTCATGATCGCCGTGCCGCCCACCGCGATGGAGCGCGAGCCGTAGGTGCCCATGCCGAAGGGGATGCGCCCGGTGTCGCCGTGCACGACGTCGACGTCGTCCACCGCGATGCCGAGGCGGTCGGCCACCACCTGCGCGAAGGTGGTCTCGTGACCCTGGCCGTGGCTGTGCGAGCCGGTGAAGACGGTCACCTTGCCCGTCGGGTGCACGCGCACCTCGCCCGCCTCGAAGAGGCCGGCGCGCGCGCCCAGCGACCCGGCGACGTTCGAGGGCGCGAGACCGCACGCCTCGATGTACGAGGAATATCCGAGCCCTCGCAGCTTGCCGCGCTTCGCGGCTTCCTCCCTGCGTTTCGGGAATCCGGCGACGTCCGCGAGCTTCATGGCGCCGTCAAGGCACGCTTCATAGTCGCCCGTATCGTAGGTGAGGGCGACCGGGGTGGCATACGGAAACTTGCGGATGAAGTTCCGTCGCCGGATTTCGTCCTGCGCGAGGCTCATCTCGCGCGCGGCGGTGGCGACCAGGCGCTCGACGACGTAGGTCGCCTCGGGCCGGCCGGCGCCGCGATACGCATCCACGGGCGCGGTGTTGGTGAACACCGCCGTCACTTCGCAATGGATCGCGGGCGTGGTGTATTGCCCGGCGAGCAGCGTCGCGTAGAGGATGGTCGGGATGCAGGAGGCGAACGTCGAGAGGTACGCGCCCATCGCCGCGCTGGTCTTCACGCGCAGCGCGAGAAACTTGCCGTCCTTGTCGAGCGCGAGCTCCGCTTTCGTGACGTGGTCGCGGCCGTGCGCATCGGAGAGGAAGGATTCGCTCCTCTCCGCGGTCCACTTGATCGGGCGCCCGACGAGCCTCGAGGCCCATACGCAGACCGTCTCCTCGGCATAGAGGTAGATCTTCGAGCCGAAGCCGCCGCCCACGTCGGGTGCGATCACGCGCACCTTGTGCTCGGGAAGACCCAGCACGAACGCCGTCATCAGCAGCCGCTCGACGTGCGGATTCTGGTTCGCCACGTAGAGCGTGTACGAATCGTCGGCGCGCGAGTATGCGGCGTTGCAGGCGCGCGGCTCGATCGCGTTCGGGATCAGGCGGTTGTTGACGAACTCTAGCGTGGTGACGTGGGCCGCGCTTGCGAACGCCGCGTCGACCGCCGCCTTGTCGCCCAGCCCCCAGACGTAGCACACGTTGTCCGGCGCCTCGTCGTGGACGGCAGGCGCGCCCTTGCGCGTCGCGTCGCGCACGTCGACGACGGCGGGCAGCGGCTCGTAATCCACCTCCACGAGCTGCGCGGCTTCCTTCGCCTGGTCGTAGGTCTCGGCGATCACGATCGCGACCTGGTCGCCCACGTAGCGCGCCTTGCCCTGGGCGAGGATCGGGTGCTTGGGCTCCTTCATCGGCTTGCCGTCGCTGCCGGTGATGAGCCAGCCGCAGGGCAGCCCGCCGACGGAGGCCGGAAGGTCCGCTCCGGTGTACACCGCCAGCACGCCGGGGGAACGCTTCGCCGCCTCGGTGCGGACCGAGCGGATCTTCGCGTGCGCATGCGGCGAGCGAACGAAGCACGCGTAGGTCTGATGGGGAAGGGTGACGTCGTCGGTGTACTGGCCGGCGCCGGTGAGGAAGCGCGCGTCCTCCTTGCGCTCGACGCGCGCGCCGATGGGACCGGTCGGCTTCGTCGCACGCGGCGGCGCGGTGGTCGCCTTCTCGCGAACGGTGGTATCGGTCATGGATGTCTCCAGTGCGAATGGATCCGGCGGTGCCGGGATGAGGCGGCGTCAGGCCGTCATTTCCGCGAGGCCTTCCTGCACGGCCTTCACGATGTTGTGGTAGCCGGTGCAGCGGCAGAAGTTGCCGTCGAGCGCCTCGCGGATCTGCGCCTCGGTGGGCTGCTTCGCCTGGCCCGCGAGGCCCACCGCCGCCATCACCATTCCCGGCGTGCAGAAGCCGCATTGCAGGCCGTGATGCTTGCGGAACGCGGCTTGCATCGGATGCAGTGCGCCGTCGGTGGCGAGGCCTTCGATCGTCGTGATCGACCTGCCCTGCGCCTGGATCGCGAGCATGTTGCAGCTCTTCATGGGCTTGCCGTCGACGAGCACCGTGCAGGCGCCGCATTGGGCGGTGTCGCACCCGACGTGCGTGCCGGTGAGCTGCAGCGGGCCGCGCAGGAACTCGACGAGCAGGGTGCGCGGTTCGATCTCGGCGGAAACGGGCTTGCCGTTCACCGCGAGGGAAACGGGGATCTTCATCGACACTCCTCCTGGCGATTTCGGAAAAGCGAAGGGAAGGCCGCGAGCGCGGACGAATACCGACTCTACTCCGAAAATGCCCCGGCGCAAGGGCCGGCGCGCAACGCCCTCAGCCGCGCGGCAGCGCGCGCACGATCACGGCGAATTCGCCCGGCAGGTCGCGCACCTGGCTCATCCGGAAGCGCCGCTCGAGCTTCGGCAGCCACCACGATTTCGGCTGCTGGATGAGGTGCGCGTTTCGCCCGTCGGCAAGGACGTTGTCGGCGGGACGCGTCGCGACGAGGAACAGGCCCGCGTCGCGCGTGACCCGGCGCAGGTCGTCCAGCACCTCCTCGAGGCAATCGGGCTCGACGTGCTCCAGGACGTCGGTGCAGACCACGATGTCGGCAGGCGCGGGCGGCGCGTCGAGGCCGGGGATGCAGGGATCGTAGTTGCGGATCGGGAACGGCAGCGATTTCTCCAGCGTGCGCTGGCCGCAGCCGTAATCGAGGACGTCGCGCGTCGCGAGCTGCTCGCAGAGCGCCAGCACGGGCGCCGCCCAGCGTCCTCCCGACATCCCGAAGCGCCCGGTCGAATGGAGCAGGCGGTTGAGCTCGGCGTATTCGGGCGTGATCTTCATCGCGGCGCGGGCGCTTCGATGGTAGCACCCCTAGTACACGGCGCGCCCGCCGGAAAGGTCGAACACGGCGCCGGTCGAGAACGAGCACTCCTCGGTGCAGAGCCACGCCACCAGCGCAGCGATCTCCTCCACCGTGCCGAAGCGCCCCATCGGGATCTTCGAGAGCATGAAGTCGATGTGCTCGCGGGTCATCTGGGCGAACATTCCCGTGCGAACGGCCGCCGGCGTCACGCAGTTCACCCGCACGCCGGTCCCCGCGAGCTCCTTGCCGAGCGATTTCGTGAGCGAGATCACGCCCGCCTTGGAGGCGCTGTAGGCGCTCGCGTTGGGGTTGCCGTCCTTGCCCGCGATCGACGCGATGTTCACGATGCGGCCGTAGTCGTTCGCGCGCAGGTGCGGCACGATCGCCCGGTTGCAGAGAAAGACTCCCGTAAGGTTCACGTCGAGGACTTCCCGCCACGCGGCGACCGGGTACTCCCAGGTCGTGGTGTTCGGACCGGTGATGCCGGCGCTGCAGACCAGCACGTCGACGCGTTCCAGCGCGGCGAGCGTCGCCTCGAGGGCGCCCGCGACCGCGGCTTCGTCGCTTACGTCGGGGCGCGCGGTATGCGTGCCGGAGCCGAGCGCGGCCGCGGCGCGTTCGAGGGCGCCGGCGTCGCGGTCCCACAGCGAGAGGCGCGCGCCCGAGGCGGCGAGGCGCTGCGCGATCGCGAATCCGATGCCCGCCGCCCCGCCGGTGACGATCGCGTTGCGGCCCTTCAAGTCGAGCTGGTTCATGGGTTTCCCGTGGCGCCCGCGCGCCAGCATACCTCGGAATTGGCCTGACCACTTGACCAGCCCGCGCGGCGCGACTTACCCTGTGACGGCACGCCGAGGAGGTCCCCCGCATGGCATCGCGCAAGCGCCGCAGCGCCGAGTGGTTCGGGCGCGAAGGCAAGATGGGCTTCATCTACCGCTCGTGGGTGAAGAACCGCGGCGTGCCGCAGGACCAGTTCGACGGCCGGCCGGTGATCGGCATCTGCAACACCTACTCCGAGCTCACGCCCTGCAATTCCCATTTCCGCACGCTCGCCGAGCACGTGAAGACGGGGGTGGTCGAGGCGGGCGGCTTCCCGATGGAGTTCCCGGTGATGTCGCTCGGGGAGACGCTGCTGCGTCCCACGGCGATGCTCTACCGCAACCTCGCCAGCATGGACGTCGAGGAGTCGATCCGCGGCAATCCCATCGACGGCGTGGTGCTTCTCATGGGCTGCGACAAGACCACGCCCTCGCTGGTGATGGGCGCTTCCAGCGTCGACCTTCCCACGATCGGCGTCTCCGGCGGCCCGATGCTCTCGGGCTGGTACAAGGGCGAGCGCATCGGCTCGGGCACCAACACCTGGCTCCTCTCCGAGGAGTTGCGTGCCGGGAGGATCACCGTCGACGAGTTCCACGAGGCCGAGAGCTGCATGCACCGCTCGCACGGCCACTGCATGACGATGGGCACCGCCTCGACGATGGCTTCGATGGTCGAGGCGCTCGGGCTGGGACTTCCCGGCAACGCCGCCTTTCCGGCGGTGGACGCGCGCCGCAACGTGATCGCGCGCATGGCGGGCCGGCGCATCGTCGGCATGGTGAAGGAGAACCTCACGCTCTCGAAGCTCCTCACGCGCGAGGCGTTCGAGAACGCGATCCGGGTGAACGCGGCGATCGGCGGCTCGACCAACGCGGTGATCCACTTGATCGCGATCGCGCGGCGCATCGGCGTGAAGCTCGACCTCGAGGACTGGGACGAGCTCGGCCGCGGCGTGCACACGCTCGTGAACCTGATGCCGAACGGAAGCTACCTGATGGAGGACTTCTGCTACGCGGGGGGGCTCCCGGTCGTGATCCGCGAGCTGGGCGAGCAGGGCCTGCTGCACAGGGACGCGCTCACCGCGAACGGCAAGACGCTCTGGGAGAACTGCAAGGACGCGAGGAACGACAACCCGCAAGTGATCATGCCGTTCGCCAGTCCCTTCAAGCGCGATACCGGGATCGCGGTGCTGCGCGGCAACCTCTGCCCCGACGGCGCGATCATCAAGCCGTCGGCGGCGACGCCGAAGCTCATGAAGCACAAGGGCCGCGCCGTGGTCTTCCAGGACATCGACGATTTCCACCGCCGCATCGACGACCCGAAGCTCGCCATCGACGAGAGCTGCGTGATGGTGCTCCGGAATTGCGGGCCGAAGGGCTACCCGGGCATGGCGGAGGTCGGCAACATGGCGCTTCCGCCGCGCATCCTCAAGCGCGGCATCACCGACATGGTGCGCATCTCCGACGCGCGCATGAGCGGGACCGCGTACGGGACGGTGGTCCTGCACGTCTGCCCGGAATCGGCCGCGGGCGGGCCGCTCGCGCTGGTGAAGGAGGGCGACCTCATCGAGCTCGACGTCGCGAAGCGCCGCCTGCACCTCGACGTCCCGGACGCGGAGCTCGAGAGGCGGCGCGCGGCGTGGAGGAAACCCAGGCCGCACCTCGCGCGCGGTTACTGGAAGCTCTACGTCGAGCACGTGAACCAGGCGAGCGAGGGCTGCGACCTCGACTTCCTCGTGGGCAAGAGCGGCAGCGCAGTGCCGCGCGACAACCATTGACCGGACGTCCGCGCGAGGCTCGGCCCGGGGAGAGACTCTCCGATTGCGTTTCCTGATCACCGACTACGACTTTCCCGACGTCGACCTGGAGCTCGCGCAGCTGCGCGAGGCCGGCTTCGAGGTGAAGGTGGCGCAATGCCGCACCGAGGAGGACCTCGTGCGCGAGGCGGCGGGCTGCGCCGGCGTTCTCGCGCAGTACGCGCCGATCAACGCGAAGGTGTTCGCGGCGCGGCCCGAGCTTCGGGTCGTGAGCCGCTTCGGCGCGGGCTACGACACGGTGAACCTCGAGGACGCGCGCCGCTTCGGCGTATGGGTCGCGAACTCGCCGGACTACGGCGTCGCGGAGGTCGCCACGCACGCGCTCGGCATGGCGCTTTCGCTCGTTCGCCATCTTCCGCGCTACGACCGGGACGTGCGCTCCGGGCGCTGGCATTACCTCTCGACGGGGGAGCTGCGCCGCCCCTCCGGGCTCACCCTCGGCATCCTCGGCCTCGGGCGCATCGGCAAGCGCATGGCGGAGCTCTCGCAGCGCGCCTTCGGCCGCATCGTCGCGTGCGATCCGTACGTCGCGGATGGCGATTTCCCTTCGTACGTGCAACGCGTAAATCTTGCGGGCCTGTGGCGCGAGTCGGACGTCGTCTCCCTGCACGTGCCGCTCACCGAGGAGACCCGCGGCATCGCATGCGCGCGCGCCTTCGAGGCGATGAGGCCCGGCTCCTGGCTGGTCAACACCGCGCGGGGCGCCGTCGTGGAACTGAACGACCTGCTCGACGCGCTCGATGCGGGCCGGCTCGAGGCGGCGGCGCTCGACGTGCTTCCCAAGGAGCCTCCGGAGGCGGATCATCCGGTGCTCCGCCACGCGCGCGTGATGCTCTCGCCGCACGCCGCGTTCTACTCGAAGGAGGGGGAACAGGAGCTGCGCCGCAAGGCCGCGCAGAACCTGATCGACTGGGCGCGCGAGGGAAGGCCGACATACGTGGTCGTGGAAGGACGGGAGAACTGATGGCATCGGTGCGCATCCGCGGCGTCCAGAAGTACTTCGGCGGCACGCACGTGATCCGCGGGGTCGACATCGACATCGCGGACGGCGAGTTCGCCGTGCTGGTCGGGCCGTCGGGATGCGGCAAGTCGACGCTGCTGCGCATGGTCGCGGGGCTCGAGGAGATCTCCGGCGGCGAGATCGAGATCGGCGGCAAGGTCGTGAACCGCATGCCCCCCAAGGAGCGCGACATCGCGATGGTGTTCCAGAACTACGCGCTCTACCCGCACATGAAGGTGCGCGACAACATGGCCTTCAGCCTGCTGCTCGCGAAGCGCCCGAGGAGCGAGATCGACACGCGCGTCGCGAAGGCCGCGGCGATCCTGGGCCTGGGGGACTTCCTCGACCGCTATCCGCGCCAGCTCTCCGGCGGCCAGCGCCAGCGCGTGGCGATGGGACGGGCGATCGTGCGCGATCCCCAGGTGTTCCTCTTCGACGAGCCGCTCTCCAACCTGGATGCGAAGCTGCGCGTCGCGATGCGCACCGAGATCAAGGAGCTGCACCAGCGCCTGAAGACCACTTCCGTCTACGTGACGCACGACCAGATCGAGGCGATGACGATGGCCGACCAGATCGTCGTGATGCGCGACGGCGTCGTGGAGCAGCGCGGCAGGCCGCTCGACCTCTACGACCATCCCGCGAACCTCTTCGTCGCGGGCTTCATCGGGTCGCCGGCGATGAATTTCCTGCCCGCGAAGCTGCGCCGCGCGAACGGTCGCGCCGAGGTGGAGCTCGAAGGCGGCGACCGCGTGCCGGCGCCGCGCGACGCGGGCGGCGAGGACGGGCAGCCGGTCATCTACGGCACTCGTCCCGAGCACCTGTCGCTCGCCTCCGCGCAGGGGCTGCCGGCACAGGTGGTGGTGGTCGAGCCGACCGGCGCCGACACGCAGGTGTTCGCGAAGATCGGGTCCACGGAAGTCACCGCGGTCTTCCGCGAGCGCCACGAGTTTCGCACGGGCGAGCCGATCCGCCTCGCCCCGGATCACGAGCGCACGCATCTCTTCGATGCGGCGTCGGGAAAGTCGTTGAGGCCAGTGGGTTAACAACAGCGAAGGAGGGTTGCGATGTCCAGGTACACGAGACGCGATTTCCTGAAGACCACGGCGGGGGCCGCGGCCGCGGGATCGCTGGGAGTGGGTGGGGCGATGTGGTCGGGCGACGCGCTCGCCGAGAGTCGCTGGAAGCCCGAGAAGGGGGCGAAGCTGCGCGTGCTGCGCTGGAAGAAGTTCGTGCAGGGCGACGAGGACCTGTGGCTCGCCAACACGAAGAAGTTCACGGAGCAGACCGGCATCGAGGTGCGGGTCGACAGCGAGGGCTGGGAGGACGTGCGCCCGAAGGCGGCCGTGGCGGCGAACGTCGGCAGCGGACCGGACATCATCATCTCCACCTTCGAGGACGCGCACCAGTATCCCGAGAAGCTGGTCGACGTCACCGACGTCTGCAACTACCTCGGCCACAAGTACGGCGGCTGGTACGACGTCTGCAAGGACTACTGCACCGACAAGGGGCGCTGGATCGCCGTGCCGATGGGCTGCGCGGGCAACGCGCTCGTCTACCGCAAGAGCCAGCTCGAGAAGGCCGGCATGAGCGAGTTCCCGCGCGACCTCGCGGGCTTCATGAAGTACGCCAAGGCGCTCAAGGCGCAGGGCTGCCCGCCCGGCTTCGCGCTCGGCAATGCCACGGGCGACGGCAACTGCTGGACGCACTGGCTGGTGTGGACGCACGGCGGCAAGATGGTCGACCAGCACAACAACGTCGTCATCAACAGCCCCGAGACCATCGCCGCGCTCGAGTACGCGCGCGAGCTCTACGAGACGTTCGTCCCCGGCACGCTCTCCTGGCTCGACCCGAACAACAACAAGGCGTTCCTCGACGGGCAGATCGGCCTCACCTACAACGGCATCTCGATCTACTACGCGGCGAAGAAGTCCGACGACCCGAAGCTCAAGGCGCTCGCGCAGGACATCGAGCACTCGCCCATGCCGATCGGGCCGGTGGGAAGGCAGACGGAGCTGAACCTCTTCTTCCCGATGATGCTGTTCAAGTACTCGAAGTACAAGAACGCCGCGAAGGCCTATCTCGCCTTCATGATGGAGCAGGCGCAGTACGAGCCGTGGCAGAAGGCGGCCATCGGCTACGTGACGCAGCCGCTCAAGGCCTACGAGAAGAACTCCGTGTGGACCGAGGATCCGAAGCACACGCCGTATCGCGACGCGATGAAGATCATGCTGCCGAACGGCTACGCCGGCACCATGGGCTACGCCTCGGCCGCGACGATGGCCGACTTCGTGATGGTGAACATGGTCGCGGAAGCGGCCTCGGGCCAGAAGACGGCGAAGGAAGCCGCGGAGCGGGCGCAGAAGCGCGCCGAGCGGTACTACAAGGTGTGACGCGGACGAGCGCGAGCTCGCCGCGTCCACCCGGCCCGGTTCGAGCGGACGACGCGCCGCTCGACCGGGCCGGACGCCACGGCGCGACCCCATGAACCGTCTTCTCGACAACCGCAATTTCCTCGGGCTGCTGTTCATGCTGCCCGCGGCGCTGCTGCTGCTGGTGTTCCTCACCTACCCGCTGGGGCTGGGCACCTGGCTCGGGTTCACGGACGCGAAGATCGGCCGGCCCGGCCACTGGGTCGGGCTGGACAACTTCGACGACCTGCTGCACGACTCGGTCGCCCGGCTCTCGCTCTTCAACACGCTCTTCTACACGGTCGTCGCGAGCGTGCTCAAGTTCGTGCTGGGACTGTGGCTCGCCCTCCTCCTCAACCGCAGCCTGCCGTTCAAGTCCTTCTTCCGCGCGGTGGTGCTGCTGCCCTTCATCGTGCCGACCGCGCTCTCGGCGATCGCCTTCTGGTGGATCTACGACGCGCAGTTCTCGGTCATCAGCTGGGCGCTGGTGAAGATGGGCCTCATCCACCGCTACATCGACTTCCTCGGCGACCCCTGGAACGCGCGCTTTTCGACGATCGCGGCGAACATCTGGCGCGGCGTCCCCTTCGTGGCGGTCTGCCTGCTCGCCGGGCTGCAGACGATCCCGCCCTCGCTCTACGAGGCCGCGGCGCTCGACGGCGCGACCCCGTGGCAACGCTTCCGCTACGTGACGCTGCCGCTCCTCACGCCGATCATCGCCGTGGTGATGACGTTCTCGGTGCTCTTCACGTTCACCGACTTCCAGCTGATCTACGTCCTCACGCGCGGCGGACCGCTCAACGCCACGCACCTCATGGCGACGCTTTCCTTCCAGCGCGCGATCCCGGGGGGCAACCTCGGCGAGGGCGCGGCGCTCGCGACGGCGATGATCCCGTTCCTGCTCGCCGCGATCCTCTTCAGCTACTTCGGCCTGCAGCGGCGCAAATGGCAGCAGGGAGCGAGGGACTGAGCATGTCGACCGAAGCGATGCGCCGCGAGGAGGCGACCTCCGTCGAGGCAATGGGATACCTCGAGTCCATCCCGCGCCGGGTGGTGACGCTGTACCTTCCGCTCGCGATCTTCCTCTTCGCGCTGCTCTTCCCGTTCTACTGGATGCTGATGACGTCGATCAAGCCGGACGCGGAGCTCCTGTCGCGCGACCAGAACCCGTTCTGGGTGGCGGCGCCGACGCTCGAGCACTTCAAGCACCTCGTCTTCGAGACCGACTATCCGCGCTGGATGTGGAACACGGTGGTGGTGTCGGTGGTGTCCACCTTCACGTCGCTCTTCGCGAGCGTGCTCGCCGCCTACGCGATCGAGCGCCTGCGCTTCAGGGGATCGCGCCAGGTGGGCCTCGCGATCTTCCTCGCCTACCTCGTGCCGCCCTCGATCCTCTTCATCCCGCTCGCGGCGATCGTCTTCAAGCTCGGCCTCTTCGACACGCGCTGGGCGCTGATCCTCACGTATCCCACGTTCCTCATCCCGTTCTGCACCTGGCTCCTGATGGGCTACTTCCGCTCGATTCCCTTCGAGCTGGAGGAATGCGCGCTGATCGACGGGGCCTCGCGCTGGCAGATCCTGGTGAAGATCGTGCTGCCGCTCGCGGTGCCGGGGCTCATCTCCGCGGGCATCTTCGCGTTCACGCTTTCGTGGAACGAGTTCATCTACGCGCTCACCTTCATCTCCTCCTCCGAGGTGAAGACGGTGCCCATCGCGGTCGTCACGGAGCTCGTCGAGGGCGACGTGTACCACTGGGGCCCGCTCATGGCCGGGGCGCTCCTCGGCTCGCTCCCGGTGGCGGTCATGTATTCCTTCTTCGTCGAGTACTACGTGTCGGGAATGACCGGCGCGGTGAAGGAATAGCGGTGAAGGAGCTCGCGGTCGCGGCGCTCGTCCTCGCCGCGGGATGCGCCACGGCGGGCGAGCCGCCCCGCGCGCCCCTGGGCGAGCCGCCTTCCTACCCGATCACGCTCTCGGCGCCGGTCCCGAACGGCGCGGCGATTGTGCGCACGATCTGGGTGCCGGAGCTCGGCGAGGGCTTCGTGCCGCAGGGCCTCGCGGTCGTCGGGAGCGACGTGCTCCTCGCGGCCTATCGCGATGATCCGCTGCACACCTATCCCAGCCGCTGCCGGATCTACCGGATCGCGATGGCGAGCGGCGAGCGCGAGGGCCGGGTGGACATGCCTGCGGCATGCGGCCATGCGGGCGGGCTCGCGTACCTGGGCGACGGATCGCTCGTCGTGGCCGACACGCACCGGCTCTGGCGCATCGACCTCGACAAGGCATTCGCGGCCGGCCGCGCCGAGGCGGCGCTGCTCGGCACGGTGAATCTCGGCGGCGAGTTGCGCGGCTCGTTCGCCGCGTTCGACGGAAAGGACTTGTGGATCGGCACCTGGTCGCGCGATCCCGCCCGGTCGCGCATGTACCGTCTCGACCCGCGCATCTTCGAGGAAGCGGACGGCGCCACGGTGGACGAGGGGCGCGCGCTCGGGTCGATCCCGGTCCCGGCCCAGGCGCAGGGCGCGGCGTTCGATGCTCAGGGCACGCTCTGGGTGTCGACGAGCGATCCCGTCTCCGGCGCGATCCATCGCATCGACCGCGCGACCGGAAACGCGCTCGCGAGCTACCGGATGGTGAGCGGCATCGAGGACCTCGCCTTCGACGGCTCCGGCCACCTCTGGGCGGTGTCGGAAGCAGGCGCACGCAAGTACCTCACCTGGTCGACCCATTTCCCGCTGGTCTTCGAGGTCGACGTGGCGAAGCTCGCAATCGGGCTACCATCGGCGCAATGAGCTCCCTGCTGCTCGGCTGCATCGCCGACGATTCCACCGGCGCCACCGACCTCGCCAACAACCTCGTGCGCGGCGGCATGCGCGTCGTCCAGACCATCGGCGTTCCCGCCGCGCCGCTCGACGAGGAGGTCGACGCGGTCGTGGTGGCGCTCAAGTCGCGCACCTGTCCGGCGAAGGAGGCGGTGGCGCAGTCGCTCGCCGCGCTGGAATGGCTTCGCGCGGCGGGCGCGCGGCAGGTCTACTTCAAGTATTGCTCCACGTTCGACTCGACGCCGCGCGGCAACATCGGGCCGGTGATCGACGCGCTGATGTCGGCCCTGCGCACCGACTTCACGATCGCCTGCCCGGCGTTTCCCGAGAACAAACGCGTCGTGTTCAAGGGATATCTCTTCGTGGGCGACGTGCTGCTCAGCGAATCGGGGATGCGCAACCATCCGATCACGCCGATGACCGACGCGAACCTGGTGCGCGTGCTGCAGGCGCAGACGCAGCGCAAGGTCGGGCTCATCGATTACACGGTCGTGGACGCCGGACCTTCGGCCATCGAGCGCCGCTTCGCCGACCTGCGCCTCGACCGCGTCGGCATCGCGGTCGTGGACGCGATCTCCGACGGCGACCTGGTGCGGCTGGGTCCGGCGCTTCGCGAGCTGCCGCTCGTCACGGCGGGATCGGGCGTGGCGATCGCGCTGCCGGCCAATTTCGGCATCGAGCCGACGCCGAGGGCCTCGCGCCTTCCGCCGGTGGCGGGCCCCGCCGCGATCGTGTCGGGAAGCTGCTCGACGGCGACGCGCGGCCAGGTGAGCGAGTTCGTGCGCTCGGGCGGCGCGGCGTTCCTGCTGGACCCGCTCGCGCTCGCCGACCGCAAGGACCCGGTGCGCACCGCGCTGCAATGGGCGCGGGAGCGCCTTTCCGACCAGCCGGTTCTCATCTACACGACCGCGGCCCCCGAAGCGGTGAGCGAGGTGCAGGCGCGCCTCGGCGTGGAGGAGGCGGGCGACATCGTCGAGCGCGCGCTCGCCCGGGTCGCGCGCGGGCTCGTCGAGATGGGCGTGCGCCGGCTCGCCGTGACGGGCGGGGAGACGGCGGGCGCGGCGATGCGCGAGCTCGGCGTCGAGCGCCTGCGCATCGGCCCGCAGATCGACCCGGGCGTGCCGTGGTGCAGCGCGTTTTCGCCCGTCGCGGGCGCCGTGCTGCATCTCGCGCTCAAGTCGGGCAACTTCGGCGCGCCGGATTTCTTCGCCAGGGCGTTCTCGATGCTGCGGGGCGAGGCCCAGGCGCCCCGGACGCGGCATGGATGAAGCGCGCCTGCGCGAGGAGGTCTGCCGCATCGGCGCGAGCCTCTTCGCGCGCGGCTACGCGCACGCGACGGCGGGCAACATCAGCGCACGCATCGCCGACGGCTTCCTGATCACGCCGACCGACGCGTGCCTGGGACTGCTCGACCCGGCGCGGCTTTCGAAGGTCGGCGCCTCGGGCGCGGCGATCGCGGGCGATCCACCGAGCAAGACGCTCGCCCTCCACCGGCGCATCTACGAGAGCGATCCTTCCGCCGGCTGCGTGATCCACACGCACTCGGCGCACCTCGTGGCGCTCACGCTCGCGGGCGCGTGGAGCGCGGCGGAGCTCCTTCCGCCGATCACGCCGTACTTCGTGATGAAGGTGGGGCACGTGCCGCGCGTCGCCTATCATCGGCCCGGGGACGCGCGCGTGGGCGAGCTCGTCGCCGAGGCGATCGCCGCAGCGGCGAAGCGCGGCATCCCGATCCGCGCGGTGATGCTGGATCGCCTCGGGCCCAACGTGTGGCACGAGACGCCGGCCGCGGCGATGGCGGTGCTCGAGGAGCTGGAGGAGACGGCGCGGTTGTGGCTGCTCTGCGGGCGGCGCGCCGAGCCGCTGGACGAGGTGCAGATCGACGAATTGCGCCGCGCCTTCGGCGCGCGCTGGTGAGCATGCCGAGATTCGCCGCCAACCTCACGATGATGTACGGGGAATACCCGTTCCTGGATCGCTTCGCGGCCGCGGCGCGCGACGGCTTTCGCGGCGTCGAGTTCCTCTTTCCCTATGCGCACGAGGCGCGCGAGATCCGCTCGCGCCTCGAAGCGAACGGCCTCGCGCAGGCGCTCTTCAACGCGCCGCCCGGAGACTGGGAGAAGGGCGAGCGCGGCCTCGCCTCGATTCCCGGGCGCGAGGAGGAATTCCGCCGCTCGATCGATACGGCGCTCGAATACGCCCGCGTGCTGGGAAACCGCTGCCTGCACGTGATGGCAGGGCTCCTCGCTCCCGGCGAGGACCGCACGCGCCATCGCGAGGTGTACGTGGCGAACCTCGCGTGGGCGGCGCGGCTGGCGCGCGAGGACGGAATCACCGTCGTGATCGAGCCCATCAATACGCGCGACATCCCGGGCTTCTTCCTCAACCGCCAGGACGAGGCGCACGCCGTGTGCCGCGAGGCCGGGGAGCCCAACCTCAAGGTGCAGATGGACCTCTACCACTGCCAGATCGTCGAGGGCGACCTCGCGACGAAGATCCGCGAGCACATCGCGGGCATCGGCCACATGCAGATCGCCGGCGTGCCGGAGCGCCACGAGCCGGATGTCGGGGAGGTGAGCTATCCGTATCTCTTCCGGCTGATCGACGAGCTCGGCTACGCGGGCTGGATCGGCTGCGAGTACCGGCCGAAGGCGGGGACGAGCGCGGGCCTCGACTGGATGAAGCGCCTGAAACCGTGAAAACCGGGGACAGACCACATTTTCCATAGCGCGAAAAGATCTGTTGCGCGCTTTGATAAACGTGGTCTGTCCCCGGTTTTCGGCCGGGGTCAGTTGTACGGCGTGAGGAGCGGCTTGCCAGCGAAGTACGCCGCGAGGTTGTCGACCACCAGCTGCCCCATCGCCCGGCGCGTGACGTGCGTCGCGCTTCCCACGTGCGGCTGCAGGACGACGTTGTCCAGCGCGAAGAAGGCCGGATCGATGCGCGGCTCGTGATCGTAGACGTCGAGGCCCGCGCCGCCGAGCCTGCCTTCGCGCAGCAGCTCGATCATCGCGCGCTCATCCACCACCGACCCGCGCGAGATGTTCACGAAGACGCCCTGCGGACCGAGCGCTTCGAGGACCGCGCGGCTCACGATCCCCCGCGTGGCCTCGCCCCCGGGGCAGGCGGCGACCAGGAAATCCACCTCGCGGGCGAGCGCCGCCGGATCGGCGAACCAGGGCCACGCGACGTCGGCCTTGCGCTGCGGCCCCTGGTACGCGATCTTCAGGTTGAACGCCTCGGCGCGCTTCGCGATCGCGCGGCCGATGCGGCCCAGCCCGACGATGCCGAGGGTCTTCTTCTGGAGGGTGTCGGTGAGCGGGAACACCTTCTCGGCCCATTTGCCTTCGCGCACGTAGCGGTCGCCCTGCGGAATGCGCCGCACGGCGGCGAGGAGCAGCCCGATGGCGAGGTCGGCCACGTC